>JANXUC010000007.1 GCA_025352065.1 Acidobacteriaceae bacterium | reverse complement strand
CCGTCGTGATTGAAATCACCGGCGGTTCCCGGGCCAAGACAGATGAGGGTTGGGGCCCCAAACGTGCCATCGCCGTTGCCCAGGGAAAGCGAGCCGGTGAATAAATCTAAACGGCCATCGTTGTTGAAATCACCCACAAACGGTTTGTATCCGACTTCGGTCGACGAAACTGGACTGGCAAATGTTCCATTTCCCTGGTTCAGGAACACATTGAAAGTGGATCCTCCGTAGGTGAGGAGGTCCATTTTTCCATCGCCAGTGAAGTCTCCGCTGATTACGCTGATGTTCGAGCCCCCGATATATCCCGGAATTGAGGGCGTTGGCGGTTGGAATGTTCCGTTTCCATTGCCGAAGAGCAAAACGAGGCCAGCCGTGGAGCACGATGAGTCGGAGCAGGTAGTTGCAGCCAAGTCTAGATTGCCGTCGCGATTAAAGTCGCCCATCGCGATGGAGGTTGCGCCCGACAGACCTACAACCGGTTGCGGCACTGGAAAAGTACCGTCGCCGAAGCCCAATGCAACGGACTCGGTGAATCCGGGTAGCCCAGGGAACCACACCAAATCCAGCTTACCGTCGCCGTTGAGATCCGCCACCGATGCAGGAAAGTAGAAAGGTTTATCTGCAGCGATGCAGTGAGGCGTTTGAAACGAACCGGCTGAGGTGCCCAAGGAGAGACAGCCGGAACCGTAGGCGTCCATTTTGCCGTCGGCATTGAAGTCGGCCGCTATATAGGGCACAAAGTTGACAGGAGTGCTCTTGGGAGCTTGGAACGTTCCATCGCCGTTGCCGAGAAGCAAGTTCCCTTGGGCGGCGAGGTCTAACTTGCCGTCCCCGTTGAAATCACCAGCAATTAAGCCGGGGGCCGAGCCTAGGCCGAGCGCCACCGTTTTAGGACTTTGGAACGTTCCGTCGCCGTTGCCGGAAAGCCGAAAGATATTCGTTCCGAGACTGTCGCCCACGACGACATCGGTTTGACCGCCGAGTTTGAAAATGCCTGGGATCAGCGTTAGGGCCGTTTGCGTGCTGCTGGCAGGAAGCTGAAAGGTTTTGGCAGTTTTAGCTTGGAATGTGCCGTCACTGTTCGCCAACAAAACTTGCACGGAAGCGACGAGGCCCGCACTTGTGAAGCCTCCTACGACGATGTCGGCCTTGCCATCTCCGTTGAAATCCGCAGTGGCAAGAGAGGAGATCGGCGCGGAAAAAGTGTTGCTGGTTAGCTGGTAAGTAAAGGTTCCGTCCCCGTTTCCGAGCAGAAGCCCTATCTTCTGGACGCTACCTGCGAGCACGGCGACATCCAGTTTGCCGTCGCCGTTAAAATCTCCCACGGCCAGCGGCTGATTTTTGATCAGACTAAGAGAGGCTGCAACATTGGTCAAAATTGGCGTGCCGAAAGAGCCGTCTCCCTTGCCGGGCAGGACGCTGATGTTCGTCGTTCCAAAAGAAGAGGAGATCAAGAGCACATCCAGTTTCCCATCGCCATTGAAGTCGCCGATAGTCTGCTGGGGATTGAAGCTGCCTAGCTGCACACCGGTCGGATACAAGGTGGGGGACAAGAACTGGTTCACAGCCAAGCCCGGAACGCTGAGTGTCGGAACGCTGAGTGTCGGAGCGCTGAGTGTCGGAACACTGAGGATCAGGACGGAAAGTAACGAAAGGGCGCGCGATAGAGAGACTCCGTGCAGGGAAGAGAAGGAACGACGTACCATGGAACATCTCGGGGACTCGGCCAGAGTCATTGAGAGAAGTGGCATCGGCGTGCCATGCCATCTTTAGAAGGGCGCGCAAGTCTGGCACTGGTCCGGGGTGCTGTCAATCGGGAGCTGTGAATTTCCGTTGAATTCGGGAGGCGAACAGCAGATCCCTCACGATGGGGCTGTTCGGGATGACAAATCGTAGGGGTTGTTTTCGAAGGAGGTCTCCTTATACGAGGTCCTTAGACCAAGGCGTTCCGGAACAATACTTCTTCCAGGGCGGCGGCCACGCCATTTTCGCTATTGGATCTGGTTTGCATCCAGCCACGATTGCGCAGTTCTTCCGACGCGTTGCCCATGATGACGGGGACGCCAGCATATTCCAGCATTTCGATGTCGTTATAGTTGTCGCCAATGGCCATGATCTGTTCGCGGAGGATGCCGCGATGTGTTGCCCAGCGTTCCAGCGCTTGGCCCTTGGTGCAACCGTAGTTCAGGATGTCGATCATGCTGAGATCGCGTTCGGCGTATTCCGTTCGGAGAACGGTGACGCGATCTTGCAGGCCGCTGACGGCGAGCGTTTGCTGGACTTCCTGCATGCGGGCGAGGGTTCCGCAAAACATGGCCTGGATGGGATCTTCGGTGAGGGCGTTCTCGATGGGGACTACAAATTCGATGTATTCGAGATTCTTTTCCAGCCAGCGACGGATGCTGACGCCGATTTCGTCCAGGTGTTCCAGAACCAGAGCGCCTTTGGTTTCCTTGTCGAAGGTGACGACGAGATGGCCGCGAAATTCGTTCATGGCACGGCACATTTCAAGGCAGACTTTTTTGGGCATCAGGTTGCGATGGAATCTTTCTCCCGTGAGCGACCGTGTGACGGCGCCGTTGGAGCTGATCATGCAAAGGTCGACGCCCAGTTCCTGGGCGACGTGGTGGGCGAAGTGGTGCCTGCGGCCGGTGGCGATGACGATTTCGACGCCCATGGCGTGGGCCTGGCGCATGGCCGCCGCATCTTCCGGGGAAACCTTGAATTCGTGATTCAGCAGGGTGCCGTCAATATCAACGGCTAGGAGTCGTACGGGAAGGGGTGTCATATAAAATTTTAGCACTTGCGGGGAAAGGCTGGCGGGACTACCCGGCGGTCAGCCCCGGAAGTGACATTTCCGGAAGCCTTCCTGCGTGATATATTGCGCTAACTCCAATGTTTTCGATGCTGAGTCATAGTTTTTCGTGGTGGGGCATACTGCTGATTGGTATGGCGCTGCTCCATTTCATCCGGCGGCGTCCGGAAAATTATTGGCTGTACGTCATCTTTATTGGAGGCTGGATTGGGGCGCTGGTTTACATTGCTGCCGAGCTGATTCCCGACCTTGGGTTGCTGCGTGGGACGTTCCAGGCATTTCCGCGGCGGAAACGTATTCGTGAGTTGCAGGCGATTGTGCTGGATAATCCTTCGGCCGGGAATTACGAAGAGCTGGCGGGGCTCTATCTGGATGAAGGGAAGTTTGCCCAGGCTCGCGAGTGCTACGACAAGTCGATTGCAATCCGTACCGATTCTCCAGACCCGTTTTATCGTCGAGCGCAGTGCGCGGTGGCGTTGGGAGATTTTACGGCAGCCGTGCCGGATTTGGAACGCGTGGCAGGGAAAGAGCGCAAGTATGACTTCCAGCGCGCGGCGGCTTTGCTGGCGCATGCCTATGCGAATACCGGGGAGCCGGAAAAAGCGGAAGCAGGGTTTCAAGAAGTTATGGTGACCTCGACGCTTTCGGAAACTTATATCAACTATGCTGCGTTTTTAGCGGCGCAGGGGCGTGGGACGGAGGCGCGGGAAATTGCGCAGAAGGTGCTGGCCAAGAAGCCGACGATGCCCGGGTATCTGAAACGACGGGAGCGGCCATGGTTCCGAAAGGCGGCACAGATATTGAAACGGCTGCCGGCGTAAAAGGTTGTCGCTTTTTCAGGTTGAGCGACGCACAAACATTGCCGGACCGGGCCAGACCGTCTTCCGCGAAAGGGATTCCTCGCTGCGCTCGGAATGACAATCGATTAAGATTTGCGCTATGACCAGATCCACTACGATCCGTTTTACCGACCCGCCCGAAGGCGAAAGCATGGCTATTGTTCGAAGAGGAGCTGATGCGATTGGCATTACCATCTCGATGCACGGCGGTAGCGGCGCCGAGGTATTTATGCAGGCGCCGGACGCAGAGAAATTTGCGAATGCCATCCTGGCAGCGGTTGGTGCGCAGGCGAAATTTGTGTTGCCGCAGTCTCGGCAAATTGGCGGAATCATTGGGCCGTACTAACCTACGGCTCTAACACCTAGGTCTAACGCGCTGATACTTGGCCCGGCAACCGTGCTAACCTAGCCTCACTCCGATGCTTGACCCGCTTCGCATCTCCATTTTTCTGCTCGTGATCGTGGGTATCGCGGCTGCTGCGTCGAGCGCGCTCATCCGGTCGGTCAAGTTCAAATCTCTGCTGTTTCGGGAAAATCGAACGCTGCGGCAGAAGATGGATTTGATGCTTTGGGTGTGCGTGCCCATGACAGTGGGCGTGTGGATTCGCACGGTCACCCCATTTGTTGCTGCTGATCTGTCTTTTGAGATCACTCTAATTCTTGGAGTGCTGGTGGGACGGGTAGCTGGATGCACTGGCGGCGCCCTGCTTGCCTTACCGGCGATAGCACATGGCGAGTGGGCGACGCTGCCTTACAACTTGCTGGCGGGATTGGTTGCAGGGCAGCTTCGCGCTTTTGCGGCGGACCATGAAGAAATCTGGTATTTTTCGCCGTTTGTGGACCTCAGTGTGTATCGCTGGGTGCGGCGCAATCTGCCCATGCCGCGGCGGTTCGACTGGCAGACCGTATTTTTCCTGGTTATCGTTGGCCTGCGCGCTCTGCGCTCGGAAGTTGCTCATCTTGCGCCCCACTCCATCTTCAGCCTGCGTGGCGGACCGCTGTGGGTTAAAGCGCTGATCTATATCACGCCTATTATTGCGATAGGTACCTGGTTGAAGATTTGGAACAGTGTTCGCATCCAGATTAAGCTCGAGGAGCAGGAACGCTTGTTACTGCAGGCCCGGATGGAGGCTTTGCAGAACCAGATTAATCCGCATTTCTTGTTCAATACGCTGAATTCCGTGTCGTCGCTGGTGAGGATTGATCCGGATACGGCGCGCGAAATGATTCTGAAGCTGTCGAATATTCTTCGACGTCTTTTGAGAAGTGGAGAAACGTTTGTTCCGTTACGAGAAGAGCTGGCATTTATTGACGATTATCTGGATATTGAAGTCGTGCGCTTTGGGCTGGAAAAGTTGAAGATCGAGGAGAATCTCGATCCCGCCTCGCTGGACTTGATGGTTCCCAGCATGCTTTTGCAGCCTTTGGTGGAGAACTGCATTAAGCACGGACTGGCGCCGAAGGTGGAGGGTGGAACGATTCGCATCCGCAGCCGCCTTACGCCGACGCAGCTGACGCTGGAAGTCGAAGACGACGGCGTGGGGATGAGTGCTTCGCAGAAAGCACAAAGTCTAGGCGGCTCCGATGGCGCCGGCATTGGAATGGCGAACATCGCGGAGAGGCTGAAGGTTCTTTACAGCGATGCTGCTCGGATGACGATCAATAGCCATCCGGAGATGGGTACGCTGGTTCAGATTGTGCTGCCGCGGCTGCAGCCGGACAGTGCGAACCAGCTTCAGGACGCTTTTTCCAGCACGCGGCGGTAAAACTCTTCGTATTGCGGGATGATCTTGCTGGAGCAGAAGCGTGTTTGCGCGACTTCACGAGCGGCGGTGGCCATTCCGTGCAGCAATTCTGGATCTTTGAACAAATCAATCGCGTACTGGGCCATTGCGCGAACGTCGCCCACCTGAGCCAGATAGCCTGTTCGTGCGTGATCGATGACCTCGGGCAAACCTCCGACACGTGTTGCAATGGGGACGACTTCGCAGGCCATAGCTTCGAGAGCTGCCAGGCCAAAGGATTCCAGTTCGCTGGGGAGCAACATGATGTCGGCGAGTGCAAGCTTTTCGCGGATGCGATCCTGTTTTCCCAAAAAGAGAACGTGGTCGTGGATGCCTTTCTGCACGGCCAGCCATTCCGCTTGTGAACGGTCGGGGCCGTCGCCAATCAGCATCAGTTTGCTGGGGACTTCTTTGCGCACCAGATCGAAAATCTCAATTACGTCCGTCAGCCTCTTCACCGGGCGGAAATTGGAAAGGTGTACGAGAATCTTTTCGTGGGGAGCGGCATATTCCAGGCGCTGTTCTGAAGCTTTCAGGTTCGGAGTGTACAAGTCGCAATTTACGAAGTTGTAGATGACTTCAATGTTGTTTTTAATATCGAACACGCTGTGGGTGCGTTCTTTTAAGTACTTTGAAATTGCCGTGACGCCATCACTCTGCTCAATGGAATAGCGTGTGATGGGGAGATAGGAGCGGTCGAGGCCGACCAGCGTGATATCTGTCCCGTGCAGGGTCGTGACAAAAGGGAGCTTCCGTTTGCGGGGTGCCGCGGCCAGCATCTGGCGCGCCAGGAGTGCGCTCACGGAATGCGGAATTGCGTAGTGCACATGCAGCAGGTCCAGGTCGTAAAGCTCGGCGACTTCGGCCATCCGCGTAGCAAGAGCCAAATCGTAAGGCGGATATTCAAACAGGGGATAACGAGACACTTCCACTTCGTGATAGTGAATATTTTGCTGTGGCGTCATCAGGCGAATGGGTTGCGCGTAGGAAATGAAGTGGACTTCATGCCCTCGCTGCGCCAGCTCCAGCCCCAGTTCTGTAGCGACTACGCCGCTGCCGCCGTAGGTCGGATAACAAGTGATACCGATCTTCATGCCGAAAGATGCCTGGGCGCAGTAGCGCTTATTCTCGTAGATAAGATGGTCTGCAAATGCGCAGGATTCAGATTGTAGATTGAAAACGCGAAAAAAGGTTTG
Organism: Acidobacteriaceae bacterium; assembly: GCA_025352065.1. Lineage (GTDB taxonomy): Bacteria > Acidobacteriota > Terriglobia > Terriglobales > Acidobacteriaceae > JANXUC01. The sequence continues at coordinate 15,379 of JANXUC010000007.1, read as the reverse complement.
CGTACAGTCTTCCGACTCTGTGGTTGTTGTGCGGGTACGCGGTAAAAATTTAGGTGCGCTAGTTACCGGCGCCTTGGGCTTGCGAGTTGCCAGGACCGGCAAATCCGCCCGAACCTGCGTTCAGGCTATCCAGGAAGGTCTGGAACCGCTTCTGGGTTGATGGCGTCAGGCCAGTGAATTCAATGCCCATGCCGACTCCCGGGTCCTTGGCGCGCACGATCCCTGAAGTTGAAATCTTTTCCGTGTCCAGCCAAAACTCGACCTTCAAAATAGTGCCGGCGTCTAAGGGCAACATAGTCTCGACGTAACAGCCGTTAGCGCTGATGTCGGTGGCACGCACCCGAATTGGCGTTTTTACGCGCTCGTCCGCCATTTCCATATTGAAGAAGATTTTGTGCCGCTCAAAGCGCCTGCGCGATTTGGCCACAACCGGGTCACTCGCCACTTGTTCCGCAGTCAGTTCGTCGGTCCAGGGACAGACCTGTCCATCGATGAGATTCACTTCGGCGCGCAGCCTGCCATCTGGCGTGTTTTGCACCGAAGAGACGCGGCAACGCGCCTTCTTGGGGCCATACTGCACGCCTACAACATCGCCTGGGTTCAATGTGCAATCAAGCTGCGCCAGCACTGCGCCGGATGGACGAATTTCCACAGCGCGCGCCTGCTGAAAGAACGGTTTGCCGTCCTGGCTCATGCCCCAGACTCGAATTGCCAAATCGGGTTTCACGCTGGCTGTCGTCTCTTCTGTCTTTTCTGTCATGGCTGCTTCCACCCAAGAGTAATCTCGCATCGTTCGAAAGGACAGATCCCTAAAGGCCAATGACCTTCCATGTAGCCAGCTGTTCGGCGCCGGTCTTACAGGCTGGGGGCGGGGATCATCTTCGTGCCAGGTCGCGGTAGGAAATGAGCTCGATACCGTAGTTTTCCAACGTTTTACGGGCGTCGGGCGATGTCAAGACAGCAAGTTCCTGGGCCCGCGAAGCTCGCAGGCGCGTGCGGATTCCCGCCAGGTCCGCGTCATTGTATCCGGGATGGCAGACGAGTTCCCATGTGCCTTGGGGAAGTCCTTCGGAAATTCCGCGAGCAATCGCCGTGAACAGTGGTCCATCCAGCGATCCGGTTTCGATGACGCCCAGGCTGCCATCCGGCGTGACCATGCCGTGTTCCGCGATCAGGTCATCAAACGCCGGCAGAAATCGTCGCAGCGCCCGTACCTGCAAATAACGCTTCCACAGGGAGGGCCGCCCACGCAGCTCGTTCCACGACAGGGGGCGCACCGGTACAAACGGATTTCTTACCGCACGAATTCCGCAAGCCCGAGCTGCCTTCAAGATTGGCCGGAGAATAGCAGGGAAGACGTGAGTATGTTTGTGCGTATCAAAATGGCTGATCGTGACACCAGCCTTTTGCAGACGGCGAAACTGCGCCGTTGCTTCTGCCTCAATCTCTTGTTCCGAAAAGCGTCCAATCCCCACGCGTTGAATGAAGCTGCCCAGGGTCGGAGCGAACGACGTCCCGTTTTCGGCGAATGCCAGAGAAGGGATTTCCGATGGGGGCAGAAGGGGCGCGCCATCCACCAGCACAACGTGGCAGCCAACACTCAACGCAGGAGGCGACAAAGTCACCGCGTCTTCCAGTGCTGATCCTGTCGCCATAAGCGTGGCCGAGGTCACTATACCGCCGATATGGCACTCCGCGATCGCGCGATTTACGCCCGTGGTTAGTCCAAAGTCGTCCGCGTTGATGATGAGCCGCCGCAAACCGTCAGTCTAGCAGGGAGGCTGCTCAAAGCGATCGGAACAGGTATCAATTGCTCACTCCGCCGAGCAGAAATTGTGCAAACGTGTGACAGTATCGTGACAACCCGCGACTCATGACGGCCTAGGATTTACATTCAGCGGGTGAGAAATCGTGGTTCGAACCCGCCCAGGAAACCGGGTCGCTGACCTGTCAAAGCCACGCGTTACTCGTACTTCACCTACCTGAACGTAATAAAGGAGATTTTCTATGCAACGCCGCAGTCTCGTTCTCTCCCTAAGCCTTGCGCTGGGCGTGATGCTTGCTTCCACCGCTGCGCACGCGCAGTATCAACTTACGAACCTCTCTTCGAATCAAGTGGGATGGGCGCATCACGTCGATCCGCAGCTGGTCAATGGATGGGGACTGGCTCGCGGTGCTGGCGGCCCGTGGTGGGTCGCGAATCAGGGCTCGGGTTGGTCCACCCTCTATGACGGCACAGGCACTAAGCAAGGCTTGCAAGTCGAAGTGCCTTCTGCGACCGACTTCGGTCCCGGCCAGCCTACTGGAATCGTGTTCAATGGTTCGCCGGATTTCCAAGTGAAAGGATGGGCCTCGATTTTCATTTTTGCAGCCTTGGACGGCACCATCAGTGGATGGGCGCCGCAATCCGATCTCAATAATGCGATCATTGCCGTTTCCAACCCTAAATCGGTCTATACGGGCCTTGCCGTGACGGCCAAGGCTTCCGGCAACGTGCTTTTCGCGGCGGACGTGGCCAACAAGAAAGTGGATATGTTCGACGCGAGCTTTGCCCCGATTGGTTCATTTACCGATCCGAATCTTCCCGCCGGTTTCGCTCCGTTTGGCATCCAGGACATCAACGGTCAGGTCTACGTAGCGTTTGCCAGCGTGACCGGCGCTGGCGGTGGATTCATCGACATTTTTACTGAAACTGGAACGTTCATCAAGACACTGGTACAGGGCAAACACCTGAACCAGCCTTGGGGAATGGCGGTGGCACCGGGTAATTTTGGCCCGCTGAGCAACACGCTGCTGGTTTCCAATAACACGAACAACGGAACCATCAGCGGCTTCAATCTTGCGACCGGTCAGTACGTGGGCACGGTGAAGGATACCGCCGGCAAAGTGGTCTTGATCGACCAGCTCTGGGGAATTGCGTTCGGAGGCGGAACGAAGAACAACGGCCGCACCGATCAGCTGTTCTTTGCTGCAGGACCCAAGAACAATTTCGCCGGAACTTTCGGCGTGATCGTGTTCAAGTAGTTCAGCCCTGTTTAGCGCAACAAAGGCCGCCTGCAAGCAGGCGGCCTTTGTTTTCTGGAACAAGTTGCATTACTCCGGCAGCGATTCCGTCTTCTCGATACGAACAGATTGCAGCTTCTGAGGATCAATTCCCAGGAATTCCAGCATCGTGGGAGCGACCTGGGAGGTTGCCACGAGAGTCTTGAGCGTCTTTGCCTTGATCGACGGATTTGAGATAGAGATCGATGCTCTCACCAAAAACCATGGCGTTGCCTGGAGTGCCCGCACAGGTCGTGTGGGTGGGATCGAAAATCGTGCGGTCGTAACTGACGTCGTAAAACAATTCGTGGCTCACAGGCGAGCGGCCAGTCACCAGAGCGAGAAGGCCAGGGAAGGAATCTGAGAGGGAAGGCGTGTGCGCGTTGGAGTAGGTGATGCCGTGGCGTGACAGTTCAGCCAAAGCCGATTTCGGGTTTGCTTGCACATAGCGCGCAACATCCAGAGCGTGCAAACCGTCCACGCTGATGAGGAGCACATGATTTTGCGCCGATGCAGCCGGCGCAGAGATACAAGCGATTGCCGCTGCCAGCAGCAGCACGGAGAGAGAGCGGTAAGTTGTCACAATGGTTCTCCTTGGGGAAATCGTACGAGGTGCTTCAACAGCTTATGAGGTGGAAGCCCCGAGGCATGTCAACGGAAGATAAATTCTGTGTGAAACTTGAGTTACAATCCGCAGCGGGGAAGGAATGTGAGGGTGGCGTATGGCCAGGAAGAATGGTGGGCGGTGAGGGACTCGAACCCCCGACATCCTGCTTGTAAGGCAGGCGCTCTAACCAACTGAGCTAACCACCCATCTTGATCCGATAGCGTCAAGGCTGACGCCAACGGCTAGCCGCGCGAAAATGTTTGTGACCGTTCCTCTGAGTATACGAGGAGAGAGCGCCCCTGGCAAAACCTTTGGCTCGCCGATAGTGACGAAGATTTTTTACAGCAAGCCGTAGACGGCCAGCTGGAGGTCGGCTCCTACATAAACTTTCCCGTTTGCGATCGTCGGTACGTTGAAATGCGCCGTCGTTCCCAGCAAGTCCCGCGTACCAGCTTGCTTGCTGGTGTAGAGCTTGTGCGTCAGGTCTATTGCGTCGAAGGCATCCAAAGTATTCGAATCCACAATCCACACGATCCCCTCGCTTGTCCCGTTGGCCGAAATCGAAGGCACATGCATGCAACAAGTGGGTCCGGCTTGCGATGCCGGCGTCAGCAATCCGTTCCTGATGGAGAATGACTGCAACCCATTGACTTGCCCTGCCAAATACACAGTTCCGTTCCAGTAGGCTGGAGAGCTGAACATGCTTCCCACGGTATGATCCAGAAATTGAACGATCTGGCTATTGTCCACGGCGTTGTAATGTCCCATGTTGTCGCGATCCACTACATAGACAGAGCCTTCCTTCCCTGAGCCGACTACCAGATGCGGATGTGCCCCCGGCTGATCCGGGAGAAGCACTAATCCAGACGAGCCCAGATCAATGTCATTCGCGCGAAGGAACTGCTGGTTGAAGGGCGTGAAATAGTCCGCGACCGTCAACCCACTGGTTCCCATGGTGAGCTTCATGAAGCTGTCGCCGTAGTCCCTGCCTCCAGAAGCCGCGTCAAACGGGCCGTTTGCAGTCTCGAAATACAAGTTGCCCGAGGCATCTGCAGCGGGCCCTGCGCCCGCTTGCCATATTGCGTTGCGGCCTTCCGGGTCGTCGGGGGAAGTGTTGAACACGACCGTTTGCTTCAGAGTACGCGCGTCATAGGCCATCACCCAGCCATGAACCGGGCCACCATCGCAACCACTGGATCCGAAGCTTAGGTACACCGTACCGCCAACCAACAGCAATGCAGGGCGTTCCATCTGCGAAAGATTGTCAAAATTTACAGTACCGAGTCTTCCCGCGACTGAAGCGGCAATTACAGTGGGTCCACCGAATTTCTCTTGTCCGGTTGCGATGTCCAGCGCGTGCAACCGATGCACGTAGTTGCCGTTCTCTTTCGTCTTGGCATGAACGTAGATGGTGCCGGTCGCGGTATCAATTACGGGCGTGGGTAGAATCCCTATCTCCGTGAACTTCGTGGTTGGGCCGCATCCTTGATCCGAAATTGGAACAGTTGTCGCGCCAGCGGCTACGTTCAGGAAACTCACACTCCACAAGGGAGCCGCATTGGAACCCGTGTTGTCGTCCGCATCGAACGCATACACGGAGTCGTGCTGCGTGACCGCGTAGACAACGTTGTGTTTGCCGAGTCCGGGTAGCGCCACTTGAGGTACATAGAGCGGCTGACCCACAATCAAACCGTCCACCGGCTGGGCAAACAACTTCCCGAAAGTGGAAACTTTGACATTGGCTGTGGTCAGTATGGTTTCTTTGGCATTCAGGCCTGTGCGGCCATTGTCATTGTGCTGGGTCAGCACCGCTACGGTCGGAGGGGGCGGTAGGCCAACTCCCCCCGGAGTTCCGCCTCCGCACGAATTCGCGCAGACTGCTGCCAACAGAATTAGACTCGCTAAGAATGGCCGAGAGACCGCGTGGCTCGAATACTTGAACAACTACTTTACCCACTCCTGGAGGTTCAATCGGCTCGGGCTTGATGTATGTCTTGTTCAATTTGGCGCTCAGCGCCACCGAAAAGCGATTTCAGTGATCGTACAACGAACCGGACAATGAAAACCACGAAGACCAATCCGACCAGCACGATTCCGGCGGCTGCGTAAGGATGCTTCGTCGCGAGCCAGGTCAGGCCAATCGCAGTTGCATCTTCCGTCAGGCTGAGGGCCGCGTTGGAGAACGGCTCCGGAGACGGCGTCACGGCCGCACGCGCTGCCGTCTTGCCACCATGTGCTGCTAGCGCGATCAATCCGCCAGCTACGGTCGCGATCATCTGCTCCTGTGGTGAAAGCTGCGCGGTTGCTTTGTACGCCAGCAACGCCGCTACCGGGATGCGCACAAACGTGTGCATCGCATTCCAGATCAGGTCAAAGGCAGGAATCTTGTCGGCGAAGAACTCCACCACAAACATGGCTGCTGCCGCCACGATGACCCACCAATCGGTGAGCATGTGCAGGCCTTGCGGCAGTGCCAGCATGTTGTAGTGCCCCAGGATGCCCAGGGTCCCCACCGTCGCGTAGACGTTCAGACCAGCCGCGAAACTGGTCGCAACCAGCAACGCCACAATCTCCTGCGTCGGCATGTTCGAGCCGGACAGCATCGGAAACAGCATTATTGCTGCAAAAAGACTTACCTTGTGGAGAACCATACCTTTCAGAACCATTGCGCCTCCCAATGGCTTGCCTGAAGCCTGAAGTTGCTAACGGAAAAGGAAAGGGCCGCCAAAGCAGGCGACCCAAAATTGACTCACTATCTTAACAACTTACAGCGCGGTCTTACAGTGTCGATTCAATTTCGAAGCCCCAGGCTTCCAGCAATGGTTCCGGGATGTACTTCGAATTCTTGTTACGGCGCGCCCATTCACGCAGGCGGGTGGACCGCAAGTACTGATCCGGCTCCAGCTTGTACTCCTTCACCACCTGTTCGAACTCCGTAATGGTGGGAGTGATCGGTCCCAAAGGCTCTGGTTTGCCCCAGTTGGGATTTCCACGTCGTTTTGCCATGAAGTAAGATGCCTCGTACTTTCCAAAAATAGTTGCTGCAAACTCGATTGCTGCTATTAGCTAGATTCCGCTCAAGCCCGATCCGATGCACGCACAGCCCAAAACTCGAGCCTAGGAACCTAAACCACCGATTCAGTTACTGCCTGACTTAAGTCCGTATATTTGGATCTAACCACTTTATTATCAGTAGATTACCACACTTTAGCCCTTCTGTAAATGGGAAAATTGCGTCTTCAATCGCTTACGCCATAAGGTTCGTCACGTCGCGGCAAGGCCAAATTTGCCAGCTATCGGCTTACCGATGTAACCACTCAGCGTGGCCAATCCGTTGCTTCGAGCCGATAGGAACCGTAGATTCAAAAGAGGAGGTACTCGTGCAAGACATCTCGGAAGTGATACGCAAGAAACAGGCCCAGCAGGCACAACTTACTCAGCAGATCGAAGCATTACAGGGGGCGGTCAAGGAGTTGGATGCAGTGAAGCATCTGCTCGAAGAAAGTGAGCTCTCTGCCCCGTCGTTGGGTTGATTGCGGTGCATTGGCTGCACTGAAAGTGGACCGCTTTAGGAATGTTCGGACCCTGCAGATGATAGTCCGGCAAGAGTTTTTGGTATGAACCGAGGGGAATGACGTTGAGTTCACAGACAGCACTCAAAGCGCTATTGATGAGCAGCGAAGAAAAGTTGCAGCGCGTAGTTCGCCGGGTGCTGAGCGACCTGGACGTGCAGGTGGAGTCCTGCGTGGACGGCGAAAGCGCCGTTCAGAAGCTGACTCGCTGCCGCTACGAAGCCGTGATCGTGGATTTTAAGGAATACGTGGTAGCCGATCAAATTCTGCGCGGAGTTCAACTTTCTCCCGTCAACAAGCGCGCCGTGATTGTTGCGCTGGTCGATCCGGAAATGGCCGCCGGAAGCGCCTTTGCACAAGGTGCGCACTTTGTCTTGCATAAAACCTCTTCGGTGGAGCGAACCAAGTCGAGCTTTCGCGCCGTACGCACTCTGATGAAGCGGGAGCGGCGCCGGAATACGCGGATGCCCATTGAATTTCCAGTCGAGTGTCGCATTCCCGGCAAGGCGGAAGTGGAGTGTACGAGTTCCGATCTTGGGGAAGGGGGCTTGGCGGTTCAAAGCCGGAAAGGTCTCCAAATCAGCGGAGCCCTGCAAGTTGCATTCTTCCTGCCGCAGTCGATTGATAGGATTGAAGCCACTGGCGAAGTAGCTTGGCGCAATGCGCAAGGACTTACAGGCATTCGCTTTACGCAACTCTCTCCAGAAGCGCGGCACCAGTTGAAGGTATGGATTGACGCTGCCAGCGGCGAACCTGTGGAAGAGCAGGACGCTCCGGTTCCCGGCGAGCTCACCGACTTGAGTTTGCATGCTTGCTATTTGAAGATGAGTACTCCGTTTCCTCTCCACACGCGCGTTGCTCTAGTAATGCGCGTTGGCTTCATGGACATCCGCGCCGAAGGCATTGTCCGGGTTGTGCATCCGGAAACCGGCATGGGGGTTGAGTTTGTGCAGGAGACTCCCGACGAAAGCGCCAAGGTCGCTGCCTTTCTGGACGCGCTCCGATCAGGCTCCTCGCGCACGCCGCACATCTTGATTGAGCCGGAACAGATGGATATGGATACTCGGCCTAACGCGGATGCGGCCAAAATTGAAGCTGATCCGCTGCTGGGCCTGTTCGTGCGACGCGATCAGCTGTCGCAGGAAGAATTCCTTCGCGAACTGGAGGCCCAGCGCGGAGGGGTGTCCGCATTGGATAAGGCGTTAGCGGTTTCACCCTCGCTTCGGTAAACTTCGATGCGTAACGAATCGATCCCGTGCACCGATCCTAGTCCCTGGTCATAAAATTAACCGAGAACGTCGGCGTTGCTCGCAGTACGGTTTCCCGAAACCCGCTTTTCAACAGAATGTCCCGACACTTGTTTGTATCGCACTGTTCGTGATGAAGCTCGAACACCGCGTTACGGACTTTACCGAGCAAGTCCCCGTAGTTCTCTAAGAACAAAAGTTCCGCTCCCTCGATGTCGCACTTCAAAAGATCGATCTCGCCGACCTTCTCCATCAAAATACTGAGATCAATAAACTGATGCGGATCGGCCAAGGTGAAAGGTGAATATCCACGTTTAAACCCGCGCGGGAGGCCATGTCCCCAGGTAACTTCCGGAATCAAAACTCCTCTGCGAAACTTTTCTGCAGGCCCAGGGTTTAAGTCTTACGTAGGACGAAATCAGCTCCAACCCTCAACAGGAGATACATATGCGACGCAGTTTACTGACTCTGACATTTGTTGCCGTGGCTTCGCTGTGCACGTTCGCACAAACCGCCGACACTCCGGTTGCTCCGAACAGCGATGTTAAGGGCGACCGCAAAGATTTACGGCACGACCGCCGCGATCTCCGCAATGATCGCAAAGATATTCGCCACGATCAACGGGACCTGAACCATGACCGGGTGGATCGCAATCGGGATCAGCGCGACATCAACCATGATCGTACCGACATCAACAAAGACCGTGCGGAACGCAATACCGACCTGAAAAACAAAGACTACAAAGACGCGAGAAAAGAACAGGGCGACATCAATCATGATCGTCGCGACTTGCACCACGACCGAGTCGACCGCAATCACGACCAGCGCGACATCAACCATGACAAGCGCGACTTGCACCACGACCGCGTCGATGCCCGTGGTGATCGTAAAGATATTCGCCACGACCAGCGCGACATCCGGCACGACCGGAAGGGCAAGTAGCTATTTTCTGAAAAACAATGGCGGCAGGGAGACCTGCCGCCATTGTTTTTCTTACCCAAATCGAGTCAGACCACCGACTCCCCAATCCACTCCAGGTAGCTCACTCCGCCATCTTCGACCACCAGGGCAATGCATTCCGGAACTTCATACGAGTGCAGTTCCGCCAACGCGTCTCGCAAAAGCGGGAACGCCTCAGCCGTCGTCTTAATCAGAAGCAGCCACTCTGCCGCAGTCTCGACTTTCCCTTGCCAGCGATAAATGGACTCCACGCCGGGTACGATGTTGACGCAGGCCGCGAGCCGCCTTTCGACGAGCGCGTGCGCGATCTTACGAGCTTCTTCTTGCGATCCTGCAGATGAGAGCACGAGGCGTTTGTCGGTCATATAAAATAGTGCGGCTGTCGGCTGTCTGCCATCGGCTTCGTTTAGATGGCGTCGGCGTATTCTTACGTGTTCAGCCTTGAAAGGCAAACCATGACGACTCAAGCAACGACGACTCCAATCAAGTTCGGCACTTCGGGATGGCGGGCAGTAATTGGCGAAGAGTTTACTTTCGCCAACGTAAGGCGAGCGGTCGGCGGCATCGCACGCTATGTTGCATCGCAAAAGTCCTCAGGCGCGCGCGTGATTGTGGGACGCGACCCGCGCTTCCTGGGCGAAACGTTTTGCGCGATGGCCGCCGAGCTTCTAAGCAGCTACGGCATCACGCCCTGGATGATTGCCGAGGCTACGCCTACGCCAGCGATTTCACACGCCGTGATACACAACCATGCCGATGGTGCGATTAACTTTACTGCGTCGCACAATCCGCCGGAATACAACGGCATCAAGTTCTCGACACCCGATGGCGCACCGGCGCTGCCGGAAGCGACCAAGAGAATCGAAGCCGAGATTGCGGCGATTGATGCCGGAGCGGTCGTGCCCGGTTTGAAAGCCGATTCCGAGGCTCTCGATCCGAAACCGCCTTATATGCAGCGCCTGAAAGAAGCAGTGGATTTCGATGTGATCAAGAAGGCCGGGCTGCGGGTGGCGTTCGATCCCATGTGGGGTGCGGCCCGCGGGTACTCCGATGAACTTTTGCGCGAGAACGGCGTGCAAGTGGCTACAGTGCATGACTATCGCGATGTGCTCTTCGGCAATCACGCTCCCGAGCCCGACGATCATCTGCTGGAAGACTTGCGCGTGAAAATGCGTGAAACCCGTGCCCATATTGGCATTGCGACCGATGGCGACGCCGACCGATTCGGCATCGTCGATGAAGATGGAACTTTCTTGCAGCCCAACTACATCGTCGCGCTCCTCTTCGATTACTTGGTTGAAGTGCGCGGCTGGAGGAATGGTGTCGGAAAATCGGTGGCGACGACGAACTTGGTCAATGCGTTAGCCGAGCACCACAAAGTTGAATTGCATGAGACGCCCGTGGGCTTCAAATACATTGGCGAGCTCATCAAGCAGGACAAAATCGCCATTGGAGGGGAAGAGAGTGCAGGACTTTCCATTCGTCATCACACGCCCGAGAAAGATGGAGTGATTGCCGGACTGCTTTGCTGCGAGATGGTGGCGCGCCGCGGCAAGTCTCTGGGCCAGCAACTGCAGGAACTGTTTGTCAAAGTTGGTTCCTTCTATCCACAAAGAGAGAACTTCCGCTTGACGGACGAGGTGAAAGCCAAGTTCACTAAGAAGTTGGGGATGGAGCCGCGCGAATTCTCCGGGCGGGACATCAAGGAAGTAGTTCGTAAGGATGGCTTGAAGCTGATTTTTACCGATGGAAGCTGGGTTTGCTACCGGCTTTCAGGCACGGAGCCGGTTGTTCGTATCTACACCGAAGCTCGCACCCAGCAAGATTTGGTCAAACTGAGTGCGGCAGCTAAGCAGTGGGTTTTTGAATAGATAAGGTTTTGGGAAGGGCACGACTTCAGTCGTGCCATCAACAGTCGCCGATGTTGGGCTTTAGCCCCTGAGGCAGCTCGCACGAGATATGAAAGAAGACCTCAAATCCCGTTTCCAATCGATGCGCTTGCCCAGCGCTGACGAGAGCGTGCGCCGCACCGGCGAATTCGTTCTGCAATCGGCAGAGAAATATGAGCCCGCTATCGCCCGCGTCTTCGGCTGGCGTCGCAAGCTGGGGACCACCGTCGCCAGCGTGCTGGCCGCGTGGATTCTATTTCACGTGCTCTTTGGCGCGAATGGAACGGTCGCCTACGGCAAGAAGCGGGCGGAGTATAAGTCTCTGGAACAAGATGTTAATGAGTTGCAAAAAGAGAATGAACAATTGCAGAAGCACGTAGAAGCTCTAAAGTCCGATCCCGCCGCCATCGAGCGCGAGGCCCGCGAGCAGCTGCACTACACGAAGCCGGGAGAAGTAGTTTACGTCGCTCCCGCGCTGCCTGCGCAGATGCCGAAGAACGATTCCGCCAAGAAGTAGTACTGCCTACCGCACAACCCCTTCCAACGGAGAACTCGCCGTAGCATAGAGCTTCTTCGGCATGCGCCCCGCTCGATAGGCCATTCGGCCGGCTATTACGGCATGTTTCATGGCTTCCGCCATTAGAACAGGCTCCTGTGCAGCGGCAATTCCAGTGTTCATCAATACCGCGTCGTAGCCAAGTTCCATGGCAATCGCCGCATCGGAAGCTGTGCCCACGCCAGCGTCAAGAATCAGAGGGACACCTGTGATCATCTCGCGCAAGATTCGTAGATTCGCCTCGTTCTGCATCCCGAGGCCGCTGCCAATTGGCGCGCCCAGCGGCATCACCGCGGCTGCGCCAGCATCGACGAGGCGCTTGGCAAAAACTATGTCGTCCGAGGTGTACGCAAGCACGGTAAACCCATCCTTCACCAGAATGCGCGTGGCTTCGAGAGTGGCCTGGATATCAGGATATAACGTGGCTTGATCGCCAATGACTTCCAGCTTCACCCAACTGGAAAGTCCGACTTCACGCCCCAGGTGCGCGGTCCGGACGGCTTCGTCCGCGGTGTAGCATCCCGCTGTGTTGGGTAGCAGAATGTATTTCTTGGGATCAATGAAGTCGAGCAGCGATTCCTTGCTGCGATCCAGATTTACGCGCCGAACGGCGACGGTGACCATGTCGGCGCCGCTAGCTTCAAGCGCACGAGCGTTTTCCTGAAAAGATTTGTATTTTCCGGTGCCGACGATGAGCCGTGAGCGCATCTCCCGTCCCGCAATCCTGAGCGTGTCTTGAAGTGTGTCTCGCATGACTTTATTGTATCCTCGCGGCAGGTGAGGCGGGCCGTTGACCAAAAATCCAGGGCGTCAGTCCGTGGAGGATTTGTCGGCGGCAGCATACATCGCGTCAATCACAGCGCGATGCCGATCTTCCACGGCGCGACGCCGCACCTTCAAAGTCGGCGTGAGCGTGCCCTCGGCGACTGAAAACTCATCCACCAGCACCAGCGTTTTCTTCATTTTTTCGAATTGCGCCAAGTTCGCGTTCATGCTTTCCACAATGCCTTCATAGAGAGCTTGCACCCGTGGCTCGGCCACCAGATCTTTGCGGCTCGTAAAGGGCACTTGATTGATCCCGGCCCAATCTTCCAAAAGTGGAAAGTAAGGCAAGATCAGCACGGACGAAAATTTTCGTTTGTCGCCAATCACGACCGCTTCGGCCACCAATGGGTTGTTCTTCAGCGAAGCTTCAATCGGCTGCGGTGCAATGAACTTGCCGCCCGAAGTCTTAATCAAATCCTTCTTTCGATCGGTGACGGAAAGAAAGCCGTCGGCATCCAGCGTGCCAATGTCTCCGGTCTTGAAGAATCCCTCGACAAAGGCGTCCGCGGTTTCCTGCGGCTTGTTCCAATATCCGCCGAAGACCGAGGGCCCCCTGACCAGGATTTCGCCGTCCGCAGCAATGCGAACCTCTACATTCGGCAACGGTTTGCCCACCGTTCCAAGTTTGTGCGCCCGAGGCGTGTTGACCGCAATCACTGGAGAAGTCTCTGTCAGTCCGTAGCCTTCGTGAATGCGAATCCCAGCGTCGGCAAACCACTCTGCCAGTTCGCAACCGAGCGGCGCGCCTCCGGAGATAAAGGTATGTACACGCCCGCCCATGCGTTCCTGGATTTGCGAAAATACTATCCGATCCGCCATATGCCAGGACCACGCCGTGGGCCGGTGTCCGGTCAGAATCTCGTCACGATATGCACGACCCACGCCCAAAGACCAGTCCAGGATGTGGCGTTTCGCAAAACCCTGCGCTGTGTGCTCCACTTGCAAGCGAATCTTTTCATACACTCGCGGCACCGCCACAAAAATGCTGGGTTTCGTTTCCTGCAGCGCCCGCGGCAGGTCTTCCAGAAACGGACAGTAAGCCAGTGCCACGCCCTCATGCAGCAGCGCATAATCCACATGTCGCGCTGTAATGTGCGAAAGTGGCAGAAACGAAACGCTCGTCGCATCCTCTGGAAAGGGAAACGCGTTCAACGAACAGAGGAAGTTCACCGCCAGATTCCCGTGCGTCAGCATTACTCCTTTTGGAACGCCCGTCGTCCCAGACGTATAGAGCAAAGTCGCCAGATCTTCTGGTCCGACGCTATGGGCGAGCGCATCCAGAGTCGAGTCGCGAGATTCTGGCTCGGCGAGCACCAGATCCTGCATTCGGACCACGGGGCAACCCTCCATCGGGTCCATGAGCACAACGTGTTCCAGCGAGGTCTGTTCTCGAACCGCTAAGACCTTATCTAGTTGTTGCTGCGTAGAAACGAAAATCGCCCGCGTTCCAGAATCCCGCAGCATGTGCGCGATTTGCTCTCCTGGGAGTGTTGGATAGATGGGAACCACAACCCCGCCGACCATCAGCGTCGCAAAATCCGCGATGGCCCATGCAGGCCGATTCTCACTGAGAATCGCGACGCGATCCCCCTTGGCAATTTTCCAATCCAGCAAAGCATGAGCTACGCCCGCCGTGTCCCGATAAAGTTCCCACGAGGAGACGGGGATCCAGCCCGAACGCTCGCGATGCATCATCACGCGCTCAGAATTACGCTCGACGATGCGGTAGAACAGTTCGTTGACGGTTGGAGAAGTCATCCTTTAGCAATGTACTGAGAAGGAATGCCGGATGCAATGCAGCCGGAGGCGCCACGCGCAGTTTCCGTTTGACCCGTGTCTTGCTAATGGCGTAGTTTGAGTTTCAGCATCTGGCGGCAATCCCTGCAGGCGGCCAGGTCTCGAAGAGGGAATCATGAAAACTAAAATGATGGCGGCAGCGGGATTGGCCCTGCTGCTGACGCTGGGGATTGCTGCTCCGGCCTCAGCCGCAGCGCAAAAGAGCACGCGCCCAGCGCTGAAAGTCGGCGACGTGGCGCCCGACTTTACGCTGGACTATTTCAACGGCAATGATTTGAAAAAGATGTCGCTGCATGACTTCATGGGCAAGAAGAACGTCATGGTCGGCTTCTACATCTTCGCTTTCACCGGGGGTTGAACCCAGCAAATGAAAAACTTCCAGCAGAATCTGCAAAAGCTGGAAGCAGCAGACACCCAGGTCGTGGGTGTGAGCATGGATAGCCCGTTCGCCAATAAAGCCTTTGCCGACCAGATCGGCGTAACCTTCCCGCTGTTGAGCGATTGGGGAGGGGAAGTCACCCGCAAGTACGGCGTCTACTCCCGTGAAGACAAGGCCCCGAAACGCATAAATTTCCTCATCGGCAAAGACGGAAAAATTATGGAAATGCAGGTGGACGATGAAGCGATCGATCCCACCAAGTTAGTTACGGCCTGCCAAAGGAAGAAAATGGCCAAATGATGGATGAGTTCTGACGGCGCAACCACTGGAGACTGCTCCGTCGCAGACGGTTGCACGCAATCGCTTTTCTGAGCGAGCAGAAAGCGCCAGCATTTTCGCGGGAAAAAACCGTGCAGAAGTTTGACGCTAAGGTTACAGGGTTGTTACACTCGAAATGCGGGGTGGAGCAGTCCGGTAGCTCGTTGGGCTCATAACCCAAAGGTCG
>JANXUC010000160.1 GCA_025352065.1 Acidobacteriaceae bacterium | reverse complement strand
AGTGGTGACGGGCCGTATCGAGCGTGGCAAGACGAAAGTCGGCGAGGAAGTGGAAATCGTGGGCTTCCGCGACACGCGCAAGACGGTGGTCACGGGTATTGAAATGTTCAAGAAGTCGCTGGATGAAGGTTTGGCGGGCGATAATGCTGGCCTGTTGCTGCGTGGTATTGGCAAGGACGACGTGGAACGCGGGATGGTGATCGCGAAGCCGGGGTCGATCCTGCCGCACACGAAGTTCAAGGCGGAAGTCTACATTTTGACGAAGGAAGAAGGCGGACGTCATACACCGTTCTTTAAGGGGTATCGTCCACAGTTCTACTTCCGTACGACCGACGTGACGGGAGTAGCGGAGTTGCCAGCGGGCACGGAGATGGTGATGCCTGGCGACAACGTTGCTCTGGAGATTGAACTGATCACGCCGGTGGCCATGGATAAGGGATTGCGTTTCGCGATTCGCGAAGGCGGTCACACGGTGGGTGCGGGAACGATTAGCGAGATTGTGAAGTAAAGGCCGCGAGCAGGAATGCTCGCGCTACACGAGCTGAAGGATTGGGAGTAAGCGATGCGAGAGATTTGTCAGTTGCAGTGCGCGGATTGCAAAGAGCGGAATTACTCGACGACCAAGAACCGTAAGACGACGACGGCACGTTTGGAGTTCAAGAAGTTCTGCCCTCGCTGCCGGAAGCACACGCCGCACAAGGAAGTTAAGTAGGTTTTTGAAACAGGGGCGTAAGCTCAACGGCTAAACTGTCGGTCTCCAAAACCGAACTTGGGGGTTCGAATCCCTCCGCCCCTGCCAGATTTGATCGGCCGGGCAGTCAGCCGGGTTCGTGGAATTGAGGAGTGAGGTTATGGCAAAAACGGAAGCCGTCGCAACGCGGAGCGACAATGCTCTGGTCGAGCAGGTAAAGTCGTGGCCCGACAAGATCCGGGATTTTTACCATGACGTACGCACGGAAATGAAGAAGGTGACCACGCCTTCCTTGAAGGAAGTGCGTGCTACGACGGCGGTCGTGATCATTACCGTCTTCTTGTTTGCGGCGTATTTTTGGGCGGTAGATTTGATTCTGGGGAGTGGAGTGGACCGGATGTTCCGCTACTTCGCGAAGCATTAGTGCAGCCAAGTTAGGTGAAGGCCAAGCAGGATTTGAGAGAAACTATGCCGGAAGAAATCAGCAACGAACCTGAGACACCAGCAGCGCCTTTGCCCGCGTCTGTTTCGGATGCGACGACGGCTCCGACGACTGAAGTACCTGCGGAAGCGCCGATCAATGCGCATATGCGGTGGTACATTTTGCACGCGTATTCGGGGTTTGAGCGCAAGGTAAGAGAGTCGCTGGAATCGCGAGTGCAGGCGTTCGCGTTGCAGAACAAGATTGGCCGCGTGCTGATCCCGACTGAATCGGTGACCGAGGTCCGCAACGGCAAGAAATACACCAGCGAGCGCATGCTGTATCCGGGCTACGTGCTGGTGGAAATGGACATGAACGACGATGTTTGGCACGTGGTGAAGGCGACGCCGCGCGTGACTGGATTCGTTGGAACGGGGCAGCAGCCGACGCCGCTTTCGGCGGAAGAAGTCGATCAGATTGTGAACCGCGTGGCGGTCAGCAAAGACAAGCCGCGGCTGAAGGTTAAGTACGAGAAGAACGAAACCGTGCGCATCACGGAAGGCGCGTTCGCAACGTTTACGGGCGTGGTGGACGATGTCAACGAAGATCGCGAGACGCTGAAGGTTATGGTTACGATTTTTGGGCGGTCGACGCCGGTGGAGTTGGAGTTTGGACAGGTCGAGAAAGTTTTGTCGTAGGCTTGGGTCCGCGTCTCCCGCCCTGTCGCAAAGAGCGCGACAAGGATGGGGCACCCGGTTTCCTAGTTGAAGCCCGAAAGCAGAATCCTCGCGATTCAGCCGTTCGGAATGACAAGTTTGAAACAAGAGTTCTGAAGTTTACGAAAGGGACGTCTGCAGGTGTCCAGGCCGAAAATCCTAGACCTGGCCTTGCGGACTGAAAACGGAACAGAATGGCGAAGAAAGTAACAGGTTCAGTCAAGCTGCAAATCGCAGCAGGTAAGGCAACGCCGGCTCCTCCAGTTGGCCCCGCGCTTGGTCAGGCGCAGGTTAACATAATGGAGTTCTGCAAACAATTCAACGCGCGAACCAGCCAGAAAGAACTCGACGGGCTGATTGTTCCAGTTGTGATCACGGTCTACAGTGACCGCACGTTCACCTTTATCACTAAAACGCCTCCGGCAGCGGTTCTGTTGAAGCGCGCGGCGGGGATTGCGAAGGGTTCTGGCGTTCCGAATAAGGATAAGGTTGGCAAGGTTACGGCGAAGCAGATTGAAGAGATCGCTAAACAAAAGATGCCGGATCTGAATGCGGCATCGGTGGAAGCAGCCATCAAGAGCATTCGCGGAACGGCGCGGTCCATGGGTCTTGAGGTTGTGGGGTAGGCAAGTCAGAACCGCTGTGCGGCAAGAAAGCCTGAGAGGGCGTTTCGAAGTTGAGGATGTAGGGGTCCTTCGCTGCGCTCAGGATGACAGTTTTGTAAGTGGTTAACCATTAGTCAGTTCAGTCCATACAACCACGGTTCGCCGGTTTACGGCGGTGCGGTGGGAGACGAGGAAAAGCGCGATGAAGAAGGTTAGTAAGAATGTAGCCAAGGCTCGCAAGCAAGTGGAAGCGAGACCGTACATCCTGCAGGAAGCTGTACCGCTTCTGCAAAAAGTTAAATTCAGCAAGTTTGACGAGACCGTGGAAGTGACGCTGCGTCTTGGCGTCGATCCGAAGCACGCGGATCAAATGGTGCGTGGCACGGTTGTGCTGCCACACGGGCTCGGTAAGGCCAAGAAGGTCCTGGTGATCGCGGCGGGTGAAAAGCTGCGCGAGGCCGAGGCGGCTGGCGCCGATCTGTTTGGCGGCGAGGAGATGGTGGAGAAGATCCAGAAAGAGAACTGGACGGACTTCGACGCTCTTATCACCACGCCGGACATGATGAAATCGGTGGGCCGTTTGGGTAAAGTGCTGGGTCCGAAGGGCTTGATGCCGAATCCGAAGACCGGAACCGTGACTCTCGATGTTGCCAATGCGATTCGAGAAATCAAGGCCGGTAAAGTTGAGTTCCGCACCGATAAGACTGGGCTGGTGCATTCGCCGGTAGGAAAGATTTCGTTTACGCCGGAGAAGCTGGTGGACAACGCTACTACGCTGATTTCCAGCGTGATTAAAGCGAAGCCGGCGGCGGCGAAGGGCAAGTACATTAAGGGCGCAACGCTGAGTTCAACCATGGGTCCGGGGATTCGGATCGACGTGTTGCCGATTGAAGCCGCGGCGAAAATTGTAAGTTAATTTGTGATTTGGCGATTTAGCGATTTGTGATTTGAGGGATTCGGTTTTCAGATCACCCAATCGCAAATCACAAATTTTTGACGACATCTGGAAAGTAGAAAAGGACGAAAAATGGCCGTTACCAAGGCAAAGAAGATTGAGCAGACCGCCGAGCTGGCGGAAGAATTGAAGGGCGTATCGAGCGCGATCGTCGCCACTTACAACAAGTTAACCGTGGCGCAGGATTTCGAACTGCGCAAAGCGGTTCGCGGAGCGGGTGCGAAGTATCGCGTGGTGAAGAACACGTTGGCAGAACGCGCGGCCAAGGGTACAAAGATCGAAGCGGGCCTGACGAATCTGACAGGCGTGACATCGATTGCGTACACCAAAGGCGATCCGGTTGCGCTGGCGAAGGCGCTTTCGAAGTACGTAAAAGACAACCCGGAATTTGCTTTCAAGGCTGGCGTGGTGGATGGCAAAACGATTTCCGTGAAGGAAATCGATGCTCTTGCGGCGCTGCCGTCGAAGGAAGAAATTTATGCCAAGCTGCTGATGTTGATGAATGCACCGGGTACGCAGTTGGCGCGTGTGCTCAACGCTGTTGGCCGCAACGTGGCCGTGGTGATTGGGCAGGGCGTGGAGAAGGGCAAGTTTCAGAATGTGTAATTTTGTAATGTGTAATTTTGTAATTTAACTCTGTGCCGAATGGCTTTGGGTTTCACATTACAAATTATAAAGTTACCAAATTTCACATTCGGCAAAGATTGAGTTACCGGCAGCAGGGGTTGCGCGGTCCGCGATTGCACGATGTCTGGCGTGGAGTTGGCGGGACGGGCGCACTGGAAACCAGGCGAACCGGTAATGAGATGAACGGTTTTAACCAAATTTAGATAAATCAAAACGGAGAACAGCAATGGCGGATTTGGCGCAGTTGGAAGAATCGATCGTAGGCTTGTCGCTACTGGAAGCCTCGCAGTTGGTGAAGAAGCTGGAAGAGCGGCTTGGCGTGTCTGCGGCAGCGGCAGCGCCGGTCATGATGGCGGGCGGCGGGGCAGCGGCAGCGGCTCCGGCGGAAGAGAAGACGGAATTCACCGTTGTGCTCAAGGAAGTGGGCGCGAATAAGATCAATGTAATCAAAGCCGTACGCGAAGTGACCGCTTTGGGCTTGAAGGAAGCCAAGGATCTGGTCGATGGGGCGCCGAAGAACATCAAGGAAGGTGTTTCCAAGGACGAGGCCGAGACCATCAAGAAGAAGTTCACGGAAGCTGGCGCTGTCGTCGAAGTTAAGTAGTGGCTGGCGGCGTGGGCGAAAAATATTCCGGGTGAATCCGGCGAAGCGGTGTTATCATCTAGATAACACCGCTTCCGCCCATCCGAAGAGAGCTGCCGGTCCGAATCCGCGGGAAGCGGGCGGAGACCGAATACGGCAGTGGTTGTTGGCAACCTGTTCCGCAACTAGGCGGGACGGAGACAGGCCTGTAGCAACTGGTACGTAACGACACATACGATCAAGCACGAGCGCCACGAACGGCGCCCTAGGGAATTGTTGTCCCGAGGGCGTTGAGATTTTTTTTGAGCGGAACCGCTCATGCGGCAGACAGCCGCATTGCGAGTTGGGAGCCTCTGAATGCCGAAGAAGACCACCTACCGTAAGCGTTTTGACTTTTCTAAGATTCCGGCGACGATCGCCATTCCAAACCTGATTGAAGTGCAGAAGCGTTCGTACGACCGCTTTTTGCAAATGGATCGGCTGCCGAGTGAGCGGGACCAGGAAGGCCTGCAGGCCGTATTCCAGTCCGTGTTTCCGGTCACCGACTTCCGCGATGTTTCCAAATTGGAATTCGTAGATTTTGCCATTGGTAACTGGGAGTGCAAGTGCGGCCACTTGAAGGGCCTGCATCACCTCCGGTCGACTTGTAAGAGCTGCGGATTCACCATTACCACCGACCCGTTCCATCCGGGCGAAGTGCTGTGCAACAAGTGCGGTACGTTCAATGCGAATACGCCGGACTTCTGTAACAAATGCGGCGACCCGGTTGGCTTGCAGTTGAAATATGACGTGACCGAATGCGAAGAGCGCGGGATGACCTACTCCGCGCCGCTGAAGGTTACGCTGCGTCTCACCATCTTTGAAAAGGATGCGGAGACCGGCAACAAGAGCATTCGTGACATTAAGGAACAGGAAGTGTTCTTTGGCGATGTGCCGCTGATGACGCAGAACGGTACGTTCATTGTGAACGGTACCGAGCGCGTAATCGTCAGCCAGTTGCACCGTTCGCCGGGCGTGTTCTTTGAGAAAGCGCCTCCGGGATACTTCCTGGGGAAGATCATTCCGTACCGTGGATCTTGGGTCGAGTTCGAATACGACCAGAAGAACTTGCTGTATGTCCGCATTGATCGCAAGCGGAAATTCCTGGGCACGATCTTCCTTCGCGCTTTAGGGTTGCGCTCCAGCGAAGACATTCTGCGGACGTTCTATACCGTGGATCGCCTGACAGTTCGTGCCAAGAAGCTGTTTTGGAACGTCGATGCGGCTACCGATAAGCCCACAAATTTGTTGGGTATGAAGCTGACGCATCGCGTAGCGACCAAGTCTGGGGATGAGATTGTTCACTCCGGGCGCAAGGTGAGTGCGGCGATTCTGAAGGACATTCAGAAAGCGAAGATCACCGAAATCGAGATTGATGGGGTTGATCTCGAGGGTGCGTGGGCGGCGAGCGATATCGTCGACACGACTACCGGAGACATCTTGCTGGAAGCGAATTCCGAAATCACGCCAGAGATTTTGGCGAAGGTGATGGATTCCAGCGTTGTCGAAATGAACTTGTTCTTCCCAGAGCGCGACGACGTAGGCACGGTCATCAGCCAGACGCTGCGCCGCGATGCGGTGAAGACGCCGCAGGAAGCGTTGATCGAAATCTACCGTAAGCTGCGTCCCGGCGATCCGCCGACGCTGGATACGGCGACATCGCTGTTCCATGGCATGTTCTTCGATCCGCGCAAGTACGATTTCTCTCGCGTGGGCCGGCTAAAGTTCAACATCAAGCTGTACGAGAATCAGGACGCTACAAGCCTTGAAAGCCGCACGCTGGAGCCGACGGATTTCTATTCCACCATTCGGTACCTGCTGAAGCTGCGCAAAGGCATTGGCCAAGTTGACGATATCGATCACTTGGGCAACCGCCGCGTACGCGCGGTCGGCGAATTGATGGAGAACCAGTTCCGCATCGGCCTCGTCCGCATGGAACGCGCCATCAAGGAAAAGATGAGCGTGTACCAGGAAATGTCGACGGCGATGCCGCACGACCTGGTCAACGCGAAACCTGTGATGGCAGCGATCCGCGAATTTTTCGGATCGTCGCAGTTGTCGCAGTTCATGGATCAGACGAACCCGTTGTCGGAAATTACGCACAAGCGGCGTCTTTCCGCGCTTGGGCCGGGCGGCCTTTCCCGTGAACGTGCAGGGTTTGAAGTTCGCGACGTTCATCCGACGCACTACGGTCGCATCTGCCCGATTGAAACGCCGGAAGGTCCGAACATCGGACTGATTTCGTCGCTCAGCTGCTTTGCGCGCATCAACGACTATGGTTTTATCGAGTCGCCGTATCGCAAGGTGAAAGACGGTCAGGTTCTCGATTACGTGACTGTCATGAATGCGGGAGACAGCTCGCTTAAGGTGGGAGACCACATTGAGGAGCACGAGCTCGAGAAGCTCAACAAAGACTTAAAAGACAAGAAGAAGAAACAGATTGAGCACGAGCCGTTCTCGTTCTACCTCTCCGCGTGGGAGGAGGACAAGCACGTCATCGCGCAGGCCAACGTCGAACTCGACGAAAAGGGGCGCATTGTGGGCGACCTAGTGAACGCCCGCAAATCCGGCAACTTTGTGCTGATCAATCGTACCGACGTCGGGTACGTGGACGTCAGCCCGAAGCAACTGGTTTCCGTGGCCGCATCGCTTGTTCCTTTCCTGGAGCATGACGACGCGAACCGTGCTCTGATGGGTGCGAACATGCAACGCCAGTCGGTACCGCTGCTGGTAGCTGCTGCGCCGTTCGTTGGAACCGGCATGGAAGGTGTCACGGCGCGCGACTCTGGCGCTGTGGTACTCGCTCGCCGAAACGGCATCATTGATTCGGTCGACTCCGAACGCATCATCGTGCGCGTGGAAGGCGAGCATCATCCGATGCAGCTTTCGCGCGAAGTTGGCAGCGACATTTACACGCTGACTAAATTTAAGCGCTCGAACCAGAACACGTGTATCAACCAGAAACCGATCGTGGTGAAGGGTCAGCGCGTGGTCAAGGGTCAAGTCATTGCCGACGGCCCTTGCACGGACAGTGGCGAATTGGCGCTGGGACGGAACGTCCTCGTGGCGTTCATGCCGTGGCGCGGCTACAACTTTGAAGACGCTATTCTCGTTTCTGAAAAGCTGGTCAAGGAGGATTACTACACCTCCGTCCACATTGAAGAATTCGAGATTGAAGCTCGCGACACGAAGCTGGGGCCGGAAGAAGTGACGCGCGATATCCCGAACGTTGGGGAATCCGCGTTGCGCGATCTGGACGAAAGCGGCGTAATTCGCATTGGCGCATCCATCAAGGCAGGCGACATTCTGGTGGGCAAGGTCACGCCGAAGGGCGAGACGCAGTTGACGCCGGAAGAAAAACTGTTGCGCGCGATATTTGGCGAAAAAGCTGGCGATGTGCGCGACGCTTCGCTGACGTGCCCTCCGGGCATCGAAGGCATCGTGGTCGACGTCAAGATCTTCTCCCGCAAGGGTCAAGAGAAGGACGAACGCGCCAAAATGATCGAAGGGCAGCAGATTGGCAAGCTCGACAAAAACCTCTCGGACGAAATCCGTATTTTGACCGATGAGCGTTTGAAGCGACTTGACGCGCTGCTAGGCAGTAAGGAAGTCCAAGCCGACTTGCACGACGAGCGCACCAATAAGCGCTTGCTGGGCAAGGGAAATATTCTCGACCGCGACGCGATTGAGCGCATTTCCACGCGCAACCTGAAACGCATTAAGTATGCGGATAAGGATCCGCGCGTGAACGAGCAGATCGACGAGATCGAGGAAATGACCTCGCGCCAGATCGATGTGCTGAAGAAGATTGTGAACGAGAAGAAAGAGAAACTGCAGAAGGGCGATGAGCTGCCGCCGGGCGTGATTAAGCTTGTCAAAGTTTACGTCGCCATGAAGCGCAAGCTCAGTGTGGGCGACAAAATGGCGGGTCGTCACGGCAACAAGGGTGTGATCGCACGCATCCTTCCGGAAGAAGATCTGCCGCACTTGGCAGATGGCACTCCGGTTGAGATCGTCCTCAATCCGTTGGGCGTGCCTTCGCGTATGAACGTCGGCCAGTTGCTGGAAACGCATTTGGGCTGGGCGGCACACGAACTGGGCAAGCAGGTGACTGAACTGCTGGCAAAATATAACAAGGAAGAAGCGCTTCGAAGCGAATTGAAGGCCATGTTTAAGGACACGCAGATAGCGGAATCCTTTGATGACCTTACCGGCGAGGAACTATTTACGGCGGCGAAAAGCTTCCAGGGTGGATTCCACTTCGGCTCGCCAGTCTTCGACGGCGCGCGTGAAAGTGAAATCAAGGCGCTGCTGAAGCAAGCAGGCCTGCCTTCTTCGGGTAAGTGCGATTTGTACGACGGCATGACGGGCGACAAGTTTGAACAGCCCGTTACGGTCGGCTACATCTATATGTTGAAGCTGTCGCACTTGGTGGACGACAAGATTCATGCTCGCTCCATCGGGCCGTATTCGCTTATCACGCAGCAGCCGCTGGGTGGTAAAGCGCAGTTCGGCGGTCAGCGTTTCGGAGAAATGGAAGTGTGGGCGCTGGAAGCGTATGGCGCCGCGCACATTCTCCAGGAGTTGCTGACGGCGAAATCCGACGACGTTTTTGGCCGAACCAAGATCTACGAAGCCATCGTCAAGGGCGAAGCTGCCATGCAGCCTGGCGTGCCGGAATCGTTCAACGTTCTGGTACGAGAACTGCAATCGCTCTGTCTCGATGTCGAACTGATTAAGGCGGGACCGCGGAAGCCAGCGGCGCTCGCAGCGGATTAGCGGCAAACGGTTAGAAAGACTTAATCGCCGCCGAGGAAGCTCTCACCTTAGTTGGCGAAAGACACGCTGGAAGCGGCTTCCGCTGGAAGCCGCAACCGGCAAAGTTTTTGAGAGCCGCGAGCGGCCGCGGTCAGCCGCAGGAAGCGGAGGAGCACCTTGTATCGTTCGAGCCCTTTTGATTTGGCGAATGCGAACTCTGACTTTGACGCAATTCGTATTAGCGTCGCCTCACCTGAAAAAATCCGGAGTTGGTCGCACGGCGAAGTCACCAAGCCGGAAACCATCAACTACCGCACCTTCAAGCCCGAGCGCGACGGCCTGTTTTGCGCCCGCATCTTCGGCCCGGTAACCGACTGGGAATGCTTGTGCGGCAAATACAAGCGCATGAAGCATCGCGGCGTTATTTGCGACAAGTGCGGCGTGGAAGTCACGCTCTCGAAAGTACGTCGCGAACGGCTGGGCCACATCGAGCTGGCCTCACCATGCTCGCACGTCTGGTTTTTCAAGGGCCTGCCGAGCCGCATCGGCCACCTTCTCGATATTTCTTTGCGCGAGTTGGAAGCCGTCCTCTACTTCGAAGCGTATGTCGTGATTGAACCCGGCGACGCTCCGGTGAAGGAACGCGAAGTCATTAAGGATGAAGTCAAGTTCCGCGAACTCGACCAGCAGTTCCGCGCGACCGGCTTCAAGGCGATGATGGGCGCGGAAGCGATCAAGGAGTTGCTCAAGCGAATTGATACTGCGGAGCTGTCCGTTTCGCTGCGCGACAAAATGATAAACGAGGTGTCGCTGCAGAAGCGCATCAAGTATGCCAAGCGCCTCAAGGTTGTCGAAGCCTTCCGCAAGAGCGGGAACCAGCCGCAGTGGATGATTCTCGATGTGGTCCCGGTTATTCCGCCGGAACTGCGCCCCCTGGTGCCGCTAGATGGCGGACGCTTTGCTACCTCCGATTTGAACGATCTTTATCGCCGCGTCATCAACCGCAACAACCGGTTGAAGAAGTTGATGGACCTGCACGCGCCGGAAGTGATTGTGCGAAACGAAAAGCGCATGTTGCAGGAAGCTGTCGATGCGCTGTTCGATAACGGCCGCCGCGGCCGCGTACTGCGTGGCGCCAACAACCGTCCGCTGAAGTCGCTCTCCGACACCTTGAAGGGTAAGCAGGGACGTTTCCGCCAGAACCTGCTCGGTAAGCGCGTTGATTACTCCGGGCGTTCCGTGATCGTGGTTGGCCCGGAATTGAAACTGCATCAGTGCGGCCTGCCCAAGAAGATGGCGCTGGAGCTGTTCAAGCCGTTCATCTACCACCGCCTCGAACAAACCGGCCAGTGCACGACCATCAAGCAAGCAAAAGAATTGGTGGAGCAGCAGGATCCGGTCGTTTGGGACATTCTGGAAGAAGTAATTAAGGATCACCCGGTTCTGCTGAACCGTGCCCCAACGCTTCACCGTTTGGGCATCCAGGCGTTTGAGCCCGTGTTGGTCGAAGGCAAGGCCATCAAGATTCATCCGCTGGTTTGCACGGCGTTCAACGCCGATTTCGACGGCGATCAGATGGCGGTGCATATTCCGCTGTCTCCGGAAGCGCAGATTGAAGCCAGCGTTCTGATGCTGGCGTCGCACAACATCATGTCGCCAGCTTCGGGTCAGCCAATTACGGTCCCGACGCAGGACATGGTTCTCGGTCTCTACTACTTGACCAAGGGTAAGCCCGGCGCCAAGGGTGAAGGCCGCACGTTCGCCAACATCGACGAAGTGCTGCTCGCGATTGAAGCGGGCGAAGTGGAAACACTGACCCCGATTCGTTTGCGCTACTCTGGTGAGCTCATCGACCTGACCGTCGCTTACGACGATCAGGACATTGTCCACACCGAGCCGACGCAAGTGAACAAAATGTATCTGAACACGACCGTTGGTCGCGCGATCCTGAACGACCACTTGCCGCAGGACATGCCGTTTATCAACGGCCTGCTCAAGAAGAAGGGTATTGGCCAGCTGGTCAATTATACGTATCTTCGTTTCGGCCTTGAAACAACGGTCAAGATGCTCGATGGCATCAAGACGCTTGGTTTCAAATACGCAACGAAGGCCGGCCTGTCGATCGGTATCGACGACATGGTTATCCCCGACAGCAAACGCGGCACCGTACGCGACGCCGAAAAGGCCGTCGTTAACGTGCAACAGCAATATCTGGACGGAGCCATCACCAACGGCGAGCGCTACAACAAGGTGATCGAAATTTGGTCGGGGATCACGGAAAAAGTGGCCGACGAGATGTTCGGCGCCATGATGCAGAAAGATAAGGAAGGCGTCATCAATCCGATTTACGTGATGGCGGATTCCGGCGCCCGCGGTTCGAAACAGCAGATTCGTCAGCTCTCCGGTATGCGCGGCTTGATGGCTAAGCCTTCCGGCGAAATTATTGAAACGCCCATCACGGCAAACTTCCGCGAAGGGCTTACCGTGCTGCAATACTTCATCTCCACGCACGGCGCCCGTAAGGGATTGGCCGATACCGCGCTGAAGACAGCCGACTCGGGTTACCTGACGCGTCGTTTGGTCGACGTAGCACAGGACGTGATCATCGGCGACATCGATTGCGGTACGGTCGATGGAATTTACGTCGAAGGTATTGTCGAAGCTGGCGAGATCATCGAACCGTTGCGCGACCGCATCATTGGCCGCGTTTCGCTCGAGAAGATCAAAGACTACGAAGGCAGCGTGATCGTCGATGTCAATCAAGAGATCACCGAAGAACTCGCTATCCAGATTCAAGCGGCGGGTATCGAGCGCGTAAAAATTCGCTCAGTGCTCACCTGCGAATCGAAACGCGGCGTTTGCGCACTGTGCTACGGACGCAATCTGTCCTCCGGCCGCATGGTCGAACTGGGCGAGGCTACAGGTGTCATCGCAGCGCAGTCCATTGGCGAACCTGGCACGCAGCTTACGATGCGTACATTCCACATCGGTGGTACGGCATCGCGAGTTTCGGAACAGTCCCGCTTAGACGCCAAGAGCAACGGTCTGGTGCGCTTCATCAATCTACAAACCGTGAAGGCGAAATCCGGTGACTTGGTTGTCATGAACCGCGCTGGTTCCATCGCAATCGTCGACGAAAAGGGTCGCGAGCGCGAGCGCTACTCGGTGGTATACGGCGCCAAGCTCAAGGTCAGCGACGGAGATCCGGTGCAGCTCGGGCAGGTCATGGTCGAGTGGGATCCTTACACCTTCGCCATCCTCACCGAAATCGGTGGCACGATCCAGTTCAAGGATCTGCAGGAAGGCGTAACGCTGCAGGAAGAAATCGACGAAGTCACGGGCCTGTCGCGGCACGTAGTCACCGATTCTCCGGATGAAAAGCGTCAGCCTGCTATCGTCATCAAGGGCAAGACCACGAAGCGGTACCTCATGCCTTCGCGATCCCACTTGATGATTCAGGATGGCGACACGGTTCATCCGGGCGATGTGCTGGCGAAGATCCCTCGCGAGAACACGAAGACGAAAGACATCACGGGCGGTCTGCCGCGCGTTGTGGAACTCTTCGAAGCTCGTAAGCCGCATGAAACGGCGGTCATCAGCGAAATCGATGGCGCGGTCAAGTTTGGCGAAGTGGCGAAGGGTCAGCGCAAGATTTACGTTGTTGCCGAGGATGGTACGGAGCGCGAATACTCCGTGCCCCGCGGCGTTCACATCAACGTGCAGGAAGGCGAGATGGTTCGCGCCGGAGAGCCGCTGATGGATGGCCCGCTCAATCCGCACGACATCCTCGCCGTTCTGGGAGAGAAACAGCTGCAGAAGTACCTGGTAGACGAAATTCAGGAAGTCTACCGGCTGCAGGGTGTGACGATCAACGACAAGCACATTGAAGTGATCGTTCGCCAGATGATGCGATGGGTCAAGGTGGAAGACGTAGGGGACACTGCGTTCCTACTTGAACAGCAAGTGGACAAGTTCCGCTTCCGTGAAGAGAACGATCGTGCGATCGAGAAGGGTGGCAAGCCTGCAACCGGGCGTCCGCTACTCCTCGGCATCACGAAGGCCTCGCTGTCCACCGACTCGTTCATCTCCGCTGCGTCGTTCCAGGAAACGACACGCGTTCTTACAGAAGCTGCGATTCAGGGAGCTGTCGATCACCTGCGCGGCCTGAAGGAAAACGTAATCGTCGGCCGTCTCATTCCGGCTGGAACTGGAATGGAACATTACCGGAACGTGAAGCTCTCGCAAGAACTCGAAGAGGCTGCGGCGAAGGTGCAGGAAGAAGTTTCCGCCGCCTACGAGGAAGCCGAGCGTGCACTGGAAATGATGCGGCACGAAGGCGAAACCGAAGAGCTCGCAGCCGAATAAGAGATGGAACACAAGGGCAGAGGTGCAGTTTCAACCTCTGCCCTTTTTAGTTTTTACGCCGAATGGCGCCACAAACCACACGAGTGGAATTTAAGCCTAAGTTCGAGACTAAGTCGAAGATGAAGCTCGAACCGAAGCCCGAGGTTCGCCCCGAACAGCCCGGATTACACCACGGCATCGCGCACTTCGCAGGGCTGTTGCGGGTGGCTCTCTGGCGGGCCTTCGAACACGACGCTTTTTCCATGGCCAAGGCGTCGGCATATTCTCTGATTCTCACTTTCTTCCCGGCGTTGATGGTGGTCGGGTCTGTTCTCGCAACGTCGCACAGAACGGAAGTCTATTTACGAGAAATTGCGTATGCGGTCGGCAAAGCTCTACCAGCCGGCTCGGCTACAGCGCTGGCGTACCTTAAGGGTAGTACGCAACGCCCCATGAATTTAATCATTAGCACTTCGTTGCTCACGCTTTGGACCGCCTCCGGCATCATCGTTTCATGGATGGAAGCGTTTCGCAGAGCCTACGATCTCCCTAAAATTTGGGGCTTGGCGAAAGAACGCTTTATCGCATTCTCTCTGGTGATTCTGGCAGGAATTCCCTTAACTTTTGCAACCGTCCTCGTCGCTTTCGGCAGCCGCATTGAAACTCGCATCCTCTTCTACACGGACCGCGAATTTGGCCCCTACATCCTTCTCTTGTGGACCGCCATCCGCTGGCTGATCGCAATTTTGACCAGCATCTCCGTCATCGCACTCATATATCACAACGCAGTTCCACGCACGCAGCCGTGGCCTAGCGTGCTGCCCGGTGCAACTTTGGCCACTGTTCTCTGGTTCGCGTCAACAGCCGCTTTCGGATGGTACCTCCAAAGGTATGCTGACTACAGTCTGATCTACGGTTCGCTCGGAGCAGGCATTGCCTTGTTAGTATGGATGTACATTATTTCACTCATTATCCTGGTGGGCGCGGAGTTTAACGCAATGTTGTTTCCGCGTTTGCGCGAGCAATGACGGTCTGGCCCGCGCTGGAACCCGGATCTAAGTGTGACCGACCGCTGTTTCGTAATAGCAACACCGTAATGGAGGAAGAATTCGTTTGGCCAGCCCCGGAAGTTTCAGTCAGGAAGAAAATCGTTACCGTCGTCGCGCTAAGATCATTTGCACCATCGGTCCCGCATCGGGCAGCGAAGAAATGGTGCGCGACCTGTTGCGCAGTGGCATGAATGTCGCACGCCTGAATTTCTCTCACGGAACCCACGAAGATCATATTCAGAGAATCGCCATGCTGCGCCGTGTGGCCGCCGAGCAGGGCCGTACCATCTGCATCCTGCAGGATCTGCAGGGTCCAAAGATTCGTACCGGAAAACTGCCGCACAAGAAGCCAATCTTGCTGGAAGCGGGAAAGCAGATCACGATTACCCCGCGCGACGTGTTGGGAACGCCCCAGTTGGTTGGTACTACATTTCAGACGCTGGCTCAGGATGTTGAGTCGGGCGCGCGCATTCTGTTTTCCGACGGCCGCATCGAACTGCGGGTCGCTTCTGTCGACGGGCGGGACGTAACTTGCGACATCATTAACGGCGGCATGTTGGCGGAATCGCAGGGCATCAACATTCCTGGTGCCGCTTTGAGCGTGCCTGCGTTGACGGAAAAAGACCACGAAGATCTTGCCTTCGGCTTGGAAAATGACGTCGACATGATTGCCGTGTCATTTGTCCGCACCGGTGCCGATATACGGCTGGTGAAGGATTTGATCAAGAAGGCTGGGAAGAGCATTCCCGTAATTGCGAAACTGGAAAAGCCCCAGGCTATCGAGAATCTGGAAGAAATTCTCGAAGCTGCCAGTGGCGTTATGGTGGCGCGCGGCGATCTAGGCGTGGAACTACCTGCGGAACGCGTGCCCGTGATTCAGAAGCACATCATTCAGCGCGCCGCCGAATGGCGCAAGCCCGTCATCATCGCTACCCAGATGCTGGAATCGATGATCGAAAGCCCGCGTCCTACACGCGCCGAAGCCAGCGATGTGGCGAATGCCGTCTTTGATGGCACCGACGCAGTCATGCTTTCCGGCGAGACCGCCAGCGGAAAATACCCTCGCGAAGCCGTAGCGATGATGGCGCGCATCATCGTGGAAGCCGAATCGAGCATGGCGCAGCAGCGTTTAATGCGCCGCCGTCGTGGCGGTAGTAGCGCCAAGAGTACGATCTCTGAAACTGTTTGCGAATCCATTGCGCTGGCCGCCGAAGACCTGGACATGGCCGCAATCGCTGTCTTCACCGAGTCGGGCCACACTGCAAAGCTTGTCTCCAAATATCGCCCGAAATGCCCAATCTTCGCTTTCGCGCGATCAGCGCCCGTGTGCCATTGGATGAATCTTCTGTGGGGAGTCTATCCCCTTATGGCGGGCTCCTCAAACTCTGCCGAGAGCATGGTCCGGGAAGCCGAGAGCGTTCTCTTGAATGGCAGCCAAGTTCGTATCGGGGAAATTATCGGCGTCGTTGCAGGCACACAAATGGCATCCGGTTCTACTGACTTCATGCGCTTACATGTTGTGCAAGCGCCACCAAAACAGGAATTCGGGCATTAGTTAGAACAAAGTCTCTAGCGGAGGCAGACTAACATGGCGGAAATTCTTTCGGTTGCCATCTTCGAACCACTGGAAGGTCAGGAAGACGCCGCCCTCGTCACGTTGCGTGAATTGATCGCTGCCTTGGCCGCCAAACGCTATAGCAGCGACACCTTGCAGCGCAATGCCAAGGAGCCGCGGCACTACCTCTTGCTCCGCACCTGGCTCTCCGAGGATGCTCGCCGTTCGGCGCATGAAGACCCGGAGATTCAGAAATTCTGGGCCCGCCTTGGTCATGAAATCAGAATCATCACCATTTACGAAGTGCTGGAAGACGTGGCCTGATTCTTGTTGTCATTCCGAAGGGCTTTAGCCCTGAGGAATCTGCTTTCGTTGAGGATTGCGTGGACGCAGGCTCGGTAGAACGTTTTCTCGGTTCGCAACTCGACCCGCCCGTAGTCGGCTTCCTCCATCGGCCGGCCAGCCCGCCGCGCGACGCTCTGGTTCTTACTCACGGGGCGGGTTCGAATTGCGAAATTCCGCACTTGATCGCATTGGCCGAAACTTTTGCCAGTGCGGGTTTTCTTGTTCTACGCTGTGACTTGCCGTTTCGACAAAAATCGTCGCACGGTCCTCCGCCTTTTGGAAGCGCAGAGCGTGATCGCGAAGGTCTTCGCAACGCTGTGAGCGCCGTCCGACAGCTTGTGCCGGGGCGTGTCTTCCTGGGGGGCAGTTCCTACGGAGGCCGTCAGGCAACTATGCTGGCTGCTTCGAATCCGAAGTTGATTGACGGTTTGCTGCTACTTTCCTATCCGCTGCACCCGCCGCGCAAACCGGGCCAGCCTCGCACTCAACACTTTCCAGATCTGCGCACGTCCGCTCTGTTTGTCCACGGAACGCGGGACCCTTTTGGGTCCGAGAACGAGATACTGGAAGCGTTGAAATTGATTCCCGGCCCGACAAAATTGCTCAAGATTGATGGCGCAGGGCACGACCTGAAGGCAACGGCGAAACGACAAGTTGCAAAAGCGCAACCTTTGGCGGAAAGAGTGAAAGACGAGTTCCAAGCTTTCTTCAGAGAAGCCTGACGTATATGGAGGCGAGGACGCTCTGGTCTGCGCGATCAATTCACCCACTTTGACCCTGAGCTTCCGTTCGGTTTGCTCGGCCCGTCATCTTCCGGAGGGATGTAGTTGCCCTTGTCGTCAAAACGCACGTCGCGTTCAAACTTCCTCATATAGACTTCGAACTTCTTGGCTGCCTGACGACGCTTCCACCGCTGCCATTCATTGCGGATGCCATAGTATTTTTCGGAAGCTTCAAATCCCAAGCCTCGTCGAGGTATGAATCTGGCATAGAGGAAGCCAAAGAGGAGTCCACCAACGTGAGCGAAGTTAGCTACATGGTCCCCAGAGGGTATCAGCGTGGCGACGAAAACTCCCAAAACAATAATCGCCACAAGGTATTTCACGCGCATGGTGATGGGAATGATGAAGGCGAGCAAAAGAGTAAATTCGCGATCTCCATCGACAACTGCGAGTGCCATCAAAAGGCCTAAGGCGCCACCCGAGGCACCAATGACCCCGATATCCGGCCTGGCTCCGAACAAGTGAGCGTAAGCAGCGGCGATCGTCACTAGGGCTCCCCCCAGTACCGAAAATAAATAGAGCTCCAGAAATCGCCGAGAGCCCCACTCCATTTCCATCAGAGATCCAACCATCCAAAGCACCAGCATGTTGCCGAACAGATGCATCAGGCCTTCGTGCAGGAAGGAGTACGTAAGGACCTGCCAAATGCGGCCGTGCAAAACCAACGACGGGATCAGTCCGAGGTATGCCTCAAAATATGCTTTGTAGAAATCGTGAGCGAAGGCTAGGAGAATGTACTGCACGATGAACACACCGGTGCAGGCCAGCACCAGACGGCGGACCCAGCCGGAGAATGGCGGTAAGGCGAACGGAATCGGTGTTCTAGGAGACATATTCCTCAAAAATCAAGAGCCAGCGGAGCAAGCTTCGTTGCCGCACGTTATTCATTGCTCCGGTTGTGGAACAACAGGCAGGCTTTTATGTCCTGCTGCGTCCACGGCGCGCACTGCAAAAATCACGTTATCCTTCGACAATTTCAGCGTAGCACGAGTTACATTCCCCACGCTTTCCGAATGGTCCCACCCGGAACCGGAGGTATCGCGCCAGACGACTTCGTAGCCTGCCGCTCGCGGAACCGCTTCCCAAGTTAACGTCGAATCGTTTTGCAATTCCTTGGCCATCAGCCTCACCTTGCCAGGAGGAGCCGGCGCCGACGCCAGCGATCCCAGCGTCGCAGCATTCAATTGCGCGACCTTCGCCACGTAGTCGAAATCCACAAACTTGGGAAGATCTCCGTATTCCGCACCATTTTCCGTGCGCACGTTTTGATGCTGGTGATCGTAATTCTCACGGTACTCGGTAAACCGCACGGCGGCGAACCCCTGCTCGTTGAATGCGCTGTGGTCGCCTCCTCGCAGGTATCGGTCCAGCCTGAAAATAAGCGTTGGATTCAAACCAGTTGAATACTCCTTCGCCGTTTCCGCAACGTAGTGCGCGATTTGACGCGAGGGAGAATCATTCTCGCCGCCCAAGCCGCGGATTCTGTGCAATTCCTCGTCGCTGGCGGCTAAGGGCAAGCTCTCGGAGAAGACGCGCACAGTCTCCGGCTTCCGGCCTTCACTGCGATCACCTCCCACGATATCGTTATTCAGCACCGCTTCAATCTGCCAACCTTGTTCTTTGGCGATTTTTGCGAAATGCGTACTTCCGTTCAGACCTTGCTCTTCGCCTGCGACGGTCAGGAAAATTATGGTCGCGGGAAACTTATAGCGACTCAGTACCCGCGCACATTCCAGGCTGACGGCGGTTCCGCTGGCATCGTCATTTGCTCCGGGAGCAAAGCCCGTCGCGTCGAAGGTATCGCCATCGCGTGAATCATAGTGACCCGTGACCAGAACAATGCGCTTCGCTTCGAGGGGATCCGTTCCGCGCAACACGGCGTAGACGTTCACGATCTCCGTTGGCTTGGGAATGCGTTCTCCAGCCACTTCCACAAAAGCGTCGGTCTTGACTTCCAGACAGCCACCGCAGGCCTGCGAATAGCGCTCAAATTCGCTTTTGATCCAGTTCCGCGCGGCCCCAATACCTTGGCCAGAATCCATCGAAGTCGAATCAGCTACCGAAAGTGTCGACCGCGTATGAAAGCTCACCAGCTTTTCGATGGTTGCCTGAATCCGCGCCGCGGAAACTTCGTGCAAAGCGCCCTGAATGGCAGCGTCTCCAGCCGAATTCTGCGCCTGGCAAGGCTCGGCGGCCCAGATCAGACACAAAACACCGTAACCCAACGCTCGAAAGCCAAATATCCGCATTTGCACCCCAGATAAGGATGCTCCCAGAATAGGCGCTGCCAATCGAATGGCGCAAATTTTGCAAGACAACCCTTGACGAGGCCGTGCGGAAACTCTAAATATTATGAGGAGCCTTTTCATACCGACGGAGGGATTTATGGTTTCTTGCCCTGAATGCGAGAGCAAGCTGGATTTTGACGAAGATGAGATTGACGAAGGTGAAGTTGTTTCCTGCGTCGAGTGCGGCACCGACTTTGAGGTGGTTAAGGCCAGTCCGCTGGAGCTGAAGGCGGTGGGCGAGGGCTACGAGGACGATGTCGACGATGACGAGAAGGACGAGGAAGACGAAGACGGAGACTACTAGCCACCCTAGCGTGGCGCACGTCGCCTGCGCTTGCCTCCAGCCCTTCGCCGTACGCCGGAGGAGGGTATCCCATGCGGCGCTCGTGCTCTTCGGCTGCTTATGTGCGGTTTCCGCACAGACTGCCAGCCATCCGGCAAAAACGCCAAACCCCTCCAAGCCCTATGCCATCGTCTTTGGGACGGCCTGGGACGCTAACAGCCACCCCGTATTTGGAGTCCATGTCCATCTGCACCGCGTTGGCGATAAGAAGGCCCGCTGGGAGGCCTTCTCGGACCACCACGGAGAGTTCTCCTTCCATGTGCCTCCCGGGAAGGCCGATTATGAGCTTACGGGTGACCTCAAGTCTGGCAAGTTCCATAAAATCATAGGTTTACCGCCGAAAGAGCCGGTTGCAGTTCACATTGAATTTGATGAGCGGATTGACACCGGACTGCATCTAACAAAACAGTAAACAGAAGCTTGCCTTGGAGGCCAACGTGAAGAAAGCATTAGCGCTTGCATCCATCCTGATGATTATGACGGCGATGGCCGTAGCCATGCCCGTCCCGTCCCCGGAGCCTTTTAAGGACGAGCCGCAGTCCAAAGTGTTGACTGGCCGCGTACTCGATCCACAGGACAATCCGGTTGCTGGCGCCGTGGTGTATCTCACCAACACCCGTACCCGCGCTGTGAAGACGTATATCGCTGGCAAGGACGGTGACTACCGTTTCCCGGGCATCGCTTCCAATACGGATTATGAGATTTACGCTCAATCGCAGGGCCACAAGAGCGACGTGAAGAGCGTGGGCCAGTTCGATTCGCGCAATCAGATCAACGTGAATTTGAAGATCGATACGAAATAGTTTGGGAATGCGCTAGGAGCTCTTAACCAGCTCCGCGCTGTCTCCGACGCGAATCTCGCCGCCATCGAGCACGTAGCAGTTCAAGGCGAGCTTGCCTCCGAATTTTTGCACGATTTCTCGCAGCACCTTCGGATTTTGCTCCAACGTATCGGGATCGAACGTGGTCATCACGCAGCGGCCACGCAAATCATCGATTCCGATGAGCACATCTCCAATTCTCAACTGCTGGCCTTCCCATGAGCGTTCCGCTAAGCCATCCACTCCGCCAATTATGATGTTAGGCCGCAGCCGTCTGCTGTCATGGCCGAAGGCTGCAATCGCCCCATCGGTCGCCACCAGCAGGGGGAGGATGTCAAAGCGCTCGGCGGAATCGTCGCGAACCAGACGCGCGCCCGGCCCGACAATGCTCACAACCTGCTTGAGCACCGTAGGATCCGTCCACACTAAATTGTCGATCTTAGGCTCGCCGGCGGCATCCAGCGCTGCATGATGGCCCAGCAAGCGCGGATGGGTGCGAGATGTGATGAAGCGGCCTTCCGCATTCTCCACGTGGACGACGCGATCCCCCGCAATGCCAAGAGCACTGAGCACGGCGCGATCAAGCTTTTCGCCGCCCATCGATTTCACGGGATAACGCCAGAGTTCAGCTACGTGCATCGGCAAGGATTCTGCTTCGACTATCTCATAAGTCATGCAGCCGTCTTGCAGGGATTGTGGAAAAGGCAGGTGGCAGAGCGAGTGACCGCCGTCACATCGTTTTGTTCGCAAAAAACTATCCTCAAATACAGGTGTAATTGCGCCAACCCAGCCAGAAGGGAAAACTGCGATGGTAAAGCTTCAAGTATTCGATCCCGCGATGTGCTGCTCCACCGGCGTGTGCGGTCCCAGTGTGGACCCGGCACCAGCGGCAGGCACTTCGTCCCTTGCGCGCCGCTTCCTCGGGATCGATATTCATGGCCCACAAGCCGCTCACCTTCTCCACTCGAGTCGGTTGCGTAGTCAGCCGCGTGCAGGGGTGACGCTATCGCAGATGCATTGGAAGCTAAAGGCCAGCAGGCGCTTGCAGCTCTGCCGCCGGGACTGAAAGTACTTCCCAGAATCGAAGTGCCATTGGTTCCGCGGGCTCTCATCGGAATCGCTGCACTGCGTGAATTGGGGAGTAGCCATTCCGTAAATGCAACAACAAAACGGTCAACGCGGCATGCGGAGAATCTCCAGAACTTCCCAGCGCCGCTCGCATCCCTTGTTCCAGAATTGCTTTCCCGCGGCAAGGGCGTGCTTATGACGATGGGTAAGGGCGGGGTTGGAAAAACGACTGTCGCCGCCGCGCTAGCTTTGGAACTCGCAAGCAGCGGGCATCGCGTGCATCTGACAACCACTGACCCTGCGGCTCACCTCCAGTTCACTTTGAGGGGAGATATTCCCGGCCTCCGCGTTTCACGCATTGATCCAATTGCGGAAACCCTTGCCTACGCAAAGAAGGTATTGGCGGAGTCCGGTCGCGATTTGGACGAGACGGGCCGGGCGCTGCTGGAAGAGGATCTTCGCTCGCCGTGTACCGAGGAGATTGCGATTTTTCGCGCTTTCGCCCGCTGCGTGGACGAAGGCAACGACGGTTTTGTGGTAATTGATACGGCTCCCACCGGGCACACCCTGTTGTTCCTGGATGCGGCCGAAGCTTATCACCGGGACGTGGCGCGCAACCTAAGCTACATTCCCGACAGCGTGCGCCGGTTGTTGCCGCAGTTGCGAGACGCCAACTTCACGCGCATCATTCTGGTGACCTTGCCGGAAGCCACGCCCGTGCACGAGGCAGCGCGCCTGCGGGAGGACCTGCAGCGTGCAGGGATCACGCCTTACGCGTGGGTCATCAACCAGAGCTTTTGTGCCACCGGAACGCAGGATCCCGTGCTGGCCGAACGCGGCGCGCTGGAGTGGCGCTACATTGCGGAAGTTCGGGACAAGCTGGCGCAGAAACTAGTCCTAATCCCGTGGCAGGCCGAGCCGCCCGTCGGAGCGGAAGGGCTCGAGAGGCTCTTGGGCGAACTCGCCGTCCGCTAATGAGCTGAATGGTGGCTGAGTTATCCGGGCAGGAGTTTTTCCAACGAGTGTCGAATTCTGAGCTGCTGCAAAGGCGGGACTTAGGCATCTTTGTGATCCCCGTCACATTTTTTAATTACAAAACTCTCACAAACATGCCGCAGGAAAGCTGCCACACTCAAATCATGAGCGGTTTTCCAATTCTGATTCAAGGTGGCATGGGTGCTGGCGTCTCCGACTGGCGGCTGGCGCGCGCAGTGTCTCAACTGGGCCATCTTGGAGTTGTGTCTGGCACCGCGCTGGATCAGATTCTGGCTAGACGTCTCCAAGACGGAGATCCAGGCGGGCACATGCGGCATGCGCTCGAACATTTTCCTGCGCGCGCGATGGCGGAACGGGTGCTGCGGGAATACTTCATTCCAAACGGGAAACAAGCGACCGATTCCTACAAAACTCTTCCGATGCACTCCAAAGACAGTCCGCGCGAGTTGAAAGAACTGTGCATCGTCGCCAATTTCGTGGAAGTTTTTCTGGCGCGAGAAGGTCACGAGAACGCGGTCGGCATCAACTATCTGGAAAAAGTGCAAATACCGCATCTGCCCAGTCTTTATGGAGCTATGTTGGCTGGTGTGAGCTATGTGCTGATGGGTGCGGGCATCCCGCTGAAGATTCCCGGCGTGCTGGATAAGCTGGCGCGGCATGAGGCTGCCAGCTACGAACTCTATGTGACGGGCGCGCAGCCGGGCGACGATAACACCATCACATTTGCCCCGCGAGAGTTCATGGGTGAGGACGACCGTAACGCCGAATCGCCGCCTCTAATGAGGCCTAAGTTTCTGGCGATTATCGCTTCCAATACTTTGGCGACAACTATGGTGAAGAAGGCCAACGGCAAAGTGGATGGCTTTGTGATTGAAGGTCCGCGAGCGGGCGGTCACAATGCGCCTCCACGCGGGAAATTGGCGCTGAATGCGGCGGGCGAGCCTCTGTATGGCGAGCGCGACGAGGTTGATCTCGAAAAGATTCGCGAGCTTGGTCTGCCGTTCTGGTTGGCGGGAGAGTACGGACATCCGGAGAAGGTAATAGCCGCTCTGGCCGCTGGCGCGACCGGAGTGCAGGTAGGGACGGCATTCGCGTTTTGCGAGGAATCCGGTTTGCGGCAAGACTACAAACATGCATTATTGGAACATGCAATCAAAGGAAAAGCCGCAGTATTTACGGATCCGCTCGCCTCGCCGACAGGCTTTCCGTTCAAAGTTGCGCAGTTGGAAGGGACGTTGTCCGACCCCGAAATTTGTGCTGCGAGGCCTCGCATCTGCGATTTGGGATTTTTGCGCGAGGCTTATCGTACCGAAGACGGCGAAGTTGACTACCGTTGTCCGGGAGAGCCCGTCTCAGTGTACGTTTCCAAAGGCGGGAAACCGGAAAACACAGCAGGCCGGAAATGCCTGTGCAACGCGCTACTGGCCAATATTGGCCACTCCCAGGTCCGCGTCGGCAAGCACGTCGAAGTCGGTTTGATCACGTCGGGTGATGACTTGAAAACGATCCCGCAGTTCCTTCCCGAGGGCCAGCATTCTTACAGTGCAGCCGATGTAGTCGCTAAGCTCTTGGGCGCGCTGCAACAGCATCCTCAAGACACTTCGTGCATGACTTTGATGGCGACCGTTTAGTCCTCTGACGGAATTGTTGGGCCTTCCGGCTCAGCTTTGCTTGATCTCGCCCCTGAAGGCAGGGCCTACTAAGCTATACTGCTCCCGATATGATTGCACCCAAGAATTCACCTTTCCGGCGCTCAAAGATCCCTTGCGCACTCGCGTTCGTCTTCCTGACCGCTTCAGTTGTTGCGCAAAATGGAACAGCATCTCGTGCCGCAGCGGCAGTCGACTCCATGCCGCATGCAAAGAAAATTGATCGCGTAGCGCTTTCTCCCGATGGAACGCAAGTTGCATACATCGTCAATGGAGAGCTCGCGGT
This sequence comes from Acidobacteriaceae bacterium, assembly GCA_025352065.1. Lineage (GTDB taxonomy): Bacteria > Acidobacteriota > Terriglobia > Terriglobales > Acidobacteriaceae > JANXUC01. Next base: position 13,142 of record JANXUC010000160.1, on the reverse strand, counting down.
CATCGCCGCGAATGGCGGTTCTTCCCACTCCATCGCCGTCGAAGGCCGTCTCCCGCTCCGGGAGGCGGCTTGGTCTCCGGATGGGAAGCGTATAGCCTTCCTCGCCGATCTTCCTGGCGACGTGCCCGCCGCCCAGGTATGGATCGCAAACGCCGACGGAAGTTCCCTAGCCAAACATGCCGAACTCAAAGGCTACGCGCAAGATCCGCGCTTCGCCCCGGACGGCTCGAAACTTGCGGTACTTTTTATGGAAGGAATGCCGCGCGTTGCAGGTCCGTTGCAGCCGATGACACCCCTCGCTGGAGAAATCGACGAGAAGATTTTCGAGCAACGCATTGCGACCATTGATTTAGCCAACGACCATCTAACGCAGGTCACGGCTCCTGATGTTTACGTTTACGAATACGATTGGACCCCGGACGGAAAATCCTGGGCTGCAATCCTGGCGCACGGCAACGGCGACGCCAACTGGTGGATCGCGCGTCTCTACATGGTGAACGCGGCGAATGGTAAGATACGTGAAATTTATAGGCCAAAGTGGCAGCTCGCCAATCCGCGCATCTCTCCCGATGGCAAGAACGTCGCCGTCATTGAGGGATTGATGAGCGATGCTGGCCTAACCGGCGGCGAAATCCAGGTGATCTCGACCGCCGGCGGCGTCGCCCGAAACCTCACGCCCAATAGCACAACGTCTCCCTCGGCGCTGGCGTGGGCTTCCTCCGACCGCATCGCTTTCGCCCAAAATGAAGGTGGAAATTCCAGCTTCGCCGAAGTGAGTGCTGATCCGAACTCCAAGGCAAGCGCCGCGCATAAACTCTGGTCCGGAGAAGAACTGACCGGCACAGTCAGCGATGCCTGGGTTCCCGCCGCAGCGTTTTCCAGCAATGGATCAGTCACGGCCATGGTGCGTCAGTCCGCCAGCGCTGCGCCGGAAGTCTGGGCTGGCCCCGTTGGCAGTTGGAAGCAACTTACGAATCTGAACTCCAGCCTGAAGCCCGCGTGGGGCGAAATTCGCAACGTGAATTGGAACAACGGCACCACACGCGTGCAAGGCTGGCTCATGTTCCCGAAAGACTACGTTCCCAGCAAGACTTATCCCCTCGTCGTCACCGTACACGGAGGTCCTTCCTGGGCCTGCACCTCACACTGGGATGAAGAAGTCATGGGCCCCGAATCCGCCATGGGATATTTCGTTCTCTGTCCCAACCCGCGCGGCAGCTACGGTCAGGGAGAGGCCTTCACGCAAGGCAACGTAAAAGATTTCGGCGGCGGCGACTATCTCGACATCATGACGGGAATAGATGCGATTTCGAAACAGTATCCCATCGACCCGAAACGAATCGGCATTCGCGGCCACAGCTATGGAGGCTACATGGCCATGTGGGCGACCACGCAAACCCATCGCTTCGCAGCCGCCGTAGCGGGCGCTGGCATCTCCAACTGGCAAAGTTACTATGGCCTCAACGACATTGACGAATGGATGATCCCCTTCTTCGGCAAGTCCGTCTATGACGATCCCGCCGTTTACGAAAAGAGCGATCCTATGCACTTGGTGAAAGCCGTGAAGACTCCAACCTTGATTCTGGTAGGCGACCGCGACGGCGAAGTGCCGATGGAACAATCCGTCGAGTGGTGGCACGCGTTATCGAATCAGAACATCCCGACAAAACTGGTCGTCTATCCGAACGAAGGCCACCTCTTCATAAAACCCGCCGACGCCCGCGACTACACCCTGCGCACGCTGGAGTGGTTCGAGGAATGGTTTGCGAAAGCGAGATAGGGGGCGGGTTGCTAAACCTCTTTCTTGGGGCAACTTCGCACAAGCTCAGTTTTGGGTAGTGCGGCGCTTTAGCGCCGCAAAAACGACGCCAGATCCCGCGGCTTTAGCCGCCGAGGTAATAGGGTGCGGGACTTATTCAGAGCTTGCCTAGCTCTCGACCAATTCTCCGTGCTCACTTACTGAAATGCGTGGCACCAGCTTTAACGGAACGCATAGGGCGTAGCGCGTACCCTTTTTTTCGCCCTCCCGAACCAGCGCACATTTTTCCGTCAGATCAGCCAGGTCGCGCGTTGCCGTTGCAGGCGAGGCTCCGGTAATCGTGCTGTACTTGCCTGCACTCAGTCCGCCCTCGAAACCCTCCGGCCCTTCTTCGAACATACGAAGCAACGCTTTCTTCTGCCTCTCGTTGAGTTGGCCGCTCAGACGGTCGAATAGTTTCGTCTTGGCGATCAAGAACTCAATCAGCGCCATGGTTCGGCGTTGCGCCTCAATCGTTGCTCCCGCAAACCATGCCAACCACTTCGAGATTTCATTGCGCTTGTTGGCCGCCTCCAGCGCAGCGTAATAACTCGCGCGGCGGGCAAGAATCGTCGCAGCCAGCGCAATCAGCGTCGGCTGGCCAAGATTCTGCGCCAATGATTTTTCCGCAATCGCGCGCCCCACGCGACCGTTGCCATCCTCAAACGGATGAATCGACTCAAAATACAAATGTGCGGTACCAGCTCTCGTGATCGCCGGCAACGGTTCCCTGCCCCCCGGAGCCGTTCGGTTGAACCAATCGATAAACCCGTCCATCTCGAAAGGCACTTCGTTGGAAGGTGGCGCTTCAAAATGAATTTTCGGAGCGTCAATCGCGCCCGAGACGACCTGCATTGGCTCCGCACTCGTGCGATAAGTCCCCACTTCTATGAGGTCGCGCCTGCCCTTCATCAACATTCCGTGCCATTCAAATAGCATCATCTCGGAAAGCGGCGCGGAGAATGTTTTATACAGACTGACTATCATCTCCGAAACACCTTGTTCCGCTGGCGCAACACGTCGATGGTCCACTGCCAATCCCATCTGCTTTTGGATGGAGGACTGGACGCTCGCGCGATTCAGAATCTCGCCCTCAATCTCCGACGTGGTCAGAGCCTCTGCGCTCATCGCCTCAATCGTGAGTTGATTGCGGTCCGCGTCCCGTAGGTGTTTGACCGCGCCCACGAAGACCCCGCCGCCGATAAGAAACTGCTCTTCCGCCAGCGCCAGACGCGCACCATCCCAGGTGAACTTTGGCCAATCGGGTTGCTGCCAATTCCAAGTCATGAGCGATAGCTGGCCTATTATCGCTCATATTATGGCATATTGTGAGTGATAAATGCAGGTGTTATCGCTCATTTAGCGGGCCGTATCTATGAGTGATAACGGTCGTCTTGTTGTCATGAACGTACTTTCAGCGGTTACGAGAGGGTGGGGGGCATTGAGGAATGATTTGCTGGACATACGGAAAGTATGTGCGATACACTAGTGATTCCGGTGAGCACCTATGTTTTATATCCGTGCGCGCCGGACTATTTAGGGGCTCCTGCGGGAGCCCCATTTACTTAGGACGGCCATATTGAAACGCCACGCAATTTTTGTGGACGCTGGGTATGTGTTTGCCCAGGGTTCAGTATCCCTTCTCGGACTCAAAACTCCACGGACACAACTGAAGCTTGACGAAGCTGAGATCATTTTGCAGCTAAAGTCTCTGGCGCTAGGTCAGAGCACTGATGTTCCTCTACTGCGCATTTATTGGTACGATGGCGCGCGGAATGGCCCGACCATCGATCACCTTGCGCTTGCAAACATGCAAGATGTCAAACTGAGGCTTGGTTCAATCAACAGCGTCGGGGAGCAAAAGGAAGTAGATTCTCTACTCGTAACGGACCTTATTGACTTGGCCCGAAATCAGTCCATTTGCGATGCTACGGTGGTAACGGCTGATTCCGATGTACGTGTAGCGGTGCAAATTGCGCAGACCTTCGGAGTCCGCGTTCACTTGGTCGGTCTTGAGCCTAGCCGCGTCTCGCAATCGTCGTCTCTCCGGCAAGAAGCCGATACGGTGCACGAGATTGCAAAAGCAGATGTATCCAAATTCCTAAGGGTCTTACCTTCTGGGCCACCCAAAATTGCGGTCGACTTTGTTAAGCCCGTAACAGCCCAGCCGAAAGCGAGCGTTTCAAAATCGGAGAAAACTATAGATCAGATAATGGAAGAGGCCGTTCAGAAGACCTTGTCCCCCTCAGCCTCCGAGGATATTCCTCGTCTGAAGGCCGCACTGGAAACTTCATCCGGCATCCCCATGGAATATGACAGACGGCTCCTCGGGACGTGCCGAACTCTACTTCAAAGAGACCTCACCGGCGATGAACGTCGGACAATGAGATCGGTCTTTCGCGGTACAGTTCTTGCACTCGGTACGTCGGAAAAATAGAGACAGTCACAAACCTCAATCTAGCTCTGATCGTTCCCAGCCCGCTTCCAAGAAATGAGATCCCCAATGGTCGAACCAGAACCAGCGCTGGCTACGGGTTGCTTGTAGGCTTCGACTTCCGCGCGCGAGGCTTCTTCGCCGACTGCGCGGATGCTTAGGCCGACTTTCTTTTCTTCCTGATTCATCTTCACAATCTTGAAGTCGAATTCCTGTCCGGCTTCCAGCGTAAGCGGCTTTCCGTCGGGACCCGCCGCTTCCGAGTTGTGGCACAGGCCTTCAATGCCTTCGGAGATGTCGACGAACGCTCCGAACGTCGCTACGCGCACAACTTTGCCGTGCAGCACATCACCAATTTTGTGGTCGCGGAAGAAGACTTCCCAGGCGTCAGGCTGTAACTGCTTCACGCCCAATGACAGGCGGCGCTTGTCCGGCTCAATTGCCAAAATAATGGCTTTCACTCGGTCGCCCTTCTTCACGATCTCGGAAGGGTGTTTCACGCGCTTGGTCCAGCTCAGGTTACTGACGTGAACCAGGCCATCGATGCCTTCTTCGATTTCGATGAAGACGCCGAAGTCCGTCATGTTGCGGACGCGGCCTTCCACCGTTGCGCCGACGGGGTACTTGTCATGCAGCGATTCCCAGGGATTCGCCTGCAGTTGCCTCATGCCAAGAGAGATGCGCCGTTCCGTTGGATGCACGCTGAGGACAATGCATTCCACCGTGTCGCCGACGTTGACCAGCTTCGAGGGATGCTTCATCCGCTTCGACCAGGTCATTTCGCTGACGTGGACCAGGCCTTCAATGCCTTGTTCCAATTCCACAAAAGAGCCGTAGTCGGTGACGCTGATGACGCGGCCGCTTACGTGCGCTCCCACCGGGTAGCGATGTTCCGCATCCAGCCACGGGTCCGGCGTAAGCTGCTTGAAGCCCAGCGAAACGCGCTGCTTTTCTTTGTCGAACTTCAGAACCTTCACCTGAATGTGATCGCCGACGTGAACCAAATCTTTCGGATGCGTCAGGCGTCCCCAGGACATATCGGTAATGTGCAGCAGGCCGTCTAGCCCGCCGAGATCGACGAACGCACCGTATTCAGTAAGGTTTTTCACGGTGCCGGTAAGGATCGAACCCTCTTCCAGGTGTCCCAGTGTTTCCGTGCGCTTAACGTTGATTTCTTCTTCCAGCAACTGCTTGCGCGAAACCACGATGTTGCCGCGCTTTTTGTTCAGCTTGATGATGGCTACGTCGAACGTCTGTCCCTTGAGCGCGTCCAGGTTGTGAATAGGACGCACGTCCACTTGCGAACCGGGCAGGAAAGCGCGAGCGCCGGAAATGTCAACCGTTACGCCGCCCTTGATGCGGTCAACGACCGTCGCCGCGATCGGCTTCTTCTCGTTGTAGGCTTTTTCGATGTCGTCCCACGCGCCCAGCCGTTTGGCTTTTTGGTGCGAGAGGCCAATGGAGCCGTCAGCGCTGGCGCTGCGGTCGATCATCACGGCGATTTCGTCGCCAGGCTTGAAGGTTACGGTCCCCGTTAAATCCTGCGCGTCAGCCAACGGCACAACGCCTTCCGACTTGGCTCCGAAATCCACCACCACGTGCGTCGCCGTGATCTTGACCACCGTGCCCTTGATGACGCGGTCGGCGTCAGCATCGGCTTCCGGCTCCGCCGTCTGGTTCTCGTAGTTCTCGAGAGCCGTGGCAAAGTCTTCGGCGGCAGCTTCTTCATGCGCGGGAAGCTCGACGTGGTGCGGCGTAACGGCAGCAGGGCGAGCCTGAGCCGGTTTTGTCGGCTCCGCAGGCTTCGACTCGACCGGCGCAGCAGTCTGCGCGGGCTCGGGTACTTCGGCAGCAGCTTCCGCTACGTGCTCCACATGTGGAGTTTCAGCTACGGGGCTGGTGGTTTCGGTTAAGGGGGAGCCCTCGGGTGCGGTGAGGGTGGCGGTGGTTTCGTTGCTATGGCTGTCGTTGTCGAACAAGGTCATGGGACTCTCGGCGGTACCGCGCAATGCTGCGCGGAAAGGGACGGATTACTCGGGACGGATTGCTGCCGTAAAGCCTTGAGATTTGATCAGGACAAAACTGCGGCTGGACCGTCGGGGCAAGTCCGCGTTCCTAAGGGAACTGTTCTGACTATAGCAACCGCTTCCAAGTAGTGTCAAACCCTTGCTGCGATTGGAGAAATATTAACATTCCTGCAATTTTTTGAACGTTGTCCCCAGTTTCCACAGCCGTGCGTCAGGTTCAGACACGCTGGTCGGGACGCACGCTGTGCTAATCTCGCTTTTTATGGACTACCTTTGGACTCCTTGGCGCTACGCCTACGTCAAAAGCGCTGATTCCACACCCGGTTGCGTGTTTTGCGCGATCCTGCAGGAAAGTACCTCGTCCGACGCTGAGGTGCAAGCGACTGCCGACCGTAAACACTTCATCGTGCACCGAGGCCGGGAGTGCTTCGTCATCCTCAACTCCTTTCCTTACAACGCGGGACACGTGATGGTGATCCCCTACGCCCATTTGGATGAGTTGCAGAAGCTTTCGACCTCAGCGGCCCATGAAATGATGGACTTAGCGCAGAGAGTCGAGACCGCGCTGCGCAAACTTTACAACCCGGACGGCATCAATTTAGGCCTGAATATCGGCAAAGCAGCGGGGGCAGGGGTGGCTGGACACATCCACATGCACGTACTGCCACGCTGGGCGGGGGATACAAACTTTATGACCGTGGTGGGCGAGACCCGTGTGCTGCCGGAGACGCTGGATACGACTTGGGAGCGCATGAAGGCGGCGTTTTCAGGCAACTCGTAGTTCCGCTAGGGCAGTAAGCCGTACACGTCCACCTCGGACCGCGTGCCTAGATAGACCTTCCCGTTGGCCACAGTGGGGACGCTGAATTTGACGGCATTCCCTGCCACATCCCGGTTGGCGGCTGCCTGAGAGCTATTCCAGAGCTCTGTGGCGAGGTTGGTGGCGTCGTAGGCGTGCAGGACGGCTGGGCCGGGGCTTGGGGCTGGTGGACCGTACTGGCTGATGTCAGCGTCCCATACAACGCCACCAGTGGCACCTTGTGAGGAGACCGAGGGGGTCGAGCCGGGGTATCCGTAAACTGTGGCGGACTGAGACGAGGCGACCGGGTTGAACTGGCCTGTCGCAGGATTGAAGTCGAAGGCTTTCAGCTTATCTCCTGGGTTGGGAGGCTCCTGGGTGCCGCCCAAATACAGGCGATTCTGCCAGAATGCCGGCGTTCCCCAGAATGAGCCCTGGGACTGGAACGCTGTAAAGCTCTGGACAGCGTTGGTGTCGAAAGAACAGCCGATGCCGATGGCAGGGCAGTATCTACCCAGGGTGTCGCGGTTGAGCAAGTAGGTTTGTCCTTCCTTCCCGCACATCACCAGCAAATGTGCATGCGGACCGGTCGTTTGGTCAGGCATCACGACGATGGCGCCGGAGCCGAGATCCAAATCTGACCCTTCCAGAAGACTTTGGTCGAAGGGCGTAAACCAGGAGTTCAAAGTCAGACCAGCGGATGGGTCAAGCTTGAGGATGGTGTCGCCGAGGTCGTTGGGCGCGACTTGATTGGCATCGAAAGTACCGTTCCCAGTAGAGGCGTACAAATAACCGGCGCTATCGAAGGCTGGCGGAGCGCCTGCCATCCAGATGCCACCGCGAGAACCATTGGCCGTCGAGTTGTAGACGCTGACTTGCGCCAGCGTGGTTGCGTCATATCCGATGATCCAGCCGTGGTAAGGGTCGCTGTCTTCATGGGAAGCCCAGGTGGTGTAGAGCACTCCATTAGACAGGGCCAGTCCAGACCTCTCGTGTTCCTGCTGGGGATTGAAAGACACGATGCCGCCGACGGAACCGTCGCCCGTTCCAGGGACAGAAGCTGAAACAACGACGGGGCCGCCCGGTTTTTCATTGCCTGTCGCTAGGTCCAGAGCATGCAGGCGTTGCTGGAACGTCCCGATGGGTCCCTCGGATTTGGCAATCAAGTACATTGTGTTCGATGCCGGATCAATTACAGGAGTACCTGTGACGCCGATCTCGGGCTGGATGTCTCCATAGCCTGCGCCTACGTCGGCGGTGGGGACTGGCATTTCCGTAACTGGAATAAAACTCCTCTTCCACAATTGACTACAGGGCTTGGCGTCGGCGTCGAAGGCGTAGGCGCTATCGTGCTGCGTCGCTACAAAAATGACGTTGTGGAGCGTGCCTCCGATGGTCAGAGCTGGAACCCAAAGCGGTTGCGTGTACACTGCGCCATCCACGGGGCAGGAGAATAACTTTCCGAACGAGTTTTGGTTTACGACCGTCGGGGTCAGTGCAAACTCTTGGGTGTTCGTGCCATCGCGCGCGACGTTGTTGTGGTGAGTGAAGACTCCGGGAAGGTCGGTGACGGCGACCGCTGCGGAGGCAGCTTTTTGTGGAGGATTCGCGCCTCCGGAACTCGCGGTGCTGGTGGCGGTCACGGTATGCGTTCCGGCGACGGCTGGTGGCGTGTATAGACCACCCGTACTAATCGTGCCGGTAGCTGCGTTGCCGCCAATGACTCCGTCCACACTCCACGCGAGACTGCTCGGCCCGCCCGCGACGATGGCCGTGAATTGCTGTGTCTGGGTGGTGACGACTACGGCTGCATTCTTCGGGCTAATGGTCAGGGTGAACGCGCCACCGGAACTGCCACCGCCGCAATCTGCAAGGAATACCGTCGCCAACCCACACACAACGAATTTCAAGGCTTGAAGATTGCGCATATCGGGACACTCCTTGCAGGGGGCTTGCGACTTCCGTGGTCGATGTTCTAAGTTGTTCTTTCCTAGAGCGCGTTTTATAAATACTTCCCCCACAGTTCTACTCTTACCTCAGGGGCTAAAGCCCATGTTCCAGGCGGGTCTAGCGGCACGACTGAAGTCGTGCGCTACCCAAAAGCATTTATGAAGCACGCTCTGATAATTTCTACGCGGGCCCTTCCGCTTTGTCCAGCGCCGAGTCTGGTTCGTTCTTGGTTGGTCGGGGCGCTACAGGAGATGTACTGCCTGGAATGCGTTCTGCGCTTCCGGGTTCGCCATGAACGTGTTCCAGACGAATCTCGTGCGCTGGTTTTCCGCCATCAGCATGGCAATGCCGAGATCGATTCCGATTACGTCCGCGTCGTACCACCCGGTGAGTGGATTGAAGGCATCCACGAAACCGTAGCGCTGCCAAGCTTTGGGATATGTGGCTCGAATATTGCGCAGCACCGCTATGCAGTCGGTTGGTGCGAACGGCAAGGAGCCGCCAGTGGCGCAGGGCACGATGCTGCCATCAATCGGACCCATAGCCGGCGGACCTCCCCACACCGTATAGCCATTGACCGAGTCGGAAGCCGTCATACCCCACAAGCTCGTCCGATAGTCGGCAAACTGCGAGCTTAGAGACAGACAGAAAAGCTTGTGTGCGGCTGTTGCCGTAACGGAATTATTGAAGTAGTTTGCGTAGTTGTCGTTCTTGTTGCGGAAATTAAACCAGGCGTGGGAATACTGATGGATAAATAATGGAGCGCCTGTGTTTGTAATGTACGTAAGGCCTTGATAGGTGAGGCTGGGACGGGCGAAGGCATCCCAGGTTGCCGCCGCCACTGGATTAGCGGCGGAGCCGATGGCGAGCAGGTAGATCATCATCAGTTCACTGTAGGTGTCCCAGTTGGTTGGGATGAATCCGTTTTCCGGCGTCCAGCCCATGGAGAATGTTGGTCCACCGTTCAGCATCCATGGCCAGTTTACGCGCTGGTAGATCTGGGTGGCCAAGCTTTGAATGTTCGCATCCTGGAAATACTGCCGGCAGGTGAGGACGCCGCAGAGCAGGATGGAAGTATCGATGGAAGAGACTTCGCTGCTCCAAACTCGCGCTCCGGTGTCCAGGTCCAGGAAGTGATAGAAGAAGCCGTTCACATGGGTGAGGTTCAGCAGGAAGTTGAGCGTGGTGGTGACGCGAGCCTGAATTTGCGCTGCGTCGCCGTAACCTCGTTTGTGGCCGATGCAGAGCGCAGTCAGCCCGAATCCGGTGGAGGCGATGCTGGCCACGGGTCGATTGTCGTTGCCGCCGATGGCGAAGGCGCGATCTTTTATCAAGCCGCTGGTGGCGCTGGCTTGCTCCCAGAAGAATTGGAACGCGGCGCGCTCGGTTTGATCCAGAAATTCATCATCGGTGATGGGGGGCGGCGGCGGGGTTACAACGGAGCCCGAGGAACCTCCGCACGAAAGCAGAGCCGTTGAAAGGCCCAGAGTGGAGGAGGCGAGCCCGAGCTTAATGGCAGAGTCGATCAGATCGCGACGGGTGATTTTGGAGACAGCAAAAGCATTGATTGACTTGGTCAACTCTTCGCTCCGACAAGTTCTTCCATTTGTTCTTCGTCGATGACGGCCACACCGAGTTCTTTCGCTTTGTCCAGCTTGGAACCAGCTTCAGTGCCAGCCACAACGTAGTCAGTTTTTTTGCTGACGGATCCGGAGACTTTGCCGCCCGCATCCTCAATGAGCTTCTTAGCCCCGTCGCGGGTATGTCGAACAAGGGTGCCAGTAAGCACAAACGTCTTTCCGGCGAGCTGGGTGCCGCGTTCTTTTTTGGCGCCCGTCAAGGTGAGTCCGGCTTTTCGAAGGCGTTCGACGAGTTCACAGTTCTTCGGTTCCTGGAAAAACTCGACGATGCTTTGTCCGATGCGCGGGCCGACTTCGTTGACTTCCTGGAGTTGTTCGAGAGTTGCTTGCATGAGCGCGTCCATGGATCCGAAGTGTTCGGCGAGAAATTCAGCCGTGCGTTCGCCGACGAAGCGGATGCCTAATCCAAAGATCACGCGCTCGAGTGGCAGCTTTTTGGAGCCTTCAATTTCGGCGAGCACGTTTTTCGCGGATTTTTCGCCCATGCGATCAAGCGTCAGCAGTTTTTCTTGCGTGAGGTCATAAATGTCCGCCACGCTCTTGACCAGGCCACGATCCGTCAGCTGATTCACCATCACGTCGCCCATGCCTTCGATGTTCATCACTTGGCGGGAGGCGAAATGTAGAATGCTTTCGCGCAGCTTGGCAGGGCAGTTCGCGTTGACGCAGCGATGGTCGGCTTCGCCTTCGGTGCGGACGATATGGCCGCCACATTCAGGGCACCTTTCAGGCATTTCGAAAACTTTTCCCCCGCGAGGATGATCTTTGTCGTCCATCACGCGAGTGACTTTGGGGATCACGTCACCGCCACGTTCGACTTCGACCCAGTCGCCAATCTTGACGCCCAGGCGTTCGATGAAATCCATATTGTGCAAAGTGGCGCGGCTTACCGTGGTGCCGCCGATTGGGACAGGCTTCAACCTAGCGGTTGGCGTGAGCTTGCCAGTGCGGCCTACCGTGATGAGCACGTCTTCAATCTGCGTGATGCCGCCGCGAGCAGCGAATTTATACGCAATCGCCCAGCGCGGAGCTTTTCCGGTGAAGCCGAGTTCGTCCTGTAGGGCGATGCGGTTGACCTTGATAACGATGCCGTCGATTTCATACGGCAGGCTGTCGCGACGTTCTTCCCAGTGCTGAATAAACTTCAGAACTTCCTCGATACTCTTAGCCAGCTTGTGATTGGGATTAACCTTGAAGCCCGCAGCCTGCAAGGCCGCAAGAGCTTTCGAGTGGAGGTCGAAATGTGTGCGGCCATCCTTCAGTAACTGATAAGCGAAGTAGTCGAGCCGTCGTTGCGCGGTCACGCTGGAATCCAGTTGGCGGACGGTTCCGGCGGCGACGTTGCGGGGATTGGCAAAAATCTGCAGCCCGTCGCGCTCGCGTTCTTCGTTCATTTTACGGAACGCCGTCAGGGGCATCAGTAACTCACCTCGGACTTCGAAGGTTGCGGGCAGCCCGGCTTTCTTGACGACAGCGGCATCGATTTCCAGAGGGACCGTGCGGACCGTGCGCACGTTCAGCGTGACGTCCTCGCCAATGGAGCCGTCGCCACGCGTGATGCCTCGCTGCACTGTGCCGTCTTCGTAGCGCAGCGCGAGCGACATGCCGTCGAGCTTCAATTCGCAAACATAGTCAACTTCGCTACGCCCGCTGAGTTCCAGCACGCGGCGCTCCCAGTCGCGCAGTTCTTCTTCGTTGTAAACGTTGTCGAGGGACAGCATGGGCGAAGAATGCCGGACCTTGACGAAGCCTTCGCGCGGCTTGCCTCCAATGCGCTGCGTAGGAGAGTTTGGCGTGACGAGTTCCGGGTGCTCTGCCTCGATCTTCTTCAGTTCGTTGACCAGGCGGTCAAATTCCGCATCTGTGATTTCGGGATCGTCGAGCACGTAATAGCTGTGCTCGTGGTAGCGGATCGTGTCCCGCAGCGCCTCTACCTTCTTTTCGATTTCTTTTATTGCGCCCTCTTTGCCAGCCCGAGCCATAGCAAAAGATTATAGAAGCTTGCGTGGTGACAGGCGCGCTGCCGCCGAGCCTCTTGCCGGGACAGGGATTCCTCGCTAGGCTCGGAAGGACAAATTTAGGCATGATATCCGGCAAAATCATTCTCGAGACGCCTCGCCTGTACCTGCGTGAATTTGTTCCCGAAGATGCGGGTGCCCTGGCGCTGGTGATTTCCGATGCCGAGACCATGCGCCACTACCCGTCTGCGTATGACCGCGCGGGCGTGGAGGAATGGATTGCGCGCAATCGGCGTCGTTACGCTCAGAATGGTCACGGGCTGTGGGCGATGCTGCTGAAATCAACCGGAGAGCTTATCGGGGATTGTGGGCAACCGTGCAACTGGCGGATGGAGTGGGGGAACTCGAGATTGGCTACCATCTGCGCCGCGATCAGTGGGGTCACGGCTCATCTAGGAGGGGCACATCGTCATGGGTCCAGACGACATCGTTGACCGACTCCGAACGGGGGCGGTGAAGAAGCCGAATTTGTTCCG
>JANXUC010000086.1 GCA_025352065.1 Acidobacteriaceae bacterium | reverse complement strand
CATTCCGTTGTCGGCGACAGGCGTGGCCCTGGGCGCGCTGAGCCCAAGTCCCTCCAGCCTCGCCTTCGGCAACGTTCAAGTTGGCAATAGCGCCAGCCTGGTTGAAACTTTGAGCAATACTGGCGGCTCCTCTGTCACCATCACGCAAGCCAACCTGACCGGTGCGGCCTTCTCGATCGCAGGACTGACGCTGCCCACCACGCTGTTGCCAGGTCATAACCTCAGCTTCACTGCCACATTCACGCCGGCTGCTTCGGGTGCTACCAGCGGGACTCTCTCGATCGTCTCCGATGCCTCAAACTCGCCGCTGAGTGTTCCTCTGTCGGGAACCGGAACCGCAGCCGGACAGCTCTCCGTATCGCCGTCCACACTCGACTTTGGCAGTGTCCTTGTTGGAAACAACTCGGCCTTGGGCGGTTTGTTGACCGCCACCGGGGCCTCAGTAACGGTTTCTTCCGGCAGCAGCAACAGCAGCGAATTCGCACTTTCCGGCATCACGCTCCCGAACACGATCGCAGCCGGCCAAAGCGTTCCCTTTACCGTAACTTTCACCCCCAGCGCGAGCGGCATAGCGACTGCAGCTCTGACATTTGCCAGCAATGCTTCGAACTCGCCTGCTGTGCAGTCCCTGACCGGCACCGGCACGCTTCCTCCGCCGCACTCGGTCGACCTCACATGGAATGCATCTTCGGGCGCTGCCAGCTACAACATCTACCGCAAGTTTGCTACGGCCTCGAATTACACGCAGATCAGCTCCGGCGTCGCTAGCACCAATTACACGGATAATTCTGTAACAGCCGGCCAGGCTTACGACTATGCGGCGACTGCGGTGGATGCAAGCAATGTCGAGAGCACGTACTCAAACATTGCGGCAGCCATAATCCCAACGCCGTAAGCAAATCCGAGCGGACATCGAAACAACAAAAACGCCCCAGACTCATTGAGTCGTGGGGCGTGCTTTGAAATCGGCGCGAGTATCCTTGCGGGCGAAGCTTTTGATGAATTCTGATGACCTACGGAAGACCCAGTTTCTATGTTAACTTCAGTAGTGTTTTTGGGGATACTGAGGCAAAGAAACGGGAAGCTCTAGGCACAGATGCCAGTCATTCAGGGGAAGCGGAGGAAGCTGCTGGCACTAGTTGTTGCTCTGCTATCGGTCGGGCTGGTGAGTTGCCACAAAAGCCCGCCGCACAGCGTAACGCTCACCTGGAAGCCATCCGCATCTGTGCCGGGAGTCACGGTTGTGGGCTACAACGTGTATCGCAGCACGACTCCCGGCGGGCCGTACGTCTTGCTGGCCTCCGGCGTTCCAGAACCGCGATATGAGGATCGTCTGTTAATGAGCGAGCGTACCTACTCCTACATAGTGAAAGCGGTAGATCAAGCTGGACACGAAAGCATTCCGTCGAATGAGACACAGGCCAGTATCCCTTAGATCTTCAGCCGCGAAATCGCAGCTACGCCCCGGACAAAAGCGGATAAGACCAGGTAGTTCGGATCGATGCTGTCACGGTTCTCGACAGCAGCGCGCTTGGCACGGATTAGGCGCTGCAAGTAGTCCCCGCCCCAGCGGTAATCGTGCTCGGTGAATTGCACCATCTTATCGCCAAGGGCCGGATTCCCAAGGACTTCCGCAAGACGTCCTTGGCCAGCCCGGTATTGGAGCATCAGGCGTTCAAGGTGGTCCTGAGCCTGGGCATATCCATAGCTAAAAAAGCAGCCTGCTCGGTTTCGCCCACAATGTGAGGAACGCCTAGATTGTCGCGGTAGATGGTCACCAGTCGAGCAAGTGGATCAGCACAGCAGGCCGATGGAACTAAACAGAACAAAGCGAGAATCAATCGGAGAAGGGAACGTTTCATCTAAGGGTATTTATGCGTATGTCGGGAAAGTGGTGCTACAGCATCCGTGTGCACGAACTTCGGCGTGCACGAACTAGGGCTTGGCGTGGCGGATACTGCAACCAATGGGATTGGTCTCAGGCGTGGCCACCGGGCGACCCTCCAGTACTTCCTCGATAGCCAGTCGGAGGGCTGGGTGCTTTGCGCGGGTCGGGTTGGGGGAATCTTCCAGATAGCCGTGGTATCGAAGGTTGCCGGACGCATCCACTACAAAGGTATCCGTAGTGGCGAGCGCGCCAAAACGATCCGCCACGACGTTATTCGTATCCCGGTAAACCGGGAAGTCAAACTCCACCGCGCGGGCATACTCTTTCTCTTCAGCCAGCGATTCGTTGGAGTTCGAGTCGATAACGATGAACTTCACGCGATTCTTGAAATCGTTATAGAGCTTGTTCCGGCGATAGTTGAAGGAATTCGAAATCGGGCAACGAGTGGAAAAAAAGATCACAACCGTCACGTTGCCCTTCAACGCACTGTAGTGCACCAGGCTGCCGTTCATGTCGCTGACGATGAAGTCGGAGACTGGAGCACCCAGGCGAAACTCCTGCGCAGGGGAAAGCGTAAGCGACAAGCCAATCATCGCAATTACGCGAGACAGTAGTCTCACATTCTCCCCCTAATTCACCTGGACAAAAGGCGCAATCGACGGCACGCCAGCACTATTCACGATGAACAACATGTAATAGCCCGGCGGAGCGAGATTGGCGTTCGCGGGCACTGTGACCGTAAGCCCGCCGCTAGTCTGCGTGAAGCTCAGCGGCACGAACCGCTCATTCTGGTCGAAAAAGTGCGTAACAGCTCCCGTCCGGATTAGAGTGACAGTGGCTGCGGTCCCAGCGTCGGGCGTGCCCACAAAGAAACTCGAGCCGTAATGGATCTGGCTGGGAGCTTGGCTAATCGTCGGTCGGGCTCCCTTGAACAGATAGGGCGGGGAATAAAGTTCGGCGCTCTTCTGGTCAGGCACTTTGCCGAAATCAGCACCCATGCCTGAAACTAGGACGCGTCCGTCCGGCAAGAGTAACGCCGTTCCGTGATACTCCCGCGGCGTGTGCATGGAGGACATCGTCGACCAGGTCTGCGTCTGCGGCGACCAAAGTTCGGCTGCATACACAGCATTGGCAATGTTGCCTCCATCTTTGTCCGTCTCTCCACCGGTTGCCAAAACGCTGCCATCCGGCAGCATTGTCAGATTGAAAAAAGTTCGAGGGTAAGCCATAGACGGCGTCTGATGCCAGGTCGGCGCGGGCTTTGTCATATCCAGCACGAAAGTCGTGTTGGAGGACGGTCCCACCTCCTGGCTGTCGGCGGCACTCCCGGCTTTCACGAATTTGCTGGGGCTGTACATAGTGGCGCTGCCACCGTCGACAATGTTCGGGTCAACAACGGACCAGCTATTCGTGGTGAGGTCCAGGATGTCCGTGTCGGTGGCGAACTCGCTGCCCCCAATGTGGATTACCCGCCCATCCGGCAACACGTAAATGAAGGGATAGGTCTCGAACGGATTGTTGGCGTTGGTCAGCTGCGTCCAGCCGTTCGTCACCGGATCATATATTTCTGAGATTCCGGCGTTGCTGTGCGCACTCGTCTGCCACCCCGCAACCACGAGAATCCGGCCGTCCGGCAGCGTGGTCGCATTGGGATACCAGCGCTTGTAAGTCATGTTGGGCACGGGTGTCCAGGTCCCCGCTGTGGGATCGAAGATCTCCGCGTTGGCAATGCCAAAGCTGCTACTGCCCCCGCCAAAACCTCCCACTACAAGAATTCGGCCATCCGGCAGCAGAGCATGTCCGGAGCAGAAAATGTCTATCGACGTGGGAACACTGGTTAAGGTGTTCTGAACGTAGTCCCAAAGCGTTGCCGTTGGACCATCCTGATAGAACATCACTCGGTTGTTCTGCAACAGGATCAGGTTGACCGCAACGACTGGCAGGCTTATCGGCGAAGTCCAGCTACCCACGACTGCGGGTGCGCCGGAGTTGTCCACCGTAACCGCGACCGGACTCGACGTAGTCGTCAGCCCGACGCTGTCCCGGGCAAGGGCCGCTAGCGTATGTGGACCAGCCGTTGCGGTTGCGCTGTTCCAAATCATGGAATAAGGCGCCGAGGTAATCTCGCTTCCGAGCGGAGCCCCATCCAACAAGAACTGTACGCCGACAACAGAAGTGTCGTCGGAAGCAATCGCAGAAACCGTCGCCAGGCTTGCCACGGTTGCGCCAACAGCCGGCGACATCATAGAGACTGCTGGCGGCGTGGTATCCACAATGCTGGAAGACGCCAGAACTTCGACGATGCTCATGTTGTATCGATCGCCTGTCGGTGCCGTATCGTTGATAGTTACGCTCGTCCCACTGGCAGCTACCGGGTTCGACAACCTTTGCACCCAGTAAGTGTCCCCGCTTGGCGAAAGGTTTTGGTGGATCAGCGTCTGGTTGACAGGAACGGTTCTGGCAATCGCGTTGTCAAAATCGTTTCCGACCCCAAGGACCCACGAGTTGTATTGGGTGGTGGTGAGGGAAGCCGTGGGGGCTCCCGAAGCTGCGCTCCCGCTGCCCGTGGCGCCGATCGGTTGCAAGGGGTTGGCCCCGGAGAAGCTCAGCACAGTCATGGCGCCGACCACACTCTGAGACAAATTGGCAGTAACAGACACGTTGCTCAAGGAGCTCGTGGCAAATGCCTGCCAGATCTCGCTGGTGCCCCCGTTTGCGTTCGTGCGCTTGACCAGGCTCCAAGTCGGTCCTGACCCCGTCACAGAAGTTACTGTCATGTTCGCCGACTTCGCATCTGTCGCTACAAGCGCCAGCAGGAGTTCGTTCCCCGAAGTCGTGGAGAACGCGGGGGTTGTGATCGTGCTCGCCGCCGTCACATTGTCCTTTGACACATTGGCGTCAATGGCAAGCGTGCTCGTAGAGATCGGCTGCGCCGCGAAATTGATCCCAGACACGCTACCCGTGCTGACCGTCACGTTCTGGTATGTGGGCATGAACGTGAAGCCTGCTTGACTGGGCGTCACCGTGTAGCTGCCGGAAGCGAGTCCGCCGAACGAGAAACTACCGGAAGAATTCGTCGTGGTGTTTGCCGTAGCTGCCCCGGTCAAAGCCAGTGAATAACCGGATCCAGCCGGGCTCACCGTTCCGGAGATGCTATATGCGCCTCCCGAGCTACCCCCCGCCGGCTTAAACGTTGCCATCAGCGCAAACCATGTACCGCTTGTTTGCGTGAAAGTCGTGGCGATGCTCCCCGCTGTGCTTTGCACCTGGTATTCATCAAGATCGCCATTGACGAGGGAAATGGGGGTAAAACCGGTGCCGGCGGTCGCTGTATTGAATAGGAACGTGTACCCGAAGATCAACTCTCCGTTAAGGGTCGTGATTGCCGCGCCGCTGGAGGCAGTGGTACCGCTGCCTGTTGCGGAAGCTGTCTGGTCAACTGGCGACGTAGTGGCCAGCCCGCTCCACTCCGAAACGTGGATCTCCAGCGCCGCTGGCGTCGCTGGCGTCAGCGTCACCGTGTTCGCGCCACCTTTGCAACTCGGGACATACCAGATGTATGCAGTCACGTCTTGGACAGAGTCTGTCACCGAATTCATTGCGGGCGCATAGGTATTGCCCGCGGTGTCCGATATAATTAGAGTTCCTGCCGGCCGGGCCGCGGTTCCCGTCACAATAACGAAATTTCCTGCCGTGTTGTTTGTGGGGAAGCTCGCAGAAATACTGGTGATTGTGCTTTCATTCCCGTTCACGTTCTTTTGGATGAGCGTGATGGCGGAGGTTTGCGCCGCAGTGAATGCCGGGACCGTAACTGAGCCGCTGTTGACCGTCACGTTCTGCGTGTTGGGCGTGAAACTGACCCCTGATTTCGCTGGCGTGATGAGGTAGTTCCCATTGGCCACGTTGCTGAAGGCATAGCCACCATTGCTCCCGACCGTGGCAGTCGAGATGGTGTTTCCGTTCTGACTGAGTGTAACCGTGGAGCCCATGCCGATAGTTACTGGCGTGATAGACCCGGTCATAGCCCACGTCTGTGCCACTGCGGTAAAGTTGACTCCAGCGACGTTGGCTCCACTGACGATCACTGCCTGATTCGCCGGACTCATCGTGGAACCACTCTTGCTCGGCGTTACGGTGTAGTTGCCGTTCGCCAAACCCGTGAAGTTATAGCTCCCTGCCGCATCCGCCGCAGTCGTTGCACTAGCCGCGCCGCTCAGAGTTACCGTCGAACTCGCCCCACCACTAATCGTCCCTGAAATACTCCAGGTGCCCGCCGTGGCCGTGAAATTCACTCCAGTAACACTAGCTCCGATGACAGTGACCGCCTGATTCGCCGGGCTCATCGTGGAACCACTCTTGCTCGGCTTTACGGTGTAGTTGCCGTTCGCCAAACTCGTGAAGTTATAGCTCCCTGCCGCATCCGCCGTGGTCGTCGCAGTAGCAGCGCCGCTTAGCGCCACTGTCGAGCCTGCTCCACCGTTAATCGTGCCCGAAATGCTCCAGGTGACTGCCGTGGCCGTGAAGTTCACTCCAGTGACCTTAGCTCCGCTGACAGTGACTACCTCATTCGTGGGACTTATCGTGAAACCGCTCTTACTCGGCGTTACCGTGTAATTGCCGTTCGCCAAACCCGTGAAGTTATAGCTCCCTGTCGCATCCGCCGTAGTCGTCGCAGTAGCCGTGCCGCTTAGCGCCACTGTCGAACCTGCTCCACCGCTGATCGTCCCCGAAATGCTCCACGTCGGAACCCCAGATG
This sequence comes from Acidobacteriaceae bacterium, assembly GCA_025352065.1. Taxonomy (GTDB): domain Bacteria; phylum Acidobacteriota; class Terriglobia; order Terriglobales; family Acidobacteriaceae; genus JANXUC01. The sequence continues at coordinate 5,755 of JANXUC010000086.1, read as the reverse complement.
CCGCCAGAACTTCCACGATACTCAGGTTATATTGATCTGTTGTTGGCACTGTGTCATTGATCGTGACTAGAGTGCCGCTGGCCGCAACGGCGCCTGCGATCATCTGAACCCAATAGGTATCTCCGGTCGAACTTAGAGACTGATGCACCATGGTCTGCCCCGCACCGGGAGTCCGCGCTATCGCGTTGTCGAAATCGTTCCCTACGCCCATCACCCATGAATTACTCCCGTTCGTAACCAGAGTGGCAGTTGGGGCCCCGGAACCAGCACTCTGGCTTCCAGTCGCGCCAATCGACCCGGAGCCGTTTGTCCCCGAAACATTCACGCCGGTGAAGCTCACCACTGTGATGGATGAAACCACACTCTGGGACAAGGTGGCTGTGACCGCGATATTGCTGAGCGTGTTCGTGGCGAAAGCGCGCCAGACCTCAGAGGTACCACTCTGCCGGTTGGTTCGGACCACCAACACCCAAGTCAATCCGCCGCCCGCAATACTTTTTACGCTGGTGTTTGCACCCGATCGATAATCGGTCGCAACAAATGCGAGCAGCAGCTCATTGCCAGTACTCGTCGAGAATGCGGGAGTCGCTACTGTAGCACTCGCAGACACTCGATCAGTTGAAACGTTAGCGTCAATCGCAACTGAGGCGTGAGCATACAGAGACGACAGCAACAGCGAAACGAATACAAAAATGTGACGTTTCGCCTTGTTAGCCCTCGCTAGAAACAGACTCATAATGCAACTTTGCTTGCTTGAACTCATGGTGTCACGATCAGGGTAGCTCTCGAAGTGACGCCTTTTGTGGCAGCGATATTTACCGAAGTTGAGGCAGTTACTGTTTTTGTAGTTACAGTAAAGGTGGCGTTGGTACTGCCTGCCGGTACCATCACGCTGGCGGGTGGCTTTGCAATTGACGTTAAATTGCTGGAAAGTGTTACCACCGCGCCAGCCGCCGGAGCTGGCCCGGAGAGGGTCACCGTACCCGCAGAAGGCGAGAGTCCCTGGACTGTTGTCGGACTTAGTGTCAGGGAGCTAACCACAGGAGCCTTAACCGTCAACGTAGCTGTGTGGGAAGAAGCACCAAGAGTCCCTGTAATCGTTACAGAGGTGTTTGAGGCGACTGCGTTTGTAGTCACCGTAAATGTGGCAGTGGTTGTGTCCGGTGCCACCGTCACGTTTGCCAGCACCTGGGCCACCGCTGCATTGCTGCTCGACAGGGTGACGACTGCTCCACCCGCCGGGGCCGGCCCGTTCAAGGTCACCGTGCCGGTTGGGAAGGAGCCGCCAATCACCGAGGTGAGGCTTAGCTTCGTATTGCTCAACTTCGCCGCGTTCACTGTCAAGATCACTGCTTTTGTCGCGCCGTACGCCGCCGAGATCGTCGCTGAGCTCTTCGCGGCCACCGGGCTGGTGGTCACGGTGAAAGTGGCAGTCGTAGCGTTCGCCGCCACCGTCACGTTTGCCAGCACCTGGGCCACCGCTGCATTGCTGCTCGACAGGGTGACGACTGCTCCGCCAGCTGGAGCCGGCCCGTTCAAGGTCACCGTGCCGGTTGACGAAACCCCGCCCAATACCAAGACTGGGCTCAGGCTGATAGCGCTCAGAGTCCTCCCTGCGGAGGCGAAGTTCGCCGTCCCATTCGCTCCGCTGACTGTAACTCCCTGACTGGCTGGCGTGAAAACATAACCCGCTTGGCTTGGCGTCACCGTGTAGGAACCGTTGACGAGTCCGCTGAAGCTGTAATTGCCCGCGCCATCCGCCATTGTGCTGGCTGTGGAGGCTCCCGTCAGACTGACGGTTGCGCTGGCTCCTCCGGAGCCGCTGATCGTACCTGCGACTCTGAACGTCTGCGCGCCGTAGATTACGTCCACCCAGTAATTGGCGGATTGGAAGCTCTGATTGGGGAATGCCGTCGTTGAGGAGTACAGAAATACCCCGTTAGGTCCGTCCACACCATTGGCCAGTGCATGCAGCGGCGGACTATCGACTCCATTCGCATTAAAAAAGTTCAGGTCGGCAGAGTAGTGTCCGGCTGGCGCAAGATAGGAAGCGGCATAGGTCGTGTTCGCGCTGACTGCAACCGGCGCGCTGAACAGCACCTGTTGCCACCCAGTTGGTGACTCGGCTGTGAACGTGGCCGTGGCTAATAGTGCGCCCGTATTCGTCCACAGCGTTCCTATGTGAGTTCCCGTGTTGAGGGCCGCCTTATAGAATCGCAAACCGACGATGTATCCGTCCGCATCAGCGCGGAACTTCACTCCTAAGTTGACGGAGTTGCCATCTCCACCATCAATGAGGCTCGGCGTGGCAGTCGGCGGCCATATCGTGGCGCAGGGACACGCCTGCGCCGTAAAGTTCACCCCGGAAATACTTACGCCGGTCAACGTCACCGACTGATCGTTGGGGGCGAATACGTAGCCAGCCTGGCTGGGCGTTACCAAATAAGAACCCGAGATGAGCCCATTGAAGCTATAGTTCCCCTGGGCATCCGTGGCAGCCGTCAATGACGCCGCTCCGGTCAGCGAGACACTCGTGCCTGGACCGCCACTTATCGTTCCCGAGATGCTCAGCGGGCTAGTTACAACCGCAGTGAAATTGACGCTATTCAGAGACTGACCATTCACAGTGACGGTCTGACCCGCGGGAGTGAAGAGAACACCCAGATTGCTCGGCGTAACGGTATAGGTCCCATTCACCAGGCCCCCGAAACTGTAGTTCCCGCCGGAATCGGCTGTCGTGCCGACGCCCGCATTTCCGGTAAGGTTTACGGTGGCTCCGGCTCCGCCGACGCCGCTAAGTGTCCCGGCGATATTAAAGGTTGCCCCGCTCACAAAAACCACATCCACCCAGTAATTCGCGGCGTTATAGCTGTTGCTGGGGAAGCCCCCCGGGGCGGTGGTATAGAAGAAGACACCGTTGTGACCGGAGACGCCGTCCGACAGCGCGTGCACCGGAGGATTGTCGACACCCGCGCTCGGGAAATACCCGAGGTCCGCCGAGTAGTGCCCGGACGGGGCGAAGTAGGAAGCAACGTAGGTCGTGTTGGGGCTCACCAGAACTGGGGTGGCGAATTGTACCTGTTGCCATCCCGACCCGCTTTCCCCGGCGAAGGTCGCCGTCGCTAACAACGCGCCACTGCTCGTCCACAAGTGGCCAACGTGCGTCCCCGTATTCGTGCTTGCTTTGTAAAAGCGCAGTCCGGTGATCACTCCGTCGCTGTCGCTCCGGAACTTAACCCCTAATTCCACTGAATTGCCGTCTCCACTATCGACCAGGGATGGCGCAGCCGAGGGATTCCATATCGAGCACGGGCACACTTGGGGATTCACTGTAACTTGTACGCCCCCGGGTGGGTTGCCGCCACTGGTTTGAGGATTCTCCAGATTGCCGCTGTCATCCACAGCCCGGCTCATCAAAGCGGCTGTGCCAACCACACTCGGCGTCCAGAAGAAGGTCCAGTTCTCGCGCCCGATCGCGGCATGCCAGGTCTGGCCTCCGTCGACCGAGACCTCCACCCCACCGACGACTCCCCCACCAAAATCCGTCGCAGTTCCCGTGACGGAAACGCCCGCTCCAGCCTTCACAGTGACCCCGGCAGCAGGCGCGGTAATGGTGGAGACAGGCGGAACGGCGTCTGCTGATTGAGTGGCAGGCTGCAGGCCCGCTTGCAACGTCGCTGGCTGCACGCCCATGTCCGCCAGCAGATTCACCGTCGCCTGCTGCATGTCCGGATTCGGGGCCGGATTAATAGAGCCGTCGTGATTGCTGTCCAATCCCCACGCCCACTGCACACTGCCCGCTCCGAACACCAGCGCTCCGCTGGGCGCGCGATACATGCTCAAATGATGCGTGGCGGTGCCCGCCCCATAAGTAACACCGAAATCCAAGAGGTAATCGGTGGTCAGATTGTAAGTTGCACTCGAGAGATGAAACAGCCCCGCTGGACGAACCAGATTGTCCGGCTCGATGTCCCACTCGTAACCCAGCGTCCCAGGTGGCAGCGTCGCCACCTGATTGGGAGCTAAGCCCGCAAGACTGGTATTTCTCCAGAATCTCATCTTGCCGTCGGCCGCCGGCACTTGCATCGATAAGTTTGTGTTATCAGCTCCGGGACCGTTGACTTTGAATAGCGTGCCTGTCAGAGCACTCTCTGGTCGCCCGCCATCTGCGGGAGGCGACTTACTAGGATCACGCCATGTACCTGTCCAAACCGTGGGGTCAAGAGGATCTACCGAGTCCCCATACGTCTCCTTGTAGCAGACCAGCGTGCGATTCGGCGTACTCGTCCCGTCGATGCTGTTCTCCCATCGCGTCTTCCAGAACATCTCGTTCCCGCTGAAGAATGCCAGATGCACTCCAGCGTCGCGCGCCGCTTGCACATTGGCGCGCTGTGTCCCGTCCCAATACTCATCGTGACCGCTCGACAAGTACACCTTGTGGTTAAGGATCAGGCTGGCATTGCGCGCTGCATCCACGCCGCTGAAGTAGCTAACGTCATAGCCGTTCGCCTCCAGCCAGCGAATCATCGGATATTCCGCGTTGAAGATGAACGTGGCAGCTTCGAGGTTGCGGGTGTTAAAGGGGCGGTTGTAGCTCACCTTTCGAGCGCGGTTTGGTATATCGAAGCCACTTGCACCGTACAGGCTGTGGCCGCCATAGTTGTTGTAGGCCTGCCAATTCAGGTCCGAAGTTTGATACAGGATAGAGGAATGACTCCCATCATCGCGCACAACGAAATAGATATGGCTGTCTCCTCCGGCATCGCTCCGCACCAAATGCGCAAAATACAAGCCGGGGGTGGCGTTGGCAGGAACCTGCCAGGAAGCGGACAGCGCCCAGTTGCCACAATCAAACAGGAACGTAACGTTATCCGTCATGCAGGCGGGTTGCAACTGCGGCAGTTGTGCGCTGGGAGATACCGTAGTCACTAGGCGCGCGCCTGTCCCGCCGTAATAGCCGAGGCGATAGATATCGACGACATAGTTGCTGGCATCGGTCATGACCTTGAAACCGACAGTCTGACCAACGTTGACGCTGATATCCGTCGCAAACCCTTGAATGCTCGGGTCTCCACTGCCAGCGATTTGCCAGTCGCTCGGGGGATTACCTGGGAGACAGTTCTCCGCTTCAATCGGATTGGTCGGACTGCCGCAGCTGCCATAGGCTGATTCCACAACCACCAGCGACATCGCAAACAGCAATCCGCTGATAACTAACGTCGAAATTCGTGGGCGCGATATTGTTGAGGGCGACATATGTTAATCTCTCAACCTAACTCACCGCATTTTCAGTAAGCACTTCTTGCAAAGTTTCCTGATGCGTGAGTCAAAGCCGCAAGGCTTTGCTTCGTGAGCTGCAATAGCCGGAAGCAGCAGAATACCCGGCACCCGGCCGAAATAAGGTAGCGCCGACCGTTGCGGCCCCCACGTTTGCGACGCGGCGAAATTGACACTACCAACACTAGCGCCGTTTACCGTGACGGATTGTGCAGCGGGGCGCGGTCTCGTTGATGGTCACACTCTTGGAGCTCGCAGCCGTCGGGTTGTTTTCCGTCCGCACTCTGTAGGCGGGTGTTCGGCGTGGGTAGCGCTCGCCAGTTGCAGGTCAGAGCTAGTTCGCCAGGATTTGACCTCAACATCAGACAACTCGTTACGACCGCAGGCTGATAAGCGTAGGTGGCAGCCAGAGCCAGGAGCCAGCCTCGATGATGGAAAACCGATGCTCTGGGGTGAGTGGCAACGAACTCATCCCAAC
>JANXUC010000098.1 GCA_025352065.1 Acidobacteriaceae bacterium | reverse complement strand
TGGCGAGGCCGAGGCCGAGGTAGTGGGCTTCGCGGTCGACGCATTGGCGGGCTAGAGGGTCGCCGGCTTTTGCGAGTTCGCAGATTTGTTTGGCGGTGAGGGTGTCTCGATTGGGATAGTTTGTTGGTGCGTTGGCCAGCAGCCAAGCGGTCATCGCTGGACCAGCGGCGAGAGCTTCCCAACATCCGCGAAAACCGCAGGAGCATTCTGGGCCGGAGGTGGCATCGATTACGTGGTGGCCGAGTTCGGGATGGGAATAATCGACTCCGCGATAGAGGTGGCCGTCGAGAATGATACCGCTGCCAATTCCAGTGCCGACCGTGATGTAGATGAGACGGGATTTGTGTTTGCCAGCGCCCCAAGCTGCTTCTCCGAGGGCGGAAGCGTCACCGTCGTTTTCCAAGGCTACCTGCACTTGAAAGAGTTGTTGCAGATCCGCAACAATGTTTTTGTCTTGCCAGCCGGGGAGGAAATCCATATCTCCGAATGCTCCGGTGAGGGGGTAGACGGGGCCGGTGCTGCCGATGCCGATACCGGTGATTTTCGTGTTGGACTCTTGCGCTACCTGGCGGAGGAGGTTAGTGATGCGTTCGAGGGCGTTGGCATAGCCGCTTGCTGCGTTGGTGGGAGTGGACTGCTGGGAGAGGACACGGCCTTGGTCGTCGACCATGCCGACGGCGATTTTGGTGCCTCCGATATCGATGGCTGCGATCAATGTTACGTCCCTTCCCGGTAAGTATTTTGCGAATCGAGAAAATCACAAGCGGAGGGAGTGTCGTCTCCCACCGTAGTCGCGCTATGCGCTCCGAAGGTGGGGGCCCCCTCGTTTTTATTTTGTGGAACAAATAGCTGAGTGATGCGGAAAAATGGTGGCCCTGGGCAGAGTCGAACTGCCGACCTGCGGTTTAGGAAACCGTCGCTCTATCCATCTGAGCTACAGGGCCGATGCGATCTCAGACATTTTCTCATGAGCTCAGCCCCGAGGAACTCCGGGAATCGTCGGGGGAGTACCGGGGGAGACGATCAGGCGATAGGCCTTGTATTCTCAATAAGATAGAGCCAACGAACTGAATTACTGTAAGGAGCGTGTCTCCTGCCACGTGTTGTTCGAAGGAGCGCATCCAATAACTTATGAGCACGCGACCCGCAACTTCCCCTCCGCAGGCGTGTTCGAGCTCATTAGAAGACATGTGTTTAGCTGGTATTGTTGGGCCGAGTCTAAGGAGAAAGATATGAAGACGTTCAAGAGCGCGCTTTGGACAAGCATCTTCGCAGTGGTGTGGTCGATGGCGCCGTCGTTGGCGGTGGCGCAGGATAACCAGCGGGAAGAGGAAATTCCGGCGCCGCAGGAGAATACTTCGCTGCCGTCAAATCCGAACGTGGCACAACCGTCGGCAGGATCGCTGGATAACGAATCGACAAAGACAGACCCGTCGGGTCGGGTGGCGCGCTTGCAGTACATGACGGGATCGGTCTCCGTACAGCCGCGTGGAACTGAGGAGTGGGTACTGGGATCGGTGAACCGTCCGCTGACATCTGCGGATAACATTTGGGCGGATAAGGATTCGCGGGCGGAGCTGAGCCTGGGCAGCGCAGTGTTGCGGCTGGGAGCGGAGTCGAGCCTGACGCTGACCAATGTGACGTATGAGACGGTGCAGATGCAATTGCATCAGGGCACGTTGAATGTTCATGTGCGGCGGCTGTTTGACGGCGAGATTTACGAGGTTGATACGCCGAACCAGGCGTTCACGATTTTGAAGTCCGGCGATTACCGATTTGATGTGGATTCGGACGGGGCGGCGACCGTGATTACGGTTCGAGCTGGCAAAGGCGAAGCTACGGGCAACGGCTCTGGCGTCCAGATAAAAGCCGGCCAGCAAGTGCGCTTCACGGGCGGGAACCTGGAACATGCGGCGTATGAAGCGCCGCGTCGTGATGGCTTTGACGATTGGAGCTGGGCGCGGGACAAGCGTCTCGATCATTCGTATTCCGCACGGTATGTTGGCGCGGGAACTGTGGGTTACGAAGATCTCGACGAGTATGGATCGTGGCGGGACGACTCGGAGTACGGACACATCTGGACTCCGCGTCACGTAGTGGCAGGCTGGTCGCCGTATCACTATGGGCACTGGATCTGGGTGGAGCCGTGGGGATGGACGTGGGAGGATGATGCGCCCTGGGGATTTGCTCCGTTCCACTACGGCCGTTGGGCTTACACGGGCGGATATTGGGGTTGGGTGCCGGGCCCGTACTATGCGCGTCCTTACTATGCACCAGCGCTGGTGGTTTGGTTTGGCGGTCCGAGCTGGGGTTGGGGCGGGTTTGGCGGTGGCGTCGGGTTTGGCTGGTGCGCGCTGGGCTGGAGAGAGCCTTATTATCCGTCGTACTACGGGAGCCGGCACTATTTCCAGAACGTGAACATTACGAATACGCACATCACGAATATTACGAACATCACAAACAATTACTACAACAACCACTATAAGGTGGAGCCTATCCGGTCGATTAACAAGGACAAGCCCGGCGGGTTCATCGCTGTGCATAAGGACACGATCCTGAATGCTCGCCCGGTGGCGAAGAATATGGTCAGCGTGCCGGCGAACGTGCGGAAGGGCGCGCCTGAACTGCGGCAAGTGGGAGTGGGTCCGACGCGCGAGAGCAGGTTGGGCGTGAATGCGGGGCAGCGCGCGGCGGGTGCTCCGCAGGGAGCTTTGTCGAGGCCGACGGTGAACAAGCTGCCGCCGCCGGTTATGCCGGGTAGGGGTGGGCCGCAGACGATGCCGGTTCGTCCGGTAGTTGGCAGAGGTGCAGAGGGCAACCGTGTGGCAACTCCTGTGGCGCGTGGCCCTGCGGGCAATGGGCCGAAGGGAGCTAGCGCGACAAGGATCGATCATCCTAACGGTTCTACGAATGGGCGGTTTGTTCCGCGTCCTCCGTCAAGTATTGGCGGTGGAGGTCCGAATCGGGGTGTTGGGCCTGCGCGGGATGCCGAACTTGGGCAGCGCGGGATGCAACGAAATCCGAACAACAACGTGCCGCGTCCTCCGATAGGAGGGGTGGCGCGTCCGGTGATTACATCAGTGCCCGCAGGGCAGAACCGCGGCGGATACAACGTTGATCGGGCGAACGGTGGGGGTGGACGAGGCAATGTAGATCATCCGGGCGTCAATGGTCCTACCATTAACCGTCCTATCATTGGGCGGCCACGGGTAGATCAGCCGGGCGGTAGACGACCAAGTATCGATCATCCTTACGGTGGTCGGCCTAACGTCGATTCGCCGAGAGCAAATAACGTGCCGCGTCCGGCGGGACCGGTGCGTGCTGCGCCGCGTGATTATTCTGAGCCGAGCTATCGCGGAAGCTCGCGAGGCGAGTCAGCCAGTGGCGGGTATCGCAACCAGGGCGGCTACGGTGGACGTAGCGCGGGAGAGGGTCCGCGAGACTACGGTCGCGGTAACGACGGAGGGTACAGCCGCGGATCGGGCGGTGGATACCATCCGCGAGAGAGCGCTCCTAGCGGGGGCGGACCTCGTGGCGGTGGTGAACGCAGCGCTCCTAGTGGAGGGGGCAGTCGAACGCAAGGGGGCGGTGGTTCGCAAGGGGGCGGTGGACGCGCCCCTTCTGCTCCTGCATCGAGTGGACATTCGGGCGGGCATGAGGACAAGCATCACTAGGTAATACTGTTCTTTGAACGAAAACGCCGTCTACGGACGGCGTTTTTCTTTGCTCACAGGCCTGAGCTCAGACTACGAGCGAATCATGGTCAGCACCATCTTGAAGCGTGCTGTCGCCTTGACCGCGTGCGGCTTGTTGGCAGGCAGTAAGAGGACATCTCCGGCCTTGAGCGCGATGGCGTTGCCAGCCACGGTGATTTCCGCTTCTCCTTCGACGGCCTGAACCAGAGCGTCGAAGGGCGAGGTGTGTTCACTGAGTCCTTGACCTTGGTCGAAGGCAAAAACGGTGACATTTCCTTTGTCGCGTTTCAGGATGACTCGGCTAACGACTGAGCCTTCCTGGTAGTTGACTAAGTTCCGCAGCGAAAAGGCTTGCGCTTCTGCGATTTCCAGGCGTGGTGGCGTGGTTGAGGTCATGGTTGGATTCTATGCCTTGGCGGGTTGGAGGTGTGTGTTGCAAGGTGCACTGCTTGTTCACAACGCCGTGTGAGTCATCAGTGCCGACTTCAGCGCACCGAGCTCTTCCTGAATCGGGCCTCTTTCCTGACACGCTCTGCGAGCTCGGCAACAGAGAGCCACTGCTTACGTCGGTGGATCATTCGGTGGCAATTTGAGCAAACCAGTGCAAGGTCATCGAGGTGAGTCTTGTGCCCTTCGGGAAGAGTTACGAGTGGCTGGGTGTGGTGACATTCGATAAACCCTTTGCCGTGGTCGCCGTAGTGGATTGCAAAATCGAATCGACAAACCTCGCAGATGAGTTTCCCATCTCTTTTCATGACCTGATTCCGCTTGCGCTCCACTAGTTTGCGACTCCGCTCCCTAATCAGGTGCGACCGCGTCAGCAAACGCCCTTCGGGTGCGGTCTGGAAGCTTTCATCGATACCTGCATCGAGCCAAACAGAATCAACACCTGGGTCGTCAAGGCTCTTAACGATAGCATCTGCAACGCGCTGGCAGCGTTTGGCATCCCCGGCGAACTCTTCCCAGACTTCTTCATCCGCCTTGACATCTTTTGAAAGCCCCTTTTTTCCTTCCGACCTGAAGTGGGGGTCGAACCGACGGAAATTCATGAGTTTCATATAGACGTTACTCTCGTTGCGAAAAGTGCCTGCACGGCTCTCGGGACCGAACAACTTTGTTCTAAGCCGATTTAAGGTGCGGCTCAGACTAAGGACCTCTTTGCTTCCCTTTCTTGGTGGACTTGCCGGATTCTTGAGATACAGATTAAGAACCAGTATGAGTTCATCTCTTGTCCAGTCGGAATTTGACGAAAGGGCGCTATTGACGGCTTTCGGGGACTTGCCTACGACGAGGGACTCGAGCATAGCGGCGACTGGCGCGGGTATTTCTATACCGCTTGCCTGGGTACGCCAAACGCTTTCGCCGCCTTTGATCGCTAGAAGGTCCGCACGGTTCGCTAGCACTTCCCGCTCTGGATCGGTAAGGGCGTCAAACAGGATCGATTGTTCCTTGGGCTTGGCCTGCTTTCCGAGAGGTGTCGCAATCGTCCCGCATCCAAGAATTGCGGGGCCCTTCTTTCCTTGGAGGAGAAGGAATACGCGGTCACCATAGGAGGCATGCCGATTGCGAAATCGCCACCTCACTACTCTCTGTTTGCCCAGATTATGGCGTTGGACTGTGTTTTGGAAGTCGTTCAAGTCCCAGCCCCGTTCAGGACTCTCGGTAAGCGGCTTAAATGTGATTAAGAATGATTTCATAATTTTGATTGATATCTCTGCTAACGAATGGTCACGTCGAATGCTTCGTTGATCGAGCGAGGATACCAGAGAAGGGGCATGCTTGAAATGCGGAACCTAGTGGCCGAGGCGCAACGCGTTCACCAAAGCAGATTCCTCACGATGGAGCCGTTCGGAATGACAAATGTGAAAGATGTCCGTAGGCGCTGGCGGCGGCTGCTACGCGGACAATGGCGACCGCAGCTTAAGAGCGGACGAGCAGGGATGCTCGCCCTGCACGAGCCTGGGCCGGACGCTGCTGCGTGAGCTAGAATGGCATCGTCACTCACCGCAAGCTTGGAGGCCTCCCTTGTTTGGAAAAACTCGTTGTCTTAATCGAAGAGCCCGAATACTCTCTGCGCTGCTTTTATTTTGCGTGTCGTTACCCATGTTGCACGCCCAGAATGCGCCTGCGTCTTCGGATGCGCGGCTGAAGAAGGCTTACCGCTTCCAGAAGAGTGGGTGGACCTATGTGCACTTGGAGGGGTCTCCGGCGGAGGTTGGATTTCAGCATGGTTACTTGCTGGCTCCGGAAATTGCGGACGCTTATGCTGCGATCAAGCTGTTTGATACGCATCAGACGAAGCGCGATTGGGAGTTCTTCCGGAAGACGGCGCACGAGATGCTTTGGCCGCACATTGACGCGGAATATCAGCAGGAACTGCAAGGCATCGCCGATGGCGTGAAGGCGCATGGCGGTAATCTGGATTTATATGACATTGTGGCTCTGAATGCTTTTGAAGAAGTGCCGGACTACTACGTGCCGTGGCTGAACAAACAGTCGAAGTCGGCGAATGCGCCGAAGCTGGCTGCGCCGGGAAATTGCAGCGCATTTATAGCGACGGGGGCTTACACGAAAGATCACAAGATTGTGATCGCTCACAACAACTGGACTAGCTACTTGGCGGGGGAACGCTGGGTTGTGATTTTCGATATTGTTCCGGAACATGGAAATCGAATTTTGATGGACGGCTTTCCGGGAGTGATCGCGAGCGATGATGATTTTGCGGTGAACTCGGCGGGGATGATGATCACGGAGACGACCATTACTCAGTTTGAGGGATGGGACCCGCAGGGTAAGCCCGAATTTATGCGGGCGCGGAAGGCGTTGCAATACGCGAACAGCATTGACGACTACGTCCGCATTATCAAGGAAGGAAATAACGGTGGGTACGCGAATGACTGGTTGATTGGCGATCGCAAGAGCGGGGAGATTGCGTACTTAGAGTTAGGGTTGAAGAATACGCCGCTATGGCGAACAAAAGACGGGTATTTCGTGAGTTCGAATTTCGCGCGCGATCCGAAGTTAATCAAGGAAGAGACGAGTGGGTTTGATCCGAAGGATAAGTCATCGTCCATGAATGCGCGGCATGAGCGGTGGGACGAGTTGATGAAGGAATCGAAGGGCAAGATCGACGTGGAGATGGCGGAGCTGTTTTTGGCGGACCATATCGATAGTTTCGAGAACTCGTCAAAGTCCAAGAAAGACGAGCCGAATGAGCGGGCGTTGTGCGGGCATGTGGACAACTCCTCGCGCGGAGTCAAAGAGTGGGAGTGGGATGCGTACAATCCCGGCGGCGCGGTGCAGGGCAAGGCTTCGGATAGCGATATGGCTGGGAAGATGAGCTTTGTGGCGCGGGCTGGGCATCCTTGTGGGGCGGATTTTGTGGCGGCGGAATTTCTGGAGAAGCATCCGGAGTATTCGTGGCAGAAATCTTTGTTGCGGGATATGAAGGCTGGGCCTTGGACGAAGTTCGAGGCTGGGCAGAAGACAGCGGAGTAGCCGCAAGCCGTTGATAAGATCCGGAAGCTAAGTTTATTGGTTGGGTCGATGACCCTCTCGTCGACGAACCGCTTGCAGAGTTGCGAGTTCGGACAGCTTCGTGTCTGGGCGAGTCACCAATTCTTGCAGTACATCTTCGAAGTCGTCCCTCATGCGGTCGATGGTTGGCTGGTCGAATAGATCGGTGCAGTATTCGATGTAGCTGCCCTCGCCGGTTTGCGTTTCGAGTTCAAAAGAGAGATCGAATTTTGAGGTGCCATTGTCGATGTAGGATGGGCGAGAGAATTCCAAGCCCTTGATTTCGAGGATCGGGAAAGGCTCTTTGGGGGCGCGAAAGTTTACCTGAAACAGGGGCGTGCGGGTTGGGTCCCGTGGGGGCTGGACGGCGTCCACAACTTTTTCCAGAGTGAGTTCGGAGTATCGCAGAGAGGCGTGGCAGGAGGAGTTCACGCGAATCATGAAATCGTGGAAGGTGGGATCGCCGGACAGGTTGTTGCGGAAGACTACGGTATTCACGAAGAAACCGATCATGCGGTCGACATTCACGCTGAGCGGCAAGACTGGAGATCCGACGCAGAAATCTTGCTGACCCGTGCAGGCGTGGAGGAAGACGTTGAAGGCGGCGAAGGCGGCGCGGTAAGGACTGGTTTCGGCGCCGCGAGCGAGCTTTTGCAAATCGCGGATCAGGGTGCTGGGAAATTGGACGGCTTGGCGTTTGCCGCGCTGGCTCCAACGGGAGGGCCGTGGGTGATCGGTGGGAAGCTGAATCTGCGGTGCATCGGCCAGGTGACGCTTCCAGAAATTCTCCAGATTGGTTAGACGATCTCCCTGGAGGAAACGGCGCTGCCAGGTGGCGAAATCGCTGTATTGAAACGGCGGATCGGGGAGCGTGGGCGGGACTCCGTCGATGGACGACTGGTAGAGGGCGGCAAGTTCCGCGAAGGCAGTGATCAGGCTTCCGCCTTCGAACGCGATGTGATGGAAAGTCTGGAGGAACAGGTAGTCCTCTTGGTCTAAACGCAGAAGGAGGCTGCGGACCATGGGCTCGCGGGCCAGGTTGAAGGGCTTGGCGGCGTCTTCGAAGGCTAGGCGGCGGGCTTCAGGCTCACGGTCGCTTTGCGGAAGGTGGCGGAGGTCGATTTCCTGAAACTGAAGGATCCACTTCTTGAGGACGAAGGGGATGGGGGTTCCGGAAGGGGCGAGGAAGATGGTGCGCAAACTTTCGTGTCGTCCGATGAGGCCGCTGTGGGCCTGGCGAAGGGCTTCCAGGTTGAGCGGGCCTTGGACACGCATCAGAAACGGGATGTTGTAAACCGCCGAGCCGGGGGCCAGTTGGTCGAGATACCCAAGACGGAGCTGGGAGAAAGAGGCTACGCAAGGTTCGCCGGGCGGGCGGCGCTCGAGCGCGGGCAGATCGGTAGAGCGCAGGAAGTCCGGATTGGTGGCTTCGGGCATTGGAACGTAGGCGTTGGACCTCAGAACTAATGGACGATAGAACTATGGACAACTATAGCAAGCTGTGACAATCTTAAGGCGAATCCCCCCTTTCATGTCCTTCCCCGAGCGATACAGAGGTCACTCTTGGTTACTTTGGGAACAGACTGGCTCCTGCATAAGCGTGTATTGAGACGAGAGGTGCGCCACAATAGAAGAAGGTGCGTGCGGGACTGCTGTAGTTTGTGACGGAGGCCACTGGCTTGATGGCGGTTGAGAACACGACAGGATTTCAGCTTTCTCCACAACAGCGGCGCTTGTGGAACCTGCAGGTGGCGGGGCTGTCGGCGTGCGCCTCGGTGGTGATTTCCGTTGAAGGCGATTTGGATGCGGTGCGGTTGCGGGCTGCTTTGAAAGCGGTAGTTGAACGGTTTGAAATCTTGCGAACGAGCTTCCAACGTAGTTCTGGATTGAAGTTTCCCTTTCAGGTGGTGCATGGCGAGGCTGCGGTTGTATGGGAGACTGCTGCAGTTGGCACATCCTCATTGGAGCAGCATGCCGAGATCGAAAAGATTTTGCAGGCGCAGTCGGAGAAAGTCGACGTCGCTGCGGTGCCGGTTGTGCGAGCAACTTTGGTTGGGTTGGGCGGTCATCGACACCTACTTCTGTTGAGTCTGCCGAGTCTTTGTTCGGATCGTCTCGGACTAGAGTTGCTGGTACAGCATCTTGCGGCCCGGTATTGCGAGAATGCGGCTTCTGACGAAGTTTTGCAATATGCGGACTATGCGGCTTGGCAGAATGAGTTGCCGAAGGAAGAAGAGGCTGCGCAGGCGAGCACATTTTGGAACAGCCAGAATCCGGCGGATGTGCCACCAGTAGCTTTGCCGTTTGTGCGAAAGGTTGGCACGGCGACTCCAATCACGGCAAACGAGCTTCAGCATGTAGCGGTAAGTTTTGATGGCTCTACCAAAGCCGCGATTGAGAGGGCTGGGCTGGAAGACTTTCTGCTGGCTGCTTGGCAGGTGTTTTTGTGGCGGATGAGTGGACAGGCAGAAGTCGTTACTGGGCTCCATAGCGACGGGCGGCACTATGAGGAAGCAAAGACAGCGCTGGGAACGTTCAGCCGGATGCTGCCGCTGTTGGCGAGCTTCGATGGCGATCCGAAGTTTGATGCTTTTGTAGAGCAGACTCGGCAGACGATGGCGCAGGTAAAACAGTGGCAAGATTATCTGCCCTCTTCTTATGGCGAGTGCGAGTCGGGGGTATACTTCTGTGTCCGAAACAACGCTGGTTCATACACCGGACGCGGCACAACGTTTTCTGCTACTGAGATTCGAGTGCCGGAACATCGCGCGCATCTGGGCCTGCAGGTGGAGAAGGCATCGAGCGATTGGAACGCAACGCTGGTGTTTAATCAGGCGGCCCTGTCTCATGAAACGGCAGAGCATTTTGCTGGCTGTTTTGCCGCGCTGGTGCGTGGAGCGGCGGCTCATCCCGCGACTGCCCTGAGTCGCCTTCCTTTGTTGACCGAAGACGAACGCGAAAGAGTCGGGACGACTTTCAACCGGGCGGCGGTGGAGTTTCCTGCTGCTAGTTGCCTGCACTATCTGTTCGAAGAGCAGGCACAGCGAACCCCGACGCGTCCCGCATTACGCTGCGGAGAAACACTGCTGAGTTATGCGGAACTGAACGCGCAGGCGAACCGGATTGCGCACACGCTGCGACGGCATGGCGTGAAAGCGAATGTTTCGGTTGGGTTGTGCGTTGAGCGCTCGGCGGAAATGATTGTTGGCTTGTTGGGCATTCTGAAGGCTGGCGGATGCTATGTGCCGTTGGTTCCGGATGGTCCGAAGGCGCGGCTGGCACATCAGTTGGCGGAGACTGACGCGCCTGTCTTGCTGACGCAGGAAAAGCTGTTGGGGAGTTTGCCTGACTTCGCGGGCGCGGTACTTTGCCTGGATCGTGATCGTGAGAAGTTTGCGACAGAGTCTGCAGCCAATCATGAGCGTAACAACGCGCCCCAGGATTTGGCGTACGTAATCTACACGTCGGGCTCGACCGGTGTTCCCAAGGGCGTGGCTGTGCGTCATGCGAGCCTGGTGAACTACACGCGGTTTATAGAACGGCGGCTCGATCTGGCGAGTCATCCCGATGGATTGCACTTTGCGACGGTCTCTACAATCGCCGCGGACTTGGGGAATACGGCGGTCTTCCCTGCTCTGGTATCCGGCGGATGTCTGCATGTGATTAATTTCGAGACAGCGATGTCCGCAAATCTGTTTTCGGAATATGCGACGAAATATCCAGTCGATGTATTGAAGATCACACCGTCACATTTGAATACTTTGATGAAGGCTTCCGGAAGCGATGGGGTGTTGCCACGCAAATTCCTGGTACTCGGGGGTGAGGCTTCGTCGTGGGAATTTATCCGGCAAATCATGCAGGAGGGCAAGTGTGCGGTGCTGAATCACTACGGTCCAACTGAAGCGACGATTGGATGTTGCACATTTGCAGTATGGGAGAACGATGTGAGCGCCTGGGCGCCTGCGACCGTGCCTGTGGGAAGGCCGATTGCGAATGACAGTGTCTACATTCTTGATCGCCATATGACTCCGGTTCCGGTGGGGGTGCCTGGAGAGCTGTGCGTTGGTGGCGCTGGATTGGCGCAAGGATATTTGAAGCAGCCGGAGCAGACGGCAGAGCGGTTTGTTGCAAATCCGTTTCGAAGAGCGGCGGATTCGGAAGCCCGCATCTACCGCACGGGGGACCTGGCGCGATTTCTGCCGGATGGAAACATCGAATTCATGGGCAGAATCGACGATCAGGTGAAGATCCGCGGATTTCGAGTGGAGCCAGTGGAGATTCACAATGCACTCCGGAAGTATGCCGGGGTTCAACAGACGGTCGTCACTCCGTATCAAGACAAGAACAGCGAGAAGCGTTTGGCTGCTTATGTGGTGGCTGGAACGGGGATCAAGGCGGACCAGCTTCGAACGTTCCTGCAAGGCGAGCTCCCCGAGTACATGGTGCCGAGTGCGCTTGTAATTGTGGAGAAGCTGCCGCTGACTGCGAATGGCAAGGTGGATTTCCGTGCCTTGCCTTCTCCCGAGGCCGAGGGTGCCAAGGTGGAGCGGCCTTATGTGGCGCCAAGCACTCCAGAAGAAGAGAAGATGGCGGCGATTTGGCGCGAAGTGCTGCGCGTCGAGCGCGTGTCGATCCATGACAATTTTTTTGAAATGGGCGGACACTCCCTGCTTGCCACCCAGATCATCTCACGGATACGAAACAACTTTCAGGTGCAGATGCCGCTGCACAGCTTTCTGGAAACTCCGACAGTGGCGCAGTTGGCGGAAAAGGTGCGTCACATAGCGCCGGCTGAGAGCGAAGACGCTGAAATGGCGCGACTCCTGGCGGAGATTGAAGGACTGTCGGAGGAAGATGCGGAGCGGCTGCTGGCGGAGCATACGGGGAAGAATCCTGCCGAAGATTAGGAACCATGTGCATTCGGTTTGGTACTACTGACTGCGCTAAGAGGGAAATACTCTGGACAAAGAAGTATGCTTGTGACAACGTAATAAAGTATTGCATTTGCCTCGCAAAGCGCTGATTCGCTGGGGGAAATCTGGCGTTCGGCTTGGCCGGGCTGATACTTCTCCCCTTGGAATTTCGGTTGGCGCTCCTCCACGCTGTCCGAAGAGTTGGGCACACAGAAAAGACGTCATGTCCACTTTTGATCTGAAAATTCGGCCCAAATCAGGTTGGCAGCCGCTCGATTTACCGGAAGCATTCCTGTACCGGGAGCTGCTTGGATTCCTGATCTGGCGGGACATCAAGATTCGTTACCGGCAGACGGCGCTGGGCGGATTGTGGGCGGTTTTGCAGCCGCTGATTGCGATGACGATCTTTACGTTTGTGTTTCACCGGCTGGCGGGCGTACATAGCGACGGCCCCCCCTACGCTTTGTTCGCCTTTGCCGGACTGACACCGTGGACATTTTTTGCGACGGCCGTTAACCAGTCCAGCAACAGCTTGATTTCGAATCAACAACTGGTTTCCAAAGTATATTTCCCCCGCATTTTTATTCCGTTGGGTGCCGTGGGGGCGCTGCTGCTGGATATGCTTCTGAGCATTTTGTTGTTGCTGGGGCTCATGATTTTCTATGGCTGGGCGTTGACTTGGGCAGTGCTTTGGCTGCCGCTATTTATGCTAGCCGCGATCATGTCGGCATCCGGGATTGGGCTGATGCTGTCAGCGCTGAATGTCAATTTTCGCGATGTGAAGTACGCTGTTCCATTCTTAATCCAGATGGGACTTTTCGTAACTCCGGTAATTTATCCGGCCAGCTATTTATCTTCGAAATGGCGTTATGTTTTGGCCTTGAATCCGATGGCGGGCGTAGTGGAGGGATTCCGACACGCGCTACTGGGAAGCCCCATCCACTGGAATTCGACAGCGATATCTTTGGGAATTGGTGCGCTGTTGTTTGTTGCTGGGCTGCTGGTATTCCGGCGGTTGGAGGCGCGGTTCGCCGACGTTATTTAGCGACCACTTTCTTTTATGGAACCGATACTTGAAGTAAACAACATATCGAAAGAATACATACTCGGACGCCGCGTACGGGGATCGGAAACGTTTCGCGAGTTGTTCCAGCGCAAGCTGGCCGCTCCGTTTCGGCGCAACCCTGTGGCCGAGCTCGATATCCGGCGCGAACATTTTTGGGCGCTGCGCGATGTGAGCTTCTCCGTGCAAGAGGGCGAAGTTCTGGGCATCATCGGGCGCAATGGGGCGGGTAAGAGCACGCTACTGAAAATTATTTCGCGTATTACCGATCCCACTACGGGCAGCATTCGCTTGCGCGGGCGTTTGGCGAGCCTGCTGGAAGTAGGGACTGGATTCCATCCCGAGCTGACAGGGCGAGAAAACATTTTCATGAACGGCGCGATTCTGGGGATGAAGAGAGCCGAAATTAGCCGGGAGTTTGATGCGATCGTTGACTTTGCGGAGATTGAGAAGTTTTTGGATACGCCGGTAAAACATTATTCCAGCGGCATGTACGTGCGGCTGGCATTTGCGGTGGCCGCACATCTGCACCCTGAGATTTTAGTCGTGGATGAAGTACTGGCAGTGGGTGACGTGACGTTCCAGAAGAAGTGCTTGGGTAAAATGGGTGATGTGAGCAAGAGTGGGCGCACGGTATTGTTTGTCTCGCACAACATGGCGGCGGTGGAGAACTTGTGCCAGCGCGGCGTTGTTCTGGAACGAGGGAAGGTTGTGTTTGATGGAACGGCGAAGGACGGCGTGAAGCACTACCTCAGCGGCATTTCGAGCGCGCCCGGCGCAACGGGACATTCCGTCGACTTGAGCCGTGCGAAGGACCGGCGATCGCAACAGGCGCAACTTTTGAAGCGCATTCAGTTCAGCACTGACGGAGGTCGCGATCTCACGGAAGGCCTTTCGATTGGGAGCGCTTTGAAAGTGCGTGTGCATTTTGAATTGCACAGACCGACTGCCAGCTTCAACGTTGGCCTGGGCTTCGACAACATTTTTGGTCAAAGAATTTTCACCGCGAGCAGTTTTTTTGAGCCGAAGCGATCCCATGGAGAAGTGGTAGGGCCGCAAGTATTTGTCTGCGACATTCCGAGTTTAACTTTGATGCCGGGCGATTATTCGCTGCGGCTCTGGCTGGACGTAAATAATAGTGAGGCCGATCTGATCAACGATGCGGCTCGCATAACGGTTCTGGAATCGGATTATTACGGGAGCGGTAAGTCGCCCTGGAACGGGGCGTTTGTATTGCCACACAATTGGTATTTGGAGCCTGCTGCGAAGACAGACGCAAGCGAGGAGAGGCCGGGAGTGTTGACCGCGAAGTTGTGACTGCGAGTTGCTGGCGTGACGAAGTAATGTGGAAAGAGCACAGTTGGCAGTGAAGAATGGTCTGTAGAGCAACTTTCAAACGCGGCCGTTAACGGCCAGGAGTGCAACCCAAAGCAATGCCGCCGGAAACTACTGCTGGATTTCGACTGTCGCCGCAGCAAGATCGCCTATGGACTCAGGGCGGAGCGGATGTCGCAGCATTCCGCGCGCAATGCGCTGTGCGGATTGAAGGCCCGCTGGATGCGGAGCGCCTGCGGGCAGCTTTAGTGTCGTTGGTTGCGCGCTATGAAATTCTGCGCACGGTATTTCCTCACCAGGCGGGAATGAAGGTTCCTTTTCAGGTGATTCTGGATACAGAGTCAGCCTCGGGGAGTGCTGCCTCAGACGCTGATGTCTCAGGCTTC
>JANXUC010000058.1 GCA_025352065.1 Acidobacteriaceae bacterium | reverse complement strand
CCGCCCCCGTAGAATCGTAAACGGAGCCGACTAGGTTAGCGCTGATGGCTTGGCCGAAAGCGCCGAGCGAGAAGGCGAGGGTCAGCAATAGCAATGCTGCGGACTTAAAGAAATTGGACTTCATGGTTTAAGACTCTCCTTACAAAATTCAAAATGTCGGTACCACGGTTACGAAAAAACGCGCAGCCAAACAGCTCGGCTGGCAAATATGCCAGATCCGTTATTGCATGACGAATGCCAGTGGTGCGGATTACCATTGACTCGATTAAAGCGTTTGTTTTCTTTTGTCTACGGAAATATTGCAAAGTGGATATCATGGTGGATACAGAAAAACATAGGATTTGGGATGGATTGGCTATGGTTTTTGGTATTTTTGTCGGGGAATCGTCAAGCCTCGGGGGATGAGCAGAGCACGTCTAAAACTCTTTTTACCGCTACTCGTTTCGTGACAGCGTGATTGTGGCTGCGAGGGCAGGCGAGGGCACCTGCCCCTACGTGGGTATTGGCCGACTACGTGGGTATTGGCTGATTTAGGTTGTGGGAATCATCCTGCGGTCCCTGTAATGAGTGCTCTGACTGAAAGCGGTTTTCGAGGGTGGTAGAATCCCGAGTTCGTGACTTCCGCTACACATCCCGGTTCGGGCGATTCTCGAGGGCAGCCGATTCCCATGCTGGATCTCTCGCGCCAGTATGAACGCATTCGCTCGGAGATTCTAGCGGCGGTTGAGCGCGTATGCGCTTCTCAACACTATATTTTGGGCGAGGAGGTTTCGGCTCTCGAGCACGCGCTGGCGACGTTTACCGGAGCGACGGCGGCAGTGGGCTGCGCTTCTGGAACCGACGCGCTTTGGCTGGCGCTGGTGGCGGCAGGGGTTGGACCTGGCGATGCTGTCATCACTAGTCCATTTAGTTTTTTCGCGTCGGCAAGCGCAATCGTACGGGCAGGGGCGACTCCGGTTTTTGTGGATATCGATCCACGGACATTCAATCTCGATCCGATACAGTTAGAGAAGGCGCTGCAGAGTGGCAAATCGCGAAAGTTGCGGGCGGTGCTGCCAGTCCATCTTTATGGACAGTGCGCGGATATGGATGCGATCACGCGGGTGGCGGCGGACGCAAAGCTTGCCGTGATTGAGGATGCCGCGCAGGCAATTGGCGCAGCGTGGAATGGTCGGGCCGCGGGATCTCTCGGCACGGCGGCGGCGTTCAGTTTTTATCCGACGAAAAACCTGAGCGCTTACGGTGATGCAGGATGCGTCACGACCATGAACGCCGATTTTGCCGAGCACATGCGGCGGCTGCGGAATCACGGCAGCCCGCGGCGCTATGTGCATGAAGAGTTTGGATGGAACAGCCGTCTTGATTCGATCCAGGCAGCGATCTTGCTGGTGAAGATGCGTTACATCTCAGAATGGAACGAACAGCGTGGGGAGCGCGCGGCGACCTATGACAGGCTGCTGATTTCCGCGGGACTGGCGAAGACTTCGGAAGACGGAACAAGCAAGACGCCCCCCGTCACAACAAAGGACCTGCCTTTAACGCTTCCCTATCGCGATCCACGCGCCCGACACGTCTTCCACCAGTATGTAGTGCGCGCGCAGCATCGAGATGAATTGCGCGCCTTCCTCGCCGAAAATGGCGTGGGCAGCGAGATCTACTACCCCATTCCCTTACATCTGCAAAGCTGTTTCGCTTATCTCGGGTATCGCGAGGGAGACTTGCCAGAATCGGAACGCGCGGCGCGTGAAGTATTGGCGCTGCCGATTTTCCCGGAACTGCGCGAGGAAGAGCAACAGCGCGTGGTTGAGGCGATCGCGGAATTTTACTCTTGACTTGCGCCCTTGGAACAGGTGAAATGCCCTTACGATTGGCGCTTTTCAGGCCAAGATACAGGGGGCTTCGGGCCAATGCTTGGCAGAGCTGGACTGACAACTTTGTTACTAAGTTTGACGTGGCTTGCCAGTTCCTCGCTGGCACAGTCGAAGGAGGCACCTCCTTCCCCAACGCCAATTCCCAAGTTTGTTTCTCGTAGTTCGCTCGTTTTGATTCCCACCGTCGTCACGGATCACAGCGGCGCTCACATAGCCGGATTGACCAAAGATGACTTTGGTGTGCTCGAAAACGGGCACACGCAGAAGATCGCAGTTTTTGAAGAAGTCAAAACGGAGCCAGGCAAGATTCGTCGGGTGGAACCCACCGACGCCGGATTCACCAACGCAGTAGCGCCAGAGGCGAAGTCGCAACGTCTCACCTTAATTGTTCTGGATACCCTCAACACGCGTTTCCAGGATCAGGTCCGGGCTCGTCGAGAGCTTCTGAAGTTCGTCGACGAAACGCTGCAACCGAACGAACCTGTCGCGCTCATGACGATAAGTTCCAACGGCCTCCGCCTGATGAACGATTTCACGACGGACCCCCAGGTGCTGGCTGCCGCCGTCAAAAAGGTTCGTGGGCAACCTTCCGCAGCCGAGAGATCCGAGGCGGATCGTGCCGACCTCGATCAGGCGATGGAATTTCAGCAGCGCATCGGACGCGGACCCACGAGCCAGAATCAGATCGCTGACAATCTGGAGGGTTTCACAAGCGGTGCCTACGACCGCTTCGAGCAAATGCAGCAGCAACAGGCCGCCGAGACCACGCTGCGTGCCCTGCGGGAGATCGCAGAGTCTTTCTCGGGCGTGCCGGGCCGGAAGACTCTGATCTGGGCCACAGGAGGAGCGCCCTTCGTCGCCGACGACCCATCCTCTTTCTCATTTCGGAACGTTGATTTGCTGCCACTGTATGAAGCGGCGTGGAACGCTCTCAACGAGTCGCAAGTCTCCGTGTATCCGCTCGATATGGGCGGACTGTTCAACCCAGGTTTTGTTTCCCCGCGCTTTGGCCGTGCGGTTCGCTACCGGCGATTCGTGGACTCCGTATCAAATCTCGAGAATTTCGCCAAGATGACCGGCGGCCGACTTTGCGAATTCAAATTGAACCTGAGCGGCTGCTACAACGAAACCCAGAAAGATGCCAGCGAATATTACGTCATCGGCTACTACGCCGATACCGCGAAAGGCAAGACGGGTTGGCGAAAACTGGAAGTTACAGTTCCCGGGAAAAAAGTCGACGTCCACGCGCGGACAAGCTATCACGTCCGGCCAAAACCACCCGACCCTAAGAAGTCCGAACGCGAGGATATGGACACCGCCATTCTTTCGCCCACTGACTTCAGCTCCGTTCCAATATTGGTACGATGGACCGGGCGAGCGGTGGAGGGCGACAAGATCAAACTTAGCTTCCGATTCAACGTCGCAGCCGCAGGCATTACCATCGATAGCGAGAACAACAACCGGATGAGCTTGGCCTTTGGCGCCTTCGCCAAGACTTCCAAGGGAATCGCCGGAGATTTCGTAAAGGAACTGGAAGGAAATCTCGCAGCCGACATGGCACAACAGATTGGGGTTCATGGTGTCGTCTACGACGGAGCGATCTCCGTGCCGCCCGGAAAATATACGGTGCGGTTCATTGTGCGCGACAACCTCAGCGGTCGCGTTGGGACAGTCAGCGTTCCCGTCGGCGCGGCGCAGATTCCAGTCCCGAAAGGTTAGGCTCCTCTCCTACCGACCGGTCGTTTATGATCTCCATCACACTTTGTTGCACGCCCGCTACTTGGCTTTCTCTGGCCCAAGAGGGACAATGGTAAGCGGTATTCATACGAAGGGGCTTGTTATTTTATGGCGACGGCAACTCGCACACCTACAGTTGGAGAACTGCTCAATCGAAAAGATGTGCATTTCAATTTGTGGCCCGCGCATCTTGTGGAACACGCGATCCGCAAAGGCGAAGCGCAACTCGCGGATAACGGCGCAGTCGTCGCGACGACGGGCAAGAAAACGGGACGCTCTCCCAAAGATAAATTCATCGTAAAAGATGCGATCACCGCCGACAAAGTCGCGTGGGGCCCGGTCAATCAGGCGTTTGATGCGGCAAAATTCGACGCTCTATATCTGCGTGTGATGGAGTACTTAAGCACGCGCGAACTTTATGTGCAGGATTTGTTTTGCGGCGCCGATACCACGTATCGCCTGCCCGTACGCTTCGTCAACGAATTTGCCTGGCACAATCTTTTTGTGCGGCAGCTTTTCATTCGTCCCAGCGCGGAAGAACTCAAAACTCACAAAGCGGAGTTCACGGTAATTGCCGCTCCGAATTTTAAAGCCGACCCCAAACGCGACGGAACCGTTTCCGAGCAGTTTGTAATTTTGAACTTCGCCGAAAAGATTGTTCTGATCGGCGGCGGCGCCTATGCCGGCGAAATGAAGAAGTCGATTTTCAGCATCATGAATTTCCTGATGCCGCCGCGCAATGTTTTCCCTATGCACTGCTCATCCAATGTGGGACACGACGGTCGCACCGCGCTGTTCTTTGGACTCTCAGGCACGGGCAAGACGACGCTTTCCGCCGACCCCTCTCGCAACTTGATTGGCGATGACGAACACGGTTGGAGCGCTAAAGGCGTATTTAACTTCGAAGGCGGCTGCTATGCCAAGTGCATCAAGCTCTCGCATGAAAAAGAACCGCAAATCTGGAACGCGCTTCGTTTCGGATCGGTTCTGGAAAACGTCGTTCTGGATGCAAACCGTCGTCCCAACTACGACGACGATAGCCTCACCGAAAATACACGCGCGGCCTATCCCGTTGAATTCATCGAAAACTGCGTGATCCCCGGCGTCGGCGGGCATCCTGAGAACGTCGTATTTCTCACCGCGGATGCCTTCGGCGTGCTGCCTCCGGTCTCGAAACTTTCGCCCGAACAGGCCATGTTCCATTTCATGTCCGGCTACACGGCAAAAGTTGCAGGCACGGAAGCGGGCGTGAAAGAGCCGCAAGCTACATTTTCAACCTGCTTCGGATCGCCCTTCCTGCCGCTGCCTCCCAAGGTCTATGCGGAAATGCTGGGCCGCCGCCTGCGCGAACACAACGCGCAATGCTGGCTGGTCAACACGGGATGGCAGGGCGGACCGTACGGCGTCGGCAAGCGCATGGATATTCCCTACACCCGCGCCATGGTCGATGGCGCCGTGGAAGGCACGCTGGGCAAAGTGGAATTTGAAGTCGAACCGTCGTTTGGATTGACGATTCCGAAGTCTTGCCCCGGAGTGCCGTCGCAACTGCTGAGTCCGCGCAATGCCTGGGCGGATAAAGCGGCCTACGACCGCGCCGCGGCGGACCTGTGTGCACGCTTCGCCAAAAACTTCGAAAACTTCGACGTGCCGGAAGAAGTGCAGACGGCGGGTCCGAAGGCGCAGAAGTAGCTTCCAGCGAGTCTGCTACGAAAGCCTAGGGCGAAAGCTCTAGGCTTTTTCATAGCCAAATTAAATCAAGGGAAACCATAAGTCAGTTATAACTGATATTAGTATATTAAATTATCAGTTATATTTGTTTACATTACTTTTTTAATTCAGTTATAATTGATAATTGTGAGCCAATATGCGATCAGAATTCAGAAACCTACGCGTCACACAACTTGAGCGAAGTCTTACCCCGTTTCTTCCCGCCAACGACTTACCGCGTCCGCCAAGAGGCTGGCTTCGTGCCATCCGAGAAGCGACGGGTATCACGGTCAGCGAGATGGCCAAACGACTGGGCAAGGTTCCGTCGCTCGCGCTGTATCTTGAAAAATCGGAGGCCGAGTATCGCATCACTCTAGGCAGCCTGCGCGCCGCAGCCGACGCGCTGGGGTGTGACCTTGTCTATGCTCTGGTGCCGAAGAACGGGAGCATTCGCGAACTTTCGGAGCAACGCGCACGAAGCAAGGCATCGGAAAACGTTCTTGCTGTAGAACATACGATGGCATTGGAGGACCAGGCAGCAGGAGGCGTGCAAGCCAAGGTTGAAGAAGAAACCAAGCGCATTCTCAAGCAGCGCCTGGATAAGTAGCGCGACCAATGACGGCGCGTGACGGCAGTACTCCCCTCTCACCCGATGAACTTGCGGACTTGATTCCGAGTCTTGCCACCAAGCAGGAACTCAACGAGTGGGAGCGGGAGAACATTCTGCAAGCCAGAGCGTGGGCCCTGCGAGATCGCACCAGCCCGCTGGACATGATCTCCGACGAGTACGTTCGAAAATTGCATCTGAAAATGTTTGATCAGGCCTGGAAATGGGCTGGGGAATATCGGCGCACGGAGAGGAATATCGCGGTCCCATTCGATGAAATCCGAGAAAGACTCGTCGTCCTGTTCGGCGACATTCGCTACTGGATTGACAACAGCACGTTTTCTCCCGATGAAACCTCCGTGCGGCTCCATCACCGACTGGTATCCATTCATCCCTTTCCCAACGGCAACGGCAGGCACAGCCGTCTGATGGCGGACGTGCTGGTTAGGAAGCTTGGGCGTCCTATATTCACGTGGGGTTTTCGAACCCTCGTTCAGACAACCGCACTGCGCAGCGCATACATAGCCGCACTTAGGGAGGCAGATGGCGGGAACATACGGTCGTTACTGGAATTCGCGCGGGCTTGATCAATCTCACCCGGCTGAGACAACCGCGTCGACTCCTAACGGGCGGGTGACTTGGAAGCGACCAAACCCGTGAGGAGAAGGAGGCGACCCGGTTATCTCATCAGCCAATTCATCGGCTACACTGATGGGGCAGTGCTAAATGAGGATTTCCGATGAGCAAGTCAACGGTAGATTCGGTGCTATCAAAGACACCAGAGCCCAGCCTCCTCCAGCCAGATAATCACAACAAGAAATATGAGTCGCTGTTCAATGAAATCGATACGGGTCAGGTTAAGCTGCCCATGTTCCAGCGTGAGTTTGTTTGGGATAAGGAACAATCTGCGAAGCTCATCGATTCCATCCTGAAGGGCTATCCAATTAGTGGGCGTTTGACAGGGCCATTAACCTCATCCTCACTCATTCCGCCGCCATATCACCCACTGACCCGCATGTGACAGGCAATCGTGCCTCGAACTCGTTCATCCAAGAGCGCTCAATCCAGATTTCCCCCTGTACAATCTTCCCATGTTCGCCCGCAAAATTGAAATTGAGTACGAAGCCGACGGGCAGCGGCTCGCTTGTCCGCTGAAGTGGTTGGACAATTTTTCTATGCGCAACTTTACCAACGCTTCCATCTTTGACGACACGCTGCCGGTCGCCGACGGACGCATGGAGATTGGGTCGTCGGTGCCGCTCGACCAGTTGCGCGACGCGATGGAGGACTGGTTTCGGCGCAAAAGCTACCTGCCCAAGGATGCTCGGCTGGTGATTTCGGAAGCCCGTCCCGGCTGAAGCCTTAAAGCTTGTTTCATGAATACATAAAACAGAAAATTGTCATTCCGAACGCAGTGAGGAATCCCCGGCAATTTCAGTTGCATTTCATGATCGCAATGAATTCTCCCCGTAAAGTGTCCACGGTTTTGGGGGTTAGCGTTCGGTGAGAATGCCTCTCGGCAGCACCGTGGCAACAGGAGTCGGGGATCGTTCCCCTTCGCAAAGAACGCTCAGGGTCAGGATGACAGGACCATGTGTGGGCATTTTGGAACCCAGGCCAATTCCCTCTGCGGGAATTCTTACCCGCATTTCCCGTTCTACACCGCTTCTCACTTTTGGAAACCACTGATTCTGTTGCACTTCCCGCAATTGAAACCTTGGCACAGCACGTGCATCTAAATTAGCAGCAGTACAAAGTACTTCAGCGGATTTTATCCCCGGTTCCGTGGAGGGCAGTATGCAAGATGTTGGACAGTTTGGAGTGAAGCAGATGGAAGGCGGCAGCTTGAATTGGAGTGCCTTTTTGGGAATCAGTCTGGCGCTCCTGTTTAGTGTCGGCTTTTGGGCCGCCGTCATCGACACCACTGCGGCCTTGGTCAAATAGGCGATATCAAGTAGGCGCGGTCAAAGCGGTTCGGCCACGCAGGTTTTTACTCCCCCGGTCGGGCAGGCTCGGCATGTCGCTGAGCTTGCCCGTTCTCTTTTGAGCGCCATTCGGCGAATCCCCACTTAACTTATTGCAAAGAAAAAAGAAACGCGGACAAGAGTGCACGCGCTGTACGGGCCCTCCTCCGCCCACGCTAAAATAGAGCGTGCCCACGAAATCCAAGCCAAAACCTAAGCCGAAGACGCAGCCAAAGTCGAAAGCCAAGCTCGCTCAAGCCAAGCTCACCCCAGCGAAGGCCGCCAAAACGAAGCTCACCAAAACGAAGAACGCGCCGCAGGTGTTGACCATCGAGCCTTGGAGAGAGTTCCCTTGGCTCCTGCACGGCTTCAGCACGCGCCCTGGAGGCCTCTCCAGGAGCTACGGAGCCCCTAGCTTGAACCTCGGCCTTACCCAGGAGGACAAACGCGCTACAGTCGAACGCAATCGCGAGATATTCCTGGCTGCTCTGGGTGCGACTGGTTCAGGTGCGACTGCTCCAGGTGCCGGTAGTTCGGCACGCCAGCCTGACATCTCGTCTCTGGTTACGCTGCGCCAGATTCATTCCGATTTGATTCACGCCGTCTCCTCCGTTCCCAAGGAACAGCTGGTTGGCGATGGCGTGATCACAAATACTCCCGGCCTGGTACTGGCCGTGCAAACTGCGGATTGCCTGCCGGTGATTGTGGTCGATCCGAAAAGGAAAATTGTGGGAGTATTCCATGCCGGATGGCGCGGAACGCTGGCGCGCATCGTCGAAAAAGGTGTGGGAGAGATGCGACGGCACTTCGATAGCCGCCCCCGCGATTTGCAGGCGGCGATTGGGCCGGGAATCCATAAATGTTGTTTTGAAATTGGCGAAGAGCTTCGCCCCAAGTTTGAAGCTCAGTTCGCCTATGCGGGGGAGTTATTTCACAAGCTCGAAGAAATGGACCCGATTCGCGAAAAGTATCCCATGCTGTTTTTGACGGCGCGCGCACCCGGACATAGCGAGTTGCCCAGCCAACTATTTCTAGATTTGGTGGAAGCCAACCGTCGGCAGCTTCTGGATGCGGGGGTTGCGCCCAGGAATATTCATGTGTCGCCGCTCTGCACGAGCTGCAATGTCGACAAGCTGTTCTCGTATCGAAAAGAAAAAGGCGTAACTGGAAGAATGATGGGCGCGGTCGGGATTCGGGCTTAAATCGGAAACAATGGAGGCACGGGCGTCCTCGCCCGTGCGAGATGGAAGATATCTCTCCTTTGCGGGTTTTTCAGTCTGCAATGCCCGAACGGCCTATTAGAGCGCGAAGGCTTTTTGCTGCCTTACGCTGCTGCTCCCGCTGAACACGGGCGGGGACGCCCGCGCCTCCATAGGCTTGCCTACTTCACCAGCTTCTTCAAAATTGCAATCTGTCCGGCATGATAAAGATCGTGCTGAATCGCTCCGTGCATGGTGATGTAGAAGGAGTGATCGCCACCTCCCAGCTTCCGGTCCAGCTTCTTATCTGGGAAATCTTGGATCGCTGCAATCAACGATTTGTGTTCCCGGTCGAGCTCTTCTACTGCTTTCTTCCACGCGGCCTCGCTAGTGTCCGTCACTTCGGGAAAATTTTCTTTGGGAGGTAGCGACGTTCTTTTGCCGCCAAGAATCCGCTGGCACGCTACGCGATCCCACGCGGCAATGTGCAGCACGAGTTCCCAGATGGAATGCGCGTTTGCGACCGGTCGCGCGGCAGCCTGTTCCGAGCTCAGCCCTCGCAAGAGAAATTTCAGCGACGGACCATGCCAAGCTTTGCCGGAGTAGGCGCGAGAAAGTTGATCGGCGATGCGAGCGGTTTCTTTCACGTTAGGATTCCTGCCTTTCGACTCCAGCTAAAGTCTTGTTTCAAAAATAAAACTGTCATTCTGACGCCGAGCGCTCTTGCGAGGCGGAAGAACCCCCAGCAGCTTCAGTCGAGTACATCGCTGCAAGGAATTCTCACAACGAAGCGTCCCCGGGCTCTTGGGGTTGGTGCGCAGGGAGAATGCCTCTCAGCAGCATTGTTGCATCAGCAGTACAGGGATCCTTCCCCTTCGCAAAGGACGCTCAGGGTCAGGATGACAACATTAGTTTCTGACACTTAGACACCATCTGCTGGCGGCTCAGCGCTGCTTCAACCGCAGCGTATCCCAACTGCCGTCGGCGCACCAGCCTCCATCCACATTCAACATGTGGCCGTTCACGAAGCCACTGAGCGCGGGGTCTGCCAGGAACGCTATTGCCTGCCCAATGTCGTCTGCAGAGGCGAAGCGCGCCATCGGAATGCGGTCGGTGATGTCAGTATCGCTGTAGTGGCCTTCGTCCTGGGCTGACGAATCCATTGGTGTCTTAACCCAGCCGGGACAAACCGCGTTGCAACGAACGCCGCGACCGCCCCACTCAGCGGCGAGACTGCGCGTAAGCCCAACCAGCCCGTGCTTGGAAGCGTTGTACGCGGAACGCTCGGCGACTCCTAACAATCCTGCGATGGAAGCCACGTTGATGATGCTGCCGGAATGCTGGCGCAACATGTGCCCTCCAAAGGCTTGAGAACAAAGGAAGGGGCCAAGCAGATTGACGTCCATAACGCGCCGCCACTCCGCCGCAGTCAGATCTTCGGCGCGCCGGATGCAGCTGATGCCTGCATTGTTTACAAGCACATCCGCGCGACCGAAGCGCGCGATCACGGACTCCGCCATACGCAGAACGGCAGCTTCATCGGAAACATCGCCAAGAACTTCTATCGCTTCGGCGCCCAACTTGGACACTGACTCCAGCGTTTCGGTGGGAGTTCGCAAGTCGTTGAGGGCAAGCGCGTAACCACGCTCGGCAAGAATTTCCGCAGCTCGACGGCCGATGCCCTGACCAGCTCCAGTAATTACAGCAACGCGCATAAGGCATTCAGAATAAGCGATATGGGCGAGATTCGGCTAGACCGCGCAGGACAACAGAGAAGAAATTTCGAACGGCAGAACACAATGTTCGTCAGCGCTCCGAACGGCGGAGGCTAAGCTTGAGGAAGTGTTGAGACTGCGGGAGCAACTTCGTCGGGTGCGCCGTTCACTAAGTCCTTTAGTTCCTTGCTGGGCTTGAAGAAAGGAATCTTCTTGGCGGGCACATCGACCTTGTCGCCAGTCTTTGGATTGCGTCCGATGCGAGGTTTGCGCTGGCGCGTGCGAAAACTGCCAAAGCCGCGGATTTCAATCTTGTCGCCCACGCGCAGAGAGCGCACGATGCTGTCGAAAATCGTCTCAACGATCACTTCGCCATCTTTGCGCGTAACTTCCGCTAAACGGGAGACATCTTCGATCAGGTCGGCTTTGGTCATGGTTACGTGGGCTCCGCTCTTGGTACTCAAACCGGTGTGCAAAATCCAGATTCCCTGATGGTCTTAAGTACAGGGAATCCTTCATAACCTTCTCAAATTTCAGGACTTCGCGCAAGAGGGAGGGGGCGTACAACTTTGGGAACCCCCTCCACAGAGACACCGACTCTACTTCCAGAGGTAGTAGAAACCGACGTGGCTTTCCAGCAGCTTTTCCTTGGTGGGCAGCCAGTCGGAGATATCGCCGCCGAACAGCATATCGCCGAGGGTTTTTCGGTCACGCTCTGAGCGCACTAGGCGAGGCTCGCCGTTGATGCCGACAGATTTGGCTGTATCTTTGATAGCCCCTTCAAAATCAGTGATTTGGTCGACCATTTTCATGTCCAGCGCCTGCTGACCGGTCCAAACCTTGCCATTGGCGATGGCTTTGACGTCTTCAAACTTCATTTTGCGGCCTTCGGCGACGGCACCGATGAATTGGCCGTGCATATCGTCGATCAGGGTTTGGAGATATTGCTGCTCGGCTGGAGTCATGTCACGGCTCGGGTTGCCGGTATCTTTGAATTCTCCGGCCTTCATGGTCACATCTTTTAGCTTGGCCCACTTCAGTAGCTCACCGTAGTTGATCGATTGGGAAATCACTCCGATCGACCCAACTACGCTGCCTTGGTCAGCATAAATCTTGTTGGTGGCGGACGCGACGTAATACGCGCCGCTGGCGCCCACGGATTCGATGGAGGCGACGATGCGCTTCTTCTTCTCGTCGCGAATGCGCTTAACCTCGCGGTAAATCTCTTCCGACGCGGCAACACCACCCCCGGGCGAGTTCACGTGGATCATGATCGCTTTCACGGAGTCGTCGTCGGCAAATTTCTTCAACTGCGATACGACGATTTTGGGCGAGAGGATTACGCCGTCCAGATCAACGACGGCGATCTTATCGCCGAAACTGGTGAGAGAGGCCTTGTCGTCGTCGTTGTGCATGGTGACGTAGACGAGCGCGAAGACGGCCAGCACGAAGAGAAAAAATGCTCCGCCACCGATGAGAACCCACAGCCAAACGCGCGAACGATTTTCGGACATAATTTGTAAAGTGTAGCACCGGAGGCGGGGTCGTTGCCGAGGCTGGGGCTGTTTTGAAAATCAGGTTGAACGTACTGGGAGAATGCCTCTCGTCTGAGTCGCTGTATCGAGTGCTGAGTATCCTTCGCATACGCTCAGGATGACATTTTTGTTGGGGTGGGTTGGCGAGCAGGAATGCTCTCCCTACACGATAACGCGCAGGGCTCTGGACTCCACGCTGACTTCGATTGGGGTTTGGCAGACGTACTCGCCATCGGCGTAGACATCGATTGGTTCTTTCGTGGAGACGCGAAGACGTTCTGCTTGGAAATACTCAACGCCATCGAGAGAAAGGTGGTTTCCGGAATACACACTCGGGAATAGCCGCAACAACCGCGTCTTGCTCATGTTGCCTACAACGCAGACATCGAGCTTTCCATCGGTAAAATCTGCCTTGGGAGCGATGCGCATGCCTCCGCCGTAGACCGGAGTGTTGGCGAAGGCTGCCAGCATGATGGGCTGAGAAAGTTTAGGAACAAATTCGCCGGGCTGCTCTGGGTGCGAGGCAAGAAGTTCGGCATGCGGCGGGTTGAACGTGGAAAGCGCGGGAGGAAGGCACAACGCATAGCCGCCGTTCGCTCGCAACCAACGCGGGAACTTGTTGGCGCGGCGGGCGACCTCTCCATCGAGGCCGATACCGGCGATGCAGGCAAAGTAGTGGATGCCATTCGAGACCGACTCGGTGATGACGCCGAGGTCGATCTTTTGCACGTTTCCCGAACCTGCAAGAAACCTCTTCCAGGCCGCAACTGCGTGGGTCACACTGCGTAGGCCCAACGCTCGCGCGAAATCGTTGCCACTGCCGCAGGGGACTACCAATACCGGCAGCTTCAAGCGAACCAGATCTGGGAGATGCCTGTGGACCGTGCCATCGCCGCCGAAAATCAGGATGGCGTCGGCTTGCGAGGAGTCCGCGGGCATTCCCAAAGCTGGGTTTCCTCCATGAATTTGAAATGGACGGACTTCGCTCAGAGAAGATCCGAGCCCGACAATGGCCGCTGCGCGCATCGCCGGAGGGTATCAGATGTTGACCACAGAGGACACCGAGGTTCGCGGAGGAAATGCTGGGAGCTTGCAACTGCTAAGCAGTTAGTGTGACCTTCTTGATTTTTCTCCCAACTTGCAAGGCGCGCGGGGTTTTGAAGCTTTGTACTTCGACGAGCGGCATTAATTGCGTAACGCCATCGATTTTGACCGCCTTTTCTTTAATCTTTCGTGCTGCTTCTGTCCGAGAAGTGGCCAGCCCGGCCTTGGCGATCAACTTGTCGAGAGGAATAACCAGGGCAATCCCGTCTGTCACCGCGGCTACATCGCGATCACGAAATTCCGAGATGGGTATTTCAATACTCTCAACATCGTCAGGCGTTTGGCCTTTCTGATGCTGCTTCGCCCAATCCTTTCCCGCTTTCGCTGCCGCGTCCGCGGAATGAAAATCGGCCACAATCCGTCGCGCCAAATCTTTCTTGACGTTCATCGGATGCGCTTGCCCAGCAGCGCAATCGCGTTGCAACTTTTCGATTTCGCTCATCGACAGATCGGTCAGAAGCTCGTAATACCGCCACATCATGACATCGGAGATCGACATGATTTTGCCGTACATTTCCATCGGCGGCTCGTGAATGCCGACAGCGTTTCCAAGCGACTTCGACATTTTCTGCACGCCATCGAGGCCTTCGAGAATCGGAGTGGTCAGGACCACTTGCGACGGTTGCCCATAAGCACGCTGCAATTCGCGGCCCACTAACAGATTGAATTTCTGGTCGGTACCCCCGAGTTCGACATCGGCTTCCAGCGCGACCGAGTCATAGCCCTGCGCCAACGGATAAATCAGTTCGTGCAGAGCGATCGGTTTTTCGTGGTGGAAGCGTTTATGAAAATCTTCACGCTCCAGCATTTGCGAGACGGTGTATTTTGCCATCAGGCGGACGAAGTCGTCGGCCTTGAATTTGGCGAACCACTCATTGTTGAAACGAATCTCGGTTTTTTCAGGATGCAGAATGCGAAAAACCTGGGCTTTGTAGGTTTCCGCGTTGCGCAGAACATCTTCCCGCGAAAGCGGTGGCCGCGTGACCGAACGTCCCGTAGGATCGCCAATCATACCGGTAAAATCGCCAATCAAAAAAATGACCGTGTGGCCGAGATACTGAAAGTGCTTGAGCTTGCGCATGAGCACGGTGTGGCCAAGGTGCAGGTCCGGCGCAGTGGGATCAAATCCGGCCTTCACTCGCAGCGGCTTCCCGGTAGCGCGAGACTTCTCCAGCTTGGCGCGCAGCTCGGGCTCAGAAATGATTTCCGCCGCGCCTTTTTTTATGTAGGCGAGTTGTTCGTCAACAGGTAGGAATTCGGGCATCCTTGCGATTATAACGGGGAGAAATCGGGGCTCGCCCAAACCAGCGCCTTCGGGCGGCCGTTTCGTTTATACTTTGGGAGCCATGTTCAAAGATTTTCACGCGCAAGATCGCTGGTCCAAGAAAGATCTCCACTGCCAATATCAGGCTGTGATTGTGGCCATCGCCACGCGCCACGCCGATGCTGTGGACATTAAGTTCCTGGTCGATGGAAAGACGGTGTGGATCGCCCTGCCGCATCCCGCTTGGGAAGAGTATCTGCACAAGACGGGCAAAGTGATTACCGACGCGCTCGCGATCCAGATTGCGGGGCATTATTTGAAGGCAGCGATTGAATCCGGGGAGTACGCGGGGCAGCAGATGTTCTCATTGACCGTTGCGGAAACGATGCGGCATCTGGATGAGACACTGGAAGAGATGCTGGCGCCCGCGAAGAGCTAGTGTAGTGTCTCACGCAGATCGTCTTTTAAGGAGAGCGGTCTGAGCGCGGGTAACTTTTTCAAGGATGTCGTTGGCTTTGGCAGTCCAGATCAG
>JANXUC010000052.1 GCA_025352065.1 Acidobacteriaceae bacterium | reverse complement strand
GCCATCCAATGGTGCGAGTCGCGACGAACGACTCTCGCCACTCGGTCCTTGTCCGCGTCAGCCACTGGATGATCACCGCGTGCTTCTTTGCGCTCCTTGTCTCTGGCGCCGAAATTGTCATCTCGCATCCTCGTTTCTATTGGGGCGAAACCGGTAACGTACTGACCACTCCGTTGTTTAAACTACCAATTCCTTCCTCGCGGCATCTCGTCCCCACCGGCTACGGATATGTCTTGCCGGATCAGAATGGCTGGAGCCGAGCTCTCCACTTTCAAACCGCATGGGTGCTGGTATTGACCGGCTTACTCTATTGGATTGGCGGAGTGCTCTCAGGACACTTCCGCAAGGATTTGCTTCCGGCTAAAACCGACTTATCCTGGGGAAGCTTCGCGAGCGTGATCGCCCATCACCTGCGCTTCGAGCGTCCGGGTGAGACCGAAGCGTGGTCCTACAATGTTCTGCAGCGACTGACCTATCTGCTCGTCATCTTTGTTCTATTCCCACTGGTAATTTGGACGGGCTTGGCGATGTCGCCCGCCTTCGATTCCGCGGTTCCCGCGACGGTTGCTCTGTTGGGCGGCCGGCAATCGGCGCGCACGATTCACTTCTTTGTCTCGCTGGCCTTGGTGCTCTTCCTTTTCGCTCACATCCTGCTGGTTTGGCGCGCCGGGTTCAAGAGCCGCATGCGAGCGATGATCACAGGCTCTGCGGGCACGCACGAGGAGCGCACATGACCGACCTATCACGCCGAAGACTTATCGTCACCGGGCTTACCGCCGCAGCTGGCGTATCAGCCTTAGGCGTTGCCGCCCGCCTGGCAGAGAAATATGGATTGGTCCCGCCTGATCACGGCGGACTCTACGGCCCAGGCGAAACCTTGACCTACGCTTCTCTCAGCCTGCTGACAAAGCATTCCCTGGCCCGTGAATTTCCTCGCAGCAATATCTCCGAGCGGCCACTGGCGAACGAAGTCGCTCCCTTCAGTGAAGAATTTAAGCGTCACCAGTCGGCGGGTTTCGCGGACTGGCGACTCTCCGTGGATGGAATGGTCGACCGTCCCACTTCGTTTTCGGTTGCAGATCTGAAGAGCTACCCGGCTCAGAATCAAATTACGGAAATGGTATGCGAAGAGGGCTGGTCGTACATCGCGGAATGGAACGGTGTCCCTCTCTCCCACATCCTGCATCTCGTAGGTACTCACCCTCAAGCCAAATACGTTGTCTATTACTCGATCGAACCCGACTGGTGGGAAAGCATGGATATGGCCGATGCCACGCACCCGCAAACGTTTCTCACTTATGGAATGAATGGCGACGATCTTGGTGTGGGAAACGGGGGGCCGCTTCGTGTCCGGCTGCCTCGCCAACTCGGATACAAGAGCGTGAAATTCCTCACCCGCTTGACGGTTACTGACAATCTGAAAAAGTTCGGCAAGGGCCTGGGCTCGGTATCTCCTGAGGAAGGTTACGCTTGGTACGCGGGCGTCTGAGCGGATTGTCCCGGTGGGCCCGCATTTGGGATGTCTAAAGGTCGAAATTGTCCCTATGGATGAAGAACAGCGAAGCTTGATCGCGGAATTGAGGCAATTCTCAGTATGCCAGTTGATGGACGGGCTGGACCAGTCGTGCCCGGTCGAAACCGCCATTGCTCCGATTGATCCTCAGTTTCGAATTTGCGGGCCCGCATTCACCATCGAATGTTCTCCGGGAGATAACCTCACCATCCACCATGCTTTGCACCTTGCCCAACCTGGTGACGTGCTGATTGTGAGTGGATCATCGAATTGCGAGGCTGCGCTGTGGGGCGAACTGATGTCCATCTCCGCTCAGGCGAAAGGGTTGGCTGGGACCATCATTGACGGGCCGGTCCGTGACCCGCTGGAAATCCGAGCGCTCGGATACCCCGTCTTTTCCCGGAATTTTAGCCCATGCAGGGCAAAGAAGATCAACTACGGCCGGATCAATATCCCGATCCGCATCGGCGCGATATGGATTCGCCCGAAGGATCTCGTGCTCGCCGATACGAATGGCATCGTGAGTATCCCTCGCGCTCAGGCAGACCAAGCGGTACGACTAGCCTCCGAAGTTGTGCGCAAGGAGAACAACATCAAGGACCAAATCCTTTCCGGGCGATCCCTATTCGACATCTTCAACCTGGAGCAATACGTCACCACCAGCTCGCAACAGGCAGCGAAAACGAAATAGGAGGGCCTTTGCGCTCCTGCGAGATGATCCGCAGCGCAGAATGAGATGCTGCCAGCCATGATGACACCTTCAACCGCCGTGAGTTGACAGACCACAGGTGTGAAATCGGGGTGTGAAATCACAGGTGTGAAATTTCGGGCGGGGTTGCTAAACCATCGATAAGAGTGTGGTGGCCGGGGACGGACTTGAACCGCCGACGCCAGCCTTTTCAGGGCCGTCTACCGACTTGGCTAAGTGGTTTGAAATCAGCGCATGTTGATGATAACGCGATAGTTGTACGATCATCCATTTAGGATGACTTAGGACCATTTGGGCTGATTTATGTTCGCCAATGTTCGCGTATGGTTCGCGCTGGATTTAGAGTGGGTTCGAAACCATCGTCCAACGTAGTTTCATGTAGTTAGCTGGCGGCAGATGGCTTCTAACGCGGCTAGTTCCTTGTAATGCAGTGCTAACGGCACGGGCGATGGGAGGTTCTCCTGCTTGTGACGACCTGATTTAATTGTTGGTGACATCGTGATTTGATCGGCATTGGGGCGGCGGTTGCCCGCCAACCCCTGCCATACCATTGTGGGCGGGTTCGTACACGGCGGTTCGAGTCAGTTACGCTAACACCCAGGAAGTTTCCGTCATGGCCTCCTAACCGGAGCTCAAGCCGGGATGCCGGTGGAGGTTAGCGTCACATTTCAGAATACTGGCCCAGAGACCTGGAAAACAGAATCCACTGTTTCGCTGGCTCAGGTGCCAAACAATCTGCAAATTCCGGGAGACGAAGTTCCGCCCCTGCCCGTGGCATCGATTGCCGGAAGCAAAACGCACGTTGCAACCGGAGGGCGAATTACCTACACATCACGTCTGCCGGTCCGCCGACCCCTGGCCGATACTGGCTGTAAGTTCGTGTGCAACAACAAGGGCGTGCTTTCGGAGACTTCACGCCCATTATCCCGCTAATTGTCGTGCCGTAGGTGCGCGGGGCTTCTCGTTACCAGACTCTGACTCTGGCCCGTATAGTCGGCAATGGGAAGTAATCTGGAAGTCCTTCCGCGCTTCGTCTCGCGGTCCACAAACGGCGTTCGAGGAAGTTTGGGCCGGGGCAGCATTCGACGGAACCACACTTCCCACAAGCGGACTTCTGGCCCGAATAATTCCCGGATTGGCCGTCGAACCAGAATCCGTACCTACCACTCCCCGTCGTGAGTGATATTGACTGTGGCTGTTACGCTGGGGATCACCCGGAACGACGGGTACGCCTGGTCGGTGTCAGCAAGTTCTTCTACGCTTTCCGCCGCCGATTCGGCTATGTCCGACAAACCTTGTGAATCGCCCGATTGTCCCGCGCTATCCGATCCGACCTGCCCCGGATCGTCTCCGAGTTCGTCGAGTTGGGCTTCGTTATCACGATCCCGATCCCTTGATTTCGGTGTCATAAAAGCCTCCATCCATGCTGTTTCGTTCCCTTCCTACCTAAGTAGTTCTCTGGAGGCATGGTTGGTCAGTAGCCAGTGAACTCTTCTTTACGGATATCGTCATCGTTGATTCCAGCTTCTTGGAGCATTTTGTATAGGCCGGTGACCATGGCTGGCGGTCCGGCGATGTAGTAGATAGAGGAGGCCGCTCCCTTCAAATACTTGGCCAGCATTTCTTTGTTGATCGAGCCTCGTTCACCTTGCCAGGAACGCTTTGATTTTTCCATTTCGGTCATGGTGCCGACAAACGTGTAGTTTGCCGCTTGCTTCTCGAGTGCGTGCAATTCATCGAGGAATGCTGCATCTTCTGGCCGGCGGTTGGAGTAGAAGAGAAAAATATGATGAGGCAGCTTTCGTTTTGCGGCGTCCAGCAGGATGCTGTGGAAGGGTGTAATCCCAATGCCACCCGCCAGGAACACGGCTGTCCTCTTCACGTCGGTATGGAGCTTCAAGTCGCCGAAAGGACCTTCGAGTTTCACCTCAGTCTGCAACGGCACGGTCTTCAATACTCGCTTGAAGGCAGTATCACGAAGACGCGTGGTCACCATAATCGTAGATTCGTAAGGTGCGCTTGCGATCGAGAAGCCTCGGGTGTTTCCCTCAGCGTCCGTCTCAGAGGGCGTCAATAAAGTCATGTCGATGAACTGGCCGGGGATAAACTTGAAACCAGCAGGCTTTTCGAAGTGGAACGCCATCGTCCTTTCGGCTACTTCCTGGCGGCTCTTCAGCTTCACCAACTGGGTTGGTGATTTTGCGATAGCAGTACTCATTTCATGCTCCTTATCCTCAGCTGTGGAAAGCTGTTTCGACTGCCGCACCCGCGTGGATTCGATCAGGAAGGGTTCGGCGAATTCTCAACGACCATAGGTAGTGATTCCACCTTGCAAATGTGATTGCAGGAAGAAAATGTCCTTGTCAGCTGCCCGCACAATCTCGGTGAAGACATCGGCGGTAGCGTGATCTTCCAGGTCGTCGCATTCATCAATCGCTTTGCGCGCAGCGTTTGCCACCGATGCCAGACTGTCCAGCAGTGCACGTACATGATCCATGCCGTGCATCACGTTCAAGTCATACTCCTTAATGCTGGAATTGGCCGCAACTTGTCGCGCTGTACCATTGGCCCGTCCCCCCAAAGCAGTGACACGCTCGGCGATCAAATCAACCGCATCCTCCACGTGCTCTGCGATCGAGTCGAACAGCAGGTGTAACTGATAGAAATCGTCACCTTTTACATTCCAATGAGCAAATTTCGCCTGAGTCTCCACGTCGATCGCATCCGCCAAACGGGCGTTCAGTAGAGCAATCAATGCTCGACGGTTGTTTTCAGGAATACCTACCTTGCTCTCGAATAGTCTCTCATCGCTCTTAGCTCCGAAATGCATTAACACTCTGTTGCTTGTAAGGCTTGGCATTGTTTTCCATTTCAGAATTCGTGAACGACCGACATGGTCGGATCATAACGAAGCGCTAACCTAAGCTGCTTTGTTTGCCGAGCAAGCCGGGCACTGGCCTCGGATGTGATCCAAGTGGCTTTTCACACTGGCCTGGAAGGCGGTCCAGCGTGGACTTATGTCGTGGTAACTCGCATTCGCGGTACGCGGAGTCCACGTCTTCATCGGCGAGTAAGCTTCTCCTGTGGTCGCCAGAGACATCGGGTGTGATGGCCCGCTGAATTTATCTCGTATGCGCCGTGGCGTAAGATCCGCGCCGCTTACGACCCGCCGCTTCCGTTCTGTGGTTGCAGGTTCTGGGGGCATGTCTGATGGCCCAGGCGTAATAAAATGGTCCGATCCTTCACGATGTTTCACCGGGTCGTTGCTGTAGCTCTTTTGATATTCCTTTGTGAATTGTTCTACCCGTTTGTGCCATGCGTCCAGGTGTAACTTTTCGTGCTCCGTCCAGTGATTCGCCGACTCCAGCATCGCTTCATCGAATACCGGCAGCGCCAGCGATTCTGTTTTGCTGAGATCGGTTTCAAAGCCATCTTCCTTAGAGCTTCGATACACCTTTCCGGAGGGCAGCAGTATCTTGTGGTGACCTACGTCCACCACGACGTAACGGGTATCACCAGTTTCGTGGTCGAACACGATGTCATCCATGGTGCCAATTTGTTCGTCTGAGGAACCGTAGAGGGTGGCACCTCGGATATCGTCCACAGCATTGGCGAAGCGGTAATCACGAAGCAGACTGTAATGAGCCATGACAACTCCTGATTGAGATAAAGCAATTCTCTTGAAAGTATCGTGACATTTCAAAGGACTCTCTTCCGGTTAAAAGTGCACAGCGTGAGAACCATGCATGGCAGGGTGCAGCCCTGGGTGTGAGTTACCGCTTTGGCTGTTCGCCCAGACTACGCACGTAATACGCCAACTCCCAGATTTGTTCATCCGATTCGACCTTTGCGAATCCTGGCATGCCGCTCACCGGATGCCATTCTTGATGACCCAGAACAGTTCCCGATCCGACATCTCCTGCACTTCAGGTGAGCCGAGATCCAGGACACGGGGATACATCGCGTTGCCGATGGGTGTCGGCTTGTGTCCGTCCTGCCCGTGGCATGTAGCGCACCCCATGCCGAACAGCGTTTCTCCCGCTGAAACGCTGGAAGAGGCGTTGGTCGGTGCCGGGGGCAGCGGACCACGTGCTGCCCGGCTGATGTACCAATCTTTCGCCTTGGTGGCGATGGACGTTTCGAATGGACCCGGTTCCGGGAGAGCACTAATGTTTACATGCATCACTGCATAGGCTCCAGCGATGGTGATCAGCACGATGACGACCGCAACGATCAGCCCGGCCTTGTGACGCACCTCTCCTCCTCTGCCAGTGGGCTGCCCACGGAAAGTCACATCCGGCCGTGCGCGCCGGAAAGATCAGGCGGCCTCTCGCGTTATCTGACTACAACAACGGGTTCAATCCTCAAGGGCCGTGCCTTCGATGGTTATCTCCCGCTTTGTACCAACACAGCGTCAGCGAAATAAGTGACCTCTCGACAGATCGAATCTATCCGAGGATCCGAAGGGCCGATTTAAGGAGCGGCTTCTATTTTGGCAACGTGAATAGTCTTGGTAGCGTGGTTTAACGTCCCCTCAACCTTCACCTTCTGGCCCGCCAAGTCTTTGGCTTTGTCCTGGTCATCGAGTTCGTAGGCAGTCTTCGTCGCTGAATCATAGAGTACGTACTTGCCACCTGACTTCACGCACGCCTGGGCACAGTCTTTCGGCGTGGTCGTACCAGTCCTCTTGTATCCTGCGTCATGATTGCCCATCTTGGCGCACTGGCTGTCCATGACCTCACCGGTGTAGGTTTTATCTGCATTCTTTCCGAACGAGAACGTTGCGGAGATCAGCAGCATCGCAGCAATCAGCACAAGCTTCTTCATCTTAATTCTCCTTTTTGAAGTATCTTCAAACTGTGAAATCTAGGCTTCTTCTCGAACTTTCGCGATTAGGGTCGTCATCGAGTTTCCGACCGACTGTATTCTTGCGGTTCCCGAGCGAAACAATTGCCATTATGCCGGCGCATTGCTCTTGATGTTGTCTGCTGGCGCCCGAATGCACAATGGAAGACTTGTACTAGCGGTTGAACACAACGTCACATATGAATGGAAGTGACAGCCGGAGTTAAATAATTCCACCGGGCTGACCAGGTTGGAATTGCGGAGACCGTAGGGCAGCCTCTCGGTCGCACAAGAATGAACGGCACAGATCCACAACGACACGAATCGCATGGCGAGGAGTTGCTGCGGGAGAGGTTTTCAACACCTGACGTTTCGGCTACTGCCACAATCTCTGATAGTGTCGCGCATTATCTTGAATCTCTCGATTTCTTCTTCATCGCCACCAGCAACAGACAAGGCGAGTGCAATAGCAGCTACCGTCGGAAAAGGGAAGGTGTACCAGCAGTCAAGG
The DNA here is from genome assembly GCA_025352065.1 of Acidobacteriaceae bacterium. GTDB lineage: Bacteria > Acidobacteriota > Terriglobia > Terriglobales > Acidobacteriaceae > JANXUC01. The sequence goes on along the minus strand of JANXUC010000052.1, from coordinate 26,932 downwards.
TTCTCGACGATAGAACGATCATCTTTCCGGACTATGCGGGCAATGGCTCGTTTCGAAGTCTTGGCAACATCCTTGACAATCCGCACATCGGGATGCTGTTCATGGATCTTCATACAGGCATCCGCATGCGCGTCAATGATGACGCAAAAATCAGTGAAGATCCGGGTTGGCTGAAGATTTTTCCAGGAAGCTTGCAGACGGCGAAAGTACCGTCCGAGAAGTCTACAAGCAGAACCGCGCTGTGCCCATTTCTAACAAATAGAAGGAGCCTGTGATGGAACCCAGGATTGAATATGCAAAAGTGGCTCCCGGCGCCATGACTGCAATGCTGGGCCTGGAAACGTATGTTCACCACTGTGGGTTAGAGCGTTCTATGATTGAGCTGGTAAAGGTACGAGCTTCGCAGATCAACGGTTGTGCCTACTGTGTGGACATGCATACGAAAGATGCTCGCGCCCAGGGCGAAACCGAGCAACGACTCTACGCGGTAGTTGCCTGGGAGGAGACACCCTTCTTCACAGAGCGTGAACGGGCTGCGCTGGCCTGGACGGAAGCGGTCACACTGGTCGGGCAGGGGCATGTACCGGATGCAGTATATGAGCAAGCTCGCCGCAGTTTCGGCGAAAGAGAGTTGATTGATCTGACACTGGCAATTGTCGCCATCAACGGATGGAATCGCTTGGCGATCAGTTTTCGCACCGTACCTGGCACCTACCAGCCTGCTGCAAAGAACCCAGGGAGGCTCGAAAGCCAGGTTTCTGAAGCTCACGAAAGCGAGCGCGCGGCCGATGACTAAGAGTGCCGGCGATACTCCAAGGCGTGCCCGCCGCTCAACCAAACAGGCCCGCTCCGCATCGGGTCCTCCTGCCGGCAAGCCCCCGCACCGGCTCGGTCTCCCGGTCTCGCCAAGAGTCAAATTACTGGACCAGCCCCCCGTCGTCTTCACGGTGGGGCACTCGACTCGAACCTCGAAGGAGTTCGTTGCTCTACTTCTCGCTCTCATGGCGTCAAGCAGTTGATCGATGTTCGAACGATCCCACGCTCGCGACACAATCCGCAATTCAACCAGGGCAGGCTGCCGCGGCCACTCCAGAAAGCAGGGATTCGTTACCGGCATGCAGCTGGGCTTGGTGGCCTGCGGCACGCGCGTCGTGACTCAACCAACACCGCCTGGAGAAATTCCAGCTTCCGCGGCTTCGCTGACTACATGCAGACAGCAGAGTTTGAGGAAGCCTTGGACCAGCTCATTCAATGGGCCCAAAAGCGGCGAACTGCCATCATGTGCGCCGAAGCCGTGCCTTGGCGCTGCCATCGCTCAATGATCGGCGATGCGCTGCTGGCTCGAGGCATACGAGTGGAAGAAATCGCCAGCCTGAGGCACACTCGGCCCCACACTCTTACGCCGTGGGCCCTAGTGAGACGGAAACGAGTCTCTTATCCTGCCAGTCTAAAAGGTACTAAGGCCGTTGGCGGGAGGGTGGGGTGACACCTCCGGGCACGCGCGAAGATTGTATCCATTTCGGTGAGAAGAGGGTTGTCGCGACAGTCCTTCTCCTGTTGGCGCTAACGTTGTCCGCGTACGCGCAAGTTGTGACTCCGGTGGAGGGAGAAAGTTGGCTGGAGCACCTCCACCGGGCGTTCGACGAAACGAGCATGGGCAAGTCGTCTGGCGTCTACGGCCCCGCAGCCCCGATGCCCAGCGAATGGCCGCCGCCGCACTCGGCATTGCAGCTTTCCAACAAGTTTACCGGGCAAAGCACCACCCTGTACGGCTCCGACCTGTACCGCCTGAAGTGCCAAGGCTGCCACGGCGCATCCGGCATGGGTGCTCCGTCCGAAATCAACTCTGTCATCGATCCGGTGCGGGCGACATCGGCAAGGATGTACATCGAACGCATGAAGAAGGTCGGGATGGAGGTGACTTGGAAGGATGCGGCTTCTCTCGCCAAGCAAGCCAAGGGCATGCTGCTCGATCGCCTGCATAAGGGCGGGACGGACATGCCTTCCCCCAACCCCAGCCTGACCGATGCGGAAGTCCGCTCGCTGTTCGCATACCTGCAGCAGCTTGCGGGCATCCCCAGCGCGGAGAAGCGGCAAGTTCCGGTTGTCGAGCCGCCATTGCGCGTGGGCGAGCATATCGTGAAATCCACATGTCATATCTGCCATGCATCGGTCGGCGAGAACCCCAGCCCCGAAGGGCTTTTGGAGGGGCAGATTCCGCCGCTCAACAGCCTCACGTCGCGCCTGAGCCTCAACGAATTCGTCACCAAGGTCACGGTTGGCGCGCCTGTGCTTGAAGGCTCTCCTGCGATACCAATGCGTGGCCGCATGCCCGTGTTTACGTACCTGACGCCGGATGAGGCGGCGGATGCGTATTTGTACTTATCGCTGTACCCACCCCACAACTAGCGGTGGCATTTTGAAGGAGGAGTATTTATGAAATTCACGTCATTGCTCGTTGTCCTGCTGCTCTCGTGCCTCACTGCTTTCGCTGGCACGCTGAGCGGAAATGTCAAAGCCACCGGTCAGTCGGCCGTAGTGCTTGAGACCGTACCCGCCAAAGCCTTCCCAGCGTCCCAGCAGAGCGCCGCGATGGATCAGCGGGGTATGCAATTTACGCCCGCTCTTTTGGTCATCCAGCAGGGCACCACGGTCGTGTTCAGCAACGACGATAGCGTCGCCCACAACGTCTTCTGGCCGAACATTTCTAGCAACAAGAAGCTGGGCCACAACCTTGGCACCTTCAATAAGGGCAAGACCCTGAGCTTCAAGTACGACAACGCCGGCAACGTGCCGCTGCTGTGCAACGTGCATCCCGAGATGTCCGGCACCATAGTGGTCAGCCCGTCCCCCTATTTCGTTGCGACCGATGCTGCTAGCGGCTATTCGATCAAGGATGTCCCGGACGGCACGTACAAGGCGACCACATGGCACAGTGGCAAGGCAACTACCCAAAACGTCATGGTGAAGGGCGACACCAAGCTGGAGTTCACGGTTAAGTAAAGGCATGGAGGCCGGCTACCCGATTCTTTGGCAATAAAACATCGAAGGCTGCTCTTCTCAATTTGGAAAATCGTATTACAACAGCCCGGATGGGGGCACTCGAGAATCCTTGTAGGACATCGGCAGATCGGAGGCGGCATGTCAGACAGAACAGTACGTCTGAATATCGAGCGACAGGACAACCCCAATTCGAAACCCTACTGGGAAGAATTCGAACTCCAGTGGAGGCCCAGCATGAATATCATCAGTGCGCTCATGGACATCGCCATGAACCCGGTAGACCGCCATGGAAAACAAACCATGCCGATTACGTACGATTCAAACTGTCTGGAAGAAGTTTGCGGGTCATGTGCCATGCGGATCAATGGCCGAGGGGCGATGGCTTGCTCATCCCTCATCGACAAGCTGGAACAACCTATTCGTCTCGAGCCGTTGTCACGATTCCCGGTCGTACGTGACTTGGCGGTAGATCGCAGCGTGCTGTTTGAGAACCTGAAGCAGGTGAAGGCGTGGGTCCCGGTCGACGGCACTTATGACCTCGGGGCCGGTCCACGCGTCGATCCCGCGGTGCAAGAACAGGCTTATCCCTTGTCACGTTGCATCTCCTGTTGCTTGTGCATGGAGGTTTGCCCACAGTTTACTGAGCCCACACGATTTGTTGGGGCAGCGATCATCAATCAGGTACGGCTGTTCAATCTCCACCCGACCGGAGCTCACCTGCGACAGGAACCGTCCGGCGCATCGTTCCAACCATGGAAGTTGAACGTCTGAAAGCGAGAGAACGAAAGCGTGTCCTCAGCGTTGTCGAAGAGGAAGCCATACTGTCCACCGCGGGTCCAACGGTGCAAACGTTCTTTCAACTCGCCAATGATGTTTCCAAAGTTCGAGATGGTGCGCTGGTTTGCCTCCAGCACGTAAATACGCTCGATCGCATCCCACAGTCGGCGTTCCTCTTTGAAGTCGAGTCGGTAACGTTGCTCGTTGCCTTCAATGAGCACACGGAAGAAGCTAAAAAGAAATTGCAGGTTCTCTTTGGTCTGCGGCAGTGAGAACGGGTTGATGGTGAAGTCTCGCGCTTCTTGGCCAACATTGAGGTACGACCCGCCGAAGATCGTCGTAAGCGACTGGAAGCTGCCGCCGATATCGAAGATGAAGGTCAGCGGAGCGTACTTCTGCGCGTTCTGCAGAAGGAAATTGCAAAAATACGATTTGCCACTCCCGGTCATCCCGAGAATCAGAGTGTGTGCAACGTCGCTGGTATGCAGGTTGAGGAAGTAGGGGGTGCTGTTGTCGGTTTCGAGCACAGCCAGGTACTCCGTGCCGAGATGCGCGTTCGTCTTCTCGCCGGGAAGGATCGTAAAGAGAAAAGACAGGTCGGCGTAGTTCGTGTTAAACAGATACAGTTGGCGGAGGTTCAGCGCATAGTTGCCAGGTACGGTGGCGAAATAGGCGTTTAGCTGGTTATAAGTCTCCGCAAAAAGATTGCCGTCCGCGTTGGTGAAGACGCCAGTAAACTCGGCTACAAGCTGATCGAGTTCCGTTCGTGACCGGCCATACAGCACAATTGTGAGCGAGAAATCGCCAAGCGATTGGCCGTCTCCCAGGGCGCGCAGGCAATCCCCAAGATCCTCGATGTCGGCCTGCATGGACTCGTCCACCAGCACATCGCGCGGGTTCGTCGTCGTGGCGTCGTTGCCCATCTGAGAGACAAACCCCGTCTTCGACATATTGAAGTGGCGGCGACGCTTGTTTACCTCCTTGCGGGCTTTGTCCGCGGGAAGCGGCGTCCACTCCGTCACAACATAAAAGTTGGCCGGAATCTTCAGAAGAGCGTCCAGCACCAGGGGCCGCGTCTCGTTAATGGCCTCTTTCATCGTGAGCACACGGACGATGTGATCGCCTACCCGCAGATGATCGCGTTCCGCTTCGATGTCGGAGTTGACTACCTGATAGTCGAGAAACTGCGTGGACTGCGGTCTGCCGGCAACACGCCAGTTGTCATAATTCAGCAACCGGCGAAAGAACATGAACTGTCCCTGTTGATTCAATATCTCGATTTGCATGAAGTCAGAAAGCTGCCGAGCGAATGCCTGCGCGCTCTGGTCGAGTCGTCGAAGATCGTGTTGAATATGCATACCCAATAGGGTTTTCATGCTGTCATTGGTGAACTGCACTTTTAGTTCGCCAACCGCGCCCCGCGGGATCACGCAAGATTCGAGCGATTGCGGCGCGCACGCCGGTCTTCGACCGAGCGCCTTCGAGCAGAATGCAGGAGAAGATCTCCACTTGATAAAGATGGTCGCGCTTGGCTTCAAAGAACTTCCGCCGCTGGTCGATCGCCGCTTCCACAATCGGATCGTCATATTTTGCGAAGGGTATATCCGGGCGGTTCGATTTGAAGAGGTATTGGTAAACATGGAAGCCGGGGCCAAAAGCTTTGAGCGCTGCCTCCAACCGCTTCACCGCATACTCCTGCTCCGAGCGGTCAAGACTTTCGTAGTCCACACCGGGAACACTGAGGACCATGCCTAGATCGCCGCTTTTGGTAAGGAATGCCGTCTCATTCCAGAAGCCATAGAGGTTGATGTGGTCGTTCAGCGCCGCACTTTCTTTCCACGGTTTGATGACCTTGTCGAGACGCAGCATCAGACCACCTCCACACGGGGGACTTGCTGCTTGGCAGCGTCGTAGCGGACGTTGTAGCGTTCGGACTTTGCCAGGATGCGGAGGAACGCCGGATCACTGTTTGTGACCCAATGGCCAAAGGCAAAGCCGCCAATGAAGACGGCGATACCGGCGAGGATGGAATTGAAGAGATTGAAGGCCCCCACTGCACCAACGCACACGAAATAGAACAGTGTGCGTTCGACGCCCAGGTAGGTGAGCGGCTTATGCAGGCTCTTAAACACTCGATTTGTACGATGCCTCTGTTGTGTTTTGTCTAGCATAAGTCACTTTTCTAAGTGCGGGTTGAAGGTGGCTCTGAATGGGCTATACGCCCCAGAGCCAACTCAGGACATTCACCGCGAGAACAGCAATGCCCGTTCCGGCGGCAACGCCGGCGAGCGCCTTTTTTGCGCCGGGTTCGCCGTGCGCGAAACCGTAGCCGCCGATCACGATAGCCACCAGACTTGCAACCTTCGCAGTGGTGCCGGTAAAGAGGCTTTGGATGGCCGTAAAGCCCGTGTCGAACGGTGAACCTTGAGCCAGCGCGGTCACAGGCAGGACAAGAAGTAGGGTAAGAACGGCGGCGGTTGGACGCACGCACTTCGACTGAAGAAGGCGCTCGATTTGGCGGATGAAATGGACTCGGAACCAACGTGTCATTTTGCACCTCCCGCAGCACCTCAAATCGGCTGCTTGTGGCGCAAACGTAAACTGACTCAATCACGATGTCCAACAACTTCTCGTCATTCTGTTATTCCTAGGAGGAATAACAGACGAACATAGTGTCGCGACCAAGTAAATCGCGCCGCTCGGCTCGATACTTTCGGTAAAGAATTTTCCTCAGCAAGCGATTGAGCGGCAAATACGACTCGGACACCCGCTTATGGAAGTCGTCTAGTTAGGCATCGTTGAGACGCAGTTGTGGCGGCGGGTCCGTTGTCGGTCCCTTCGCAAAACGGCGCCCAAGTGCCTGCCGATGAAGCAGATGAGACTGTCGTTGTCTGCTTGATTCGGGCCGTCTGTAGCGCCGGTTCCGCATCCGCGAAGAGATTTGCGCAACGAAACGTGAGGTGACGAATCGGCTTGCTGCTGTCTGATATTCCCAGCAGGAATAACAGAACGACGAGAAGTTGTTGGACATGGCTGAAGGAATCGATCAAATTGGCTAGCACTGTCCGTCCGCGCGAACTCAACGAAGCGGACGGACCGCGGTTGTGGAGAAGAGGTCTTTATGTCAGCCCAGCCCAATCTGATCACTCCAAGTGAGCTGTCACACTCGCTTCGAGAGGCGCCCGTCAGTCAGCAACACGCTGCTCGCTTTCTCAACATGCACCCGAAAACTGCGAGCACCATGTAGGCACTATGTAGCATGATTCCAGGCACCCAATCCGTCTGGCTCACCGCCCGTGAGGCCGCGCTATACGTCCGCGTATCGCACCGCACTACCTGGAATGGGCCAATACCGGCCGCATACCCGCCCACCGTCTCAGCGGCACCGACCGTATTACATGGCGTTTCCGTGCTGAAGAGTTGGACGGTGCTATGATGGCCACGCCATCTGCCGCAAAGAATGGAGAGTCATTCAATGCGACGGGAAAGTAAAAGCACAACCGGAAGTGTGGTCAAAGACAAACGCAGTCAGACATGGCAGTACTTTTGGTGGACGGATGGCCGTCGTCATAGCAAAACGCTGGGCCGTTTTTCAACCAAGACAGCGGCGTGGAACACGGCGCAAGTGTTCCGGGCCAAACTGCCCCAACCTCAACCATCCAGTGCGCCCACTGTGGCCGCTCTGGTAGAACACTACCGAGCAGAACGAATGCCAACGCGGTACAGCACGCGGCGCGGCTACGAGTCTTGGCTTAAGTGCCATGTGTTACCGCGTTGGGGCGCGCACGTCATCACGGACGTACAGCCTCGGGACGTGGAGCTATGGCTAGTTTCCCTGCCCCTCGCCCCAAAGTCTAAAGCGGAAGTACGCGCTTCACTAGGGCGTCTGTGGGACTTCGCCATGTGGTCCGGCAACGTCCCGGTGCAACGCAACCCAATGTCATTGGTCACCGTGAGGGGTGCGTCCAAGCGATTGAGACAGCCGCGCAGCTTGACGGCGAAAGAGTTTCAGCAGTTCATTGTTCAACTGCGGGAGCCGTTTCGTACAGTGGCAGTGGTCAGCGTTTCGTTGGGACTGCGCATCAGCGAGTGTCTAGCGTTGAAGTGGTCCGATATCGATTGGCTCAATGGTGCACTGCTAGTTCAACGCGGCATCGTCATCGGGCGAGTTGACGAAACTAAGACCGAAGGCTCACGGCGCTCACTGACTCTTGCTCCCCAGATTCTAGCGGTACTGAAGGCTTGGAAAATGTCCACGCAATTCGGCAGTCCCAATGATTGGGTTTTCGCTTCCCCGTCGCAGCTTGGCCGATTGCCGTGGTCCTATCCCTGGACGTGGAAGATGTTTCAAGACGCGGCGCTAGCAGCGAAGCTTGAGACGTTCGGAACCCACACGTTGCGTCATACCTACCGCAGTTGGCTAGATGCCGTGGGCACCACAATAGCAGTGCAGCAAAAGTTGATGCGTCATGCCGACATCCGCACGACGATGAACGTTTATGGCACCGTGGTAACGGATGAAATGTCTACCGCATCGGGGAAAGTAGCACGCTTAGTAGTTAACGGCACGGGTGACGGCACGGAACCCAGCTCAAGTCATTGAAAATGTGGCGGAGAGAGTGGGATTCGAACCCACGTTAGAGTTTCCCCTAAACACGCTTTCCAAGCGTGCGCCTTCAGCCACTCGGCCATCTCTCCGGTTGTTGCGGTTGGAGGATTGTTGGAAGGTTTTCGATGCGCTCGATCTTGCTAGGGCGATTCGAAAACAGCTGACTTGCCTGATTGTATGGTGATCTTCGGCAGGTCGCAACTCATTCCTACCGCGAGTTTTCCAGGCGGTTTAAAAAAGTTGGCCAAAGGGGTTAAGTTCCGGGAGCTAGGATACGTTGCCGTTACCAGCTGCGGCGGCAGATGCACGCAAAGGGGCGGCCGAATGCTCAGGGGCGGCCGGGACACTATTGGTATCGACTATCCTGTTGTGCAAGCAGAATAGAGCCAGTTCCAAACGGTCGGCGACGCCGAGCTTGTCGTAGACTTTTCGCAGATAGTTCTTCACTACCTGCTCGGTGGTGCCTACTCGATGTGCGATTTCTTTGTTCTTCATGCCCTGAGTTACGCAGGCCACGATGACGGACTCTTTCGGAGTCAACTGCACTTTGGAACGCGCGCTGGCTGGACGCGAGGCGTTGTTCCGGAAAGCATTCAGGACCCAGCCCATGCCTTGCAGATCAAGCCAAGGCTCACCCGCAGCGACTTTACGAACGCATTCAATGAGGTGGTCTGGTTCAATTTCGCGGGAGATAACCGAGTGCGCTCCACGGCGCAAACACTCCAGCGTGATTTCCTGTTCCGGCTGCTCGGTGACTACGATTACACGAGAATCACGAGATTTGCGCAGAAAGTCGCTGACCGCTTCTGCAGGCTCGGGAGCTAGCGCAGACTCGAAGATCAAAACATCGACAGCGAACTTGCCGGCGGAACCCAAGGTCTGTGCAAGCGATTCCGCCTGGCCCACCACGCGAATGTCGTCTTCGACAGCAAAGATTTTGCGCAATCCCGCGCGAAAAATTGCCTGCTGATCCGCCAACAGAACACGGATGCCAGCTTCTTCTTCAGACGAGCCCCCGTTGCCTTCCCGGCTCGACGGCAGGTGTTCCAAAGCATCTTCCGCGAGTTTAACTGCTGTGGTTGCCATTTCTTCCTTCTTGTAGAGCCCGCGTCAGCGGCGCTCGAGGTGGTACTGATCGATCACCACACCTATACCGCGGCGACCGCTCTCTTCGTAATTCCTTACGACCCGGCCACTGCAGTCCAATTGGACATCGTGTGCCGTACCCACCACCTGAGCTGGAACGGAAATCGTGAACTCCACTCGGGAACCCACGGGCATATCCGCGTCTACCTGAAACAGAACACCATTGGCTGAAATGTTTTGCGTGGTTGCCAGCGCTTCCCTGCCCGCAGACTTGAGCGAGACTGGAAGCTCCAGTGGAAAGCGGACTGCGCCCTGCACGCTGGCAAACGGAGACTTGGCTGGCGCGGCTGCTGCGCCCGCACTGGACGGGGCCGACGCACCCTTGGATTTCGCTTCAGGATTCATCGGATTCGTGCCCTCCGTCATTCCGCCTTGGTTTATCATCGTGAGCAGAGAGTACACCCGGGTTGGTGCAGAAAAAAGTTACTGAAGTTTAAAAATTGGACGGCGGCTTTCTCTGTAACCTATTGGCCTAAAGAGACTTACGTAGAGGTTACAACTCTGGTTCGCAGGCGGGTAAAGCGGGTTGGAGCGCCTGCAAAGAGCCGGTAATTTCGGTCGATTTCAGGTTAAAACTTGGTGGTTTCCGTGAAGTTAAAATCGCGGACTTTCATGGCCGGGACAACCATGTCGAAGGACTCTTCGCCGGTGGAACGCACGGGCGTACTCATCGCTTCGACGTTCGAAAGCATGTGGAGCAGGCTCTCGTTAAAGCGGAAGTTGCGGATGCCGCGCTGAATCTTGCCGTTTTCGACCAGGAAGGTGCCGTCGCGAGTCATGCCGGTCATCATCTTGTCGTAGGGCTCGACTTCGCGGATATACCAGAGGCGGGTGACGAGAACACCGCGCTCGGTGCTGGCGATCATTTGATCGACGGTTTGGGGATTTGCTGGAGCGGCGAAAACAATGTTGATGGGCATTTCTCCCATTTCGTTGGGGAGCTGGAAGCCATGGCCTGAGGCATGGACGGGGCCGACCTTGTCGGCGAATTCAGACTTGCGGAGTTTCTCTGCCGTGGAGCGGGCGTGGACGAGCTGACGGACTACGCCATTCTCGACGAGCTGCACGGGCTGGCGGCGCATGCCTTCGCCGTCGAATGGGATGCCGGTTTGTAGAGGATGAGAAGCATCGTCCCAAATATTGATGTTGTCGCCGAAGAGCTTCTTGCCAACACGATCGTTGAGGAATGAGCGCTGGTCGAGCACGGAGAGGCCGCCAAAATCCCAGAACATGAATCCAACAATATCGAGAACGGCGGCGGGTTCCAGGATGACCGTGTATTTCCCGGGGGCGAGGTCGAGCGGGTTGGCGGAATCGACGGCCTTGCGGGCAGCGGTTTCAGCTAACGCGAGAGGGTCGAGATGTAGGGCATCGGGGGAATTGAATTTCTGCCAGCCGGAAGCGTCGCCACCGATCATGGTGATGGAAATTTCTGCCAGGGTTTGCATGTGCCAATCGTGCAGTCCGGCGGAATTGAAAATTCCTTCGTAGCTTTCCGCGCTGGCGAAGATGCCTGCCGTAGTGAGGTTGTGTTTTTTGGCTGTGCCGACGATTTTTTCGACTCCGGAGGCGCGGTCTTGCGGTGTAAGGTTCGCGGTGTTTGCGAAATGGCGCGATGGGATGGTGGTTGACGGGCCGCCGTTGGACGGCATCGGCAGAAGATCGGGATCTGCTTCTTGGACCTTTGCGAGATTTTCGGCGGAGGTGACGGCGCGCTGCAGGCTTTCGTCGTCGAGAACGTTGGTTGTGGCGCGAGCAGTTCGCCCGTCTTTCAAAATGCGGACCGAGACGGAGGTGTTCTCTTCCGTCATGTTTTGGTGGATCACGTTGTTGGCGAAACGGGTGAGCGAGCTGCGACCGCCGGAGAACGTGACTTCCAGTTCGCCGGAGGACGAGCTTTTGCGGAGCTTGTTGAAGATATCGGCGGCTTGGGATTGGGTCAGCATGGATTGATCACGGTAGGTCTAGTCGCAACTCTGAAGCCTAGTAGCAGATTCCTCACCGATAGTGCTGGTTCGGAATGACAAACTTAAAAAGTTTCATGCTCTTCTAACTTCCTTGAAACGCGCTGCCTACGCGGATGTTCTTGAAACGGGCCGGGGCTGCGCCGTGTCCTGTGCCCATGGTTTGCTGAGGCTGGCCTTTGCCGCAATTTGGCGTGCCCCAGAGAGTCCATTCGTCGCGCGAGCAGATGGCGTCCATCGAATTCCAGAATTCGGTGGTGATGCCGGAGTAGGACGGATTCTTTAACATGCGAGCGCGTTTGCCGCCCTTAATCTCCCAGCCAACTTCGCAACTGAATTGAAAGTTGTAACGCTTGTCGTCAATCGACCAGGAGTGGTTGGTTTCCATGTAAAGGCCGCTGTCGGTCGAAGAAATCAGTTGTTCTTTCGTCAGCGGTTTGTCTCCGGGGACGATGCTGATGTTGGTCATGCGGATCATGGGAATGCGGTTCCAGGCTTCGGAGCGCATGGTTGCGCCGGAGCGGGTTTCGCCGATGGTGTGGGCGGTTTCGCGAGAGGAGAGATAACCCGTAAAGAGCCCGTTGGTAATGATCGGCGTGCATTGCGCGGGAACGCCTTCGTCGTCGAAGCCGAAGGTGCCGAGACCGGGACCGTGCTCCTGGCGGCCATCGGCGACGACGTTGACGATATCGCTGCCGTAGCGGAGCTTGCGGAGTTTCTCCAAGGTCAGGAAAGAAGTGCCCGCGAAGTTTGCTTCCATTCCAAGAACGCGGTCGAGTTCGATGGGATGGCCGACCGACTCGTGAATCTGGAGGCCGAGTTGCGAGCCATCCAGAATCAGGTTGAACGTGCCTTCTGGACACTGGTCGGCTTTGAGCAGAGCAACTGCTTCTTCGGCAACGCGGCGGGCGTTTTCCAGCAACTTCAACTCTTCGATTAGCTCATAGCCTTTGGACTGATATTGTCCGCCAAAAGAATTTGGGTAGGAACGCTTCTGGATTTCATTTCCTGCAAACGCGTACGCGGCATAGCCCGCGCCGGTGGAGAATTTTGTCTGGTGAATATTCGCGCCTTCGGAGGAGACGAACCAAGTCTCTTCGCGGTCGAAACTCATGCCGGTTTCGGTGAGCGTGACGCCGGAGACGGTGCGCATTTCGGCGTCGATCTTTAGGAGAAGATCTAAGTTCTGCTCAATTGAAGTGGTGAAGGGATCGATCTTGTGCGGAGTGGTCCACTCGGCAACAGCGGGCTTTTCATCGGTGAGTTGGAGCGGCTCCTGCTGGACGCGGGCCGAGGCGTGCGCTACTTCGATGGCCAGCACCGTCGCGGCTTCGACCGAGGCGCGCGTCAGATTGTCGGTGGCCGCGAATCCCCAGGCATTGTTGGCGATGACGCGAATGCCCATGCCCAGCGATTCCGCATCTTGCGCACTGCCGACCTTGCCGTTCTTGGTGGAAAGGGCGCGGTTGCGGTGCGAGACAATGCGAGCGTCGGCGTAAGAGGCTCCGCGAAGTGAGGCGATGTTCAGAGCCCAGTTGGCGATTTCGTTCATGATTAATATCTTGAAACCGAACTTTTAATCTACCACGGAGGCACGGAGAAAAACGGGATGTCCGCTGCGATGCGCTTTGAGCGAGATTGTTGGTGTAATCGCTGTTTCTCAACAACTAGGCTCGCAGTCCTAGCCAACCCACAACTTCTTCAAATGGTGGTAGAGGCGCTGTATGCTCATTGTCCACGAAAACCAAAGGAACCAAACTCCGTGAAGGACCGTCCATCCATGTGACTGCATTACGCGATCTGGAGAGGTAACCGTTCCGAATGGATTCTGTTCGGTCTGGCACGCGATAAAAGTGCACGGTGCGCCGCCTTTTCTTTCCCCAATAACAGTATCAAAAATGAGAACCGATACTCCGTTTCGCTGTCCCTCGATTACATTCCAGACCTGTCTAATTCGTTTGCCGGAGAGGCAGCAATGGGAGAACCAGGCCGGAAGAGGAGGACTGATCTTGGTGTGAGATGGGTTCCACCATTTAGGAGCAGGGGTCCGATGTACTGGAAACCCCATGCGACAGCGAGAGCGCGCATCGCTCGAGCGCGAAACATGTGGATGATTCGGGCCACGCCAAGAATCAGCGATACTGTGGCAAGCACTTGAAGGAACTTGAGTAGTGTCACAGCGGCTATTCTGACTCGTTCACGCCATCATGTCTTAGGATGATTGTAGATAACAGGCGTTTACACTTAAACCCACAATCCAGGCTCGTTACTTTCCAAAACTCGAGCGCTTCAGCAGCTCGGCAATCTCCGGCTTTTTCAGAAACTCGACGAACGCCGCGGCTGCGGCTTTCTTCTTCGACGACGCCAGCACGACGCACCCCTGCCGCAGCGGCGGATAGAAATCTGGAGGGATTTCGAAGTAGCGGCCTTTTTCTTTCATCGCAGGCGCAACCGCTAACGAGAGCGCAATAAAACCCGCATCGGCGCTCCCCGATTCGACGAACTGCGCGGCCTGGGAGATATTTTCGCCGAGAACCATTTTGTCTTTGAGCTTGTCGTAAAGCTTTTCATGTTCGAGGGCGGCGACGGCGGCTCGTCCGTAGGGCGCGTGCTGCGGATTGGCGATGGCGATTTTCTGGATGGACGGATCGAGTAAGACCGCCAGACCCTTAGTTAGATCCAGCTTCGAGTCATTGCGGACCCAGAGGACAATTTTTCCGGTGGCATATTGGTAGAGCGTGCCCGGCTCGGCTTGACCAGCGGCTTCGAGTTTCTTGGGGTAGTCGAGATCGGCGGAGAAGAAGACATCGAAAGGGGCTCCGTTCTGGATTTGAGAAAAGAAATTGCCGGAAGAGCCGAACGTTAGCTTTACCGTGTTCCCCGTCTGCTTTTCATAGCGTGTGGCGATGTCTTTGAGAGCGAATTGCAGGTCGGCAGCGGCGGCGACTGTGATTTCTTCGGCGAACGCTGGAAGGCACAGGACAAATAAGAGCAGGCCGCCTGTGAGTGCCTTCGTCATAGGAGTCAATTTACCAGAAGCCCAAAGCTTTTGATAAGGACGCCGCACGGTGAGAATGCCTTGCGGCAGTCGGCTAAGGACGGAGCATGGGGGTCCTTCCCCTTCGCAAAAAGCGCTCAGGGTCAGGATGACGGTCTTTTTTTTGGCGGGTGAAACGACGGGCCGTGGTTTGGCAGGCAAATGGATGTGTTTGGGGGAAAAAGAGGCAGCCCGTTGGGACTGCCTCTGTTGAAACTGGAAACTGTCTACTGGCAACTGCTCTATGTTCCTTCGTTCCAGCTGGCCAAATATTCTTCCTGTTCCGCGGTGAGTTTGTCGATCTTGACGCCCATGGCTTCGAGCTTGAGGCGGGCGACGCGTTTGTCGAGATCGGCGGGGACGGTGTGGACTTTCTTTTCTAACGTTTTGTAGTTCTTGACCATGTATTCGCAGCATAGAGCCTGATCCGCAAAGCTCATGTCCATCACCGACGGCGGGTGGCCTTCGGCGGAGGCCAGATTGATGAGGCGGCCTTCGCCGAGCAGGTTGATCTTGCGGCCATCTTTCATGGTGTACTCTTCGACGAAGGCGCGGGTGGTGCGCTTCGAGGAAGACATTTTCTCCAGCGCAGGAATGTCGATTTCAACGTTGAAGTGGCCGGAATTAGAGATGATCGCTCCGTCCTTCATCAGCTCGAAGTGTTCCTTGGCTAAAACGTTTTTGTTGCCGGTGACGGTGCAGAAAACGTCGCCGAGTTTGGCGGCTTCGTTCATCGACATCACGCGGTAGCCTTCCATCACGGCTTCGAGCGCCTTCGTGGGATCGATTTCCGTGACGATAACTTCAGCGCCCGCTCCGCGAGCACGCGAAGCCAGACCGCGTCCGCACCAGCCGAATCCAGCGACTACGAACTTCGCTCCCGCCAGCAGGAAGTTGGTGGCGCGAATGATGCCGTCCAGCGTGGATTGCCCTGTGCCGTAGCGGTTGTCAAACATGTGCTTGGTGTCGGCGTCGTTGACGGCGACTATGGGGAATTTCAGGGCGCCTTCTTTGGCCATCGCGCGCAGACGAATCACGCCCGTGGTGGTTTCTTCGGTGCCGCCGAGCACATGCGCGAGTTCCGCAGTGCGCTTGGTATGCAGGATGCCGACGAGGTCCGCGCCGTCGTCCATCGTGATCTGCGGCTTGTGGTCAATCGCCGACATGATGTGGCTGTAGTAGGTGTCGTTGTCTTCACCCTTAATAGCGAAAACCGGAATGTTGTAGTCGCGAACCAGGCTGGCAGCTACGTCATCTTGCGTCGACAACGGGTTCGATCCGCAGAGGACTACGTCGGCGCCGCCATCGCGGAGGGCAATCATAAGATTCGCAGTCTCGGCGGTGACGTGGAGGCAAGCGGCAATACGAATGCCCTTCAGTGGCTGGTTCTTGATGAATTCCTTGCGGATAATTTGCAGAACCTGCATCGACTGATTGGCCCAGTCAATGCGTTTCTTGCCCATATCCGCCAGTTCCATATTCTTAACATCACAATTCACAATGGTTGTAGACATGCTTCTCCTGAATTTCCTCTGTTTCAAATACCAAAAACGAACAATGTGAACCTGAGGCCGCGAACGGCCCCAGCACGAAATCTACTTGCGGACCCCTACTGGCTCGGCCTGGCGGGCTTTTGCATCTGCCGCGAGCTTGCTCGCTTTGTCGGTGGCTTCCCAGGTAAAGTCGGGATCGGTACGACCGAAATGACCGTAAGCGGCCGTCTTGCGATAGATGGGACGGCGCAGGTTGAGCGAGTCAATGATGCCCTTCGGCGTCAAATGGAAATTCGCGCGAACCAAGTCGGAGAGCACGTCGGAATCGACCGTGCCGGTGCCAAAAATATCAACGCGGACGCTGACCGGCTCAGCCACACCAATCGCGTAAGCCAACTGGACTTCGCAACGGTCGGCAAGCTTGGCAGCCACAATGTTCTTAGCGATGTAACGTGCCATGTAGGCTGCGGAACGGTCGACCTTGGTCGGATCCTTGCCACTGAATGCGCCGCCGCCGTGACGGCCCATGCCGCCATAGGTATCCACGATGATCTTGCGCCCGGTGAGGCCGGAGTCGCCCATCGGTCCGCCGACAACGAAGCGGCCTGTCGGATTGATGTGGTATTTAGTATCTGCGTCGAGCAGGTGCGCCGGGATGGTGGCCTGAATTACGTGCTTCAGGATGTCCGCGCGGAGTTCCTCGGTGGCAACATTCTCGGCATGTTGTGACGAAATTACCACCGCGTCCACGCGGAGAGGCTTGCCGGCTTCGTCATATTCCACAGTGACTTGGGATTTGCCGTCAGGGCGGAGGTAAGGAAGTTTGCCACTCTTGCGGACTTCGGAAAGCTTCAGGGTTAACTTATGCGCCAGCGAGATGGGCATCGGCATGAGCTCTTCGGTTTCGTTGCAGGCGTAACCGAACATCATGCCTTGATCGCCAGCGCCGCCGGTGTCTACGCCCATGGCGATATCGCCAGATTGCTTGTTGATGCTGGAAATCACCGCGCAAGTGTTGGAATCGAAACCGTAAAGCGCGTTGTCATAGCCAATAGAAGAGATGGTCCCGCGGACGAGTGCTTGGAAGTCCACATAGGCTCGCGTCGTAATTTCGCCGGCAATCACGACGAGGCCGGTGCAGGTCAGAGTTTCGCAGGCTACACGACTGGCAGGATCTTCCGCCAGGCAGGCATCGAGGACGGCGTCAGAAATCTGATCGGCAATCTTATCGGGGTGACCCTCGGTCACCGATTCTGATGTAAACAAAATACGGTTCTTGGAAGACAAATTGAAGCCTCCTTATCGCAGGTTGGTGTTTCTGCCTGAAAATGCTTCAGCCTCAAAGACCAGGCGCAGGCAAACTAGGGCCAGCTTGCGAGAATCACCTAAGGCTACCAAAGCCAACCCTGCTAGGCAATGGCTTTAGGCCTAACGAAGGGCAAAACGTGCCGAGATGGGAAATCCGGCGCTGTACGGCGTTGGGATGCAGTGAACGGAATCAGTTGGGCTGGGGGGGCGGGCCGCCGGCATACTGCAAACCGACCGCAGTGAAGGTCAAAGTCTCGGGCTGCCCCTCGGCACCGCGAATCGGAATGCGCTTGCCATTGATCGACACCTGCAAAGCAACCGGGTTCCCGATGCGAATCACAACTTTGTCAGAGGCCTGTAGTGTCTTGGACTGCCCTCGTGACAGGATCGCTTCGGAAGGCTGCTGAGTATCCACAGTAGTCGAGAGCCACACTTCGTCGGTGGCGTGGAGAGAGAGCTCGAAGCTGCCGGAGGTGGAGAGCGGCGAGGAGGAATTCGGCTGTGGAACTATCGAAGAGAGCTGTGAGGACGACGCTTGGCCAAAATCTCCAACTGTTCCAGAGGCAGCCTTGGAGGTGGTGGGTCCGACTACGGTCGGACCGGGAGAAGGCGCTGGCGAGGCCGAGGGAGAAATGACTCCGGATTCCGAAGCGCCCATATCTTGGGCGGTCTTGCGGTGTGAATAGTAGTGCCAAGCCGCGAAAAGCAGGGTGCCGACCACCACTAGCGCCGCCATCGACCTCCAAGGGAGCGGCTGTGACGAACCAAGGTTGCGCAGCTCCTGAGCGTTCTGCGCCTCGGTTGGGTCCGCGATTGTCGGGGCGGGGCTGGATTCTCCCGCAGCTTCCAGATAGTCGGCTACGACGACCTCGTCATCCAAGCCAAGGTGCTTGGCGTAGGCGCGAACGAAGCCTTTGTTGAAGATGCCGCCGGGCAGCAGGTCGAACTTTTCCTGCTCCAAGGCCTTCAGCGAGCGGACGCCGATCTTGGTCGCAGCAGAGACTTCCTCAAGGGTCATCCCCCGCTTTTCGCGCTCTTTCTTCAGACGCTCGCCAAACGAGACCACCGTGCTTCGACCCTCCCGCTTACATGGCGCGGATTTCATCATAAGGGAAATCTCGGGAATGTGAAGGAAAATTCGACAGCTAGAAGCGGACGCAGGAATGTGGCTGGGTATCGCGCGGGATACTGGGTACTAAGGTTTATTGCTTCGCCAATTTGACGGTGCCTATAATTAGGCACCCGGAATCTCCAGTTTTCGAAGGACTTGGATGTCAGACGCCGCAGGAACCGAGCGCCAGCCCACGTCGGAGCTGAGCATCTTCCACGAGGTCGCGAAAGCGTTGACCTCGTCGCTGGAGCTCGACCCGATTCTGCAAACCATCATGCAGAAGGTGGCGGAGTTCTTTCGTCCCGATAACTGGTCCTTGTTGATGGTCGACGAACAGCGCAACGAGCTCTACTTCGCCATCGCGATTGGCGAGGCTTCGGAGGCGGTTAAGAACCTTCGTCTGAAGATGGGCGAAGGCATCGCTGGCTGGGTGGCTCAGCATGGCGAGCCTCTGATTGTTCCCGACGTTTCGAAGGATGAGCGTTTCGCGAAACGAATCGACGCGACGACGAAGTGGGAGACGCGCTCCATCGTCTGTTTGCCCTTGCGCTCGCGGCACCGCGTGCTCGGCGTGATTCAGCTCGTCAACATTACTCTGCACAACTACACGGAAAGCGAAATGTTTTTCCTGAACGCGCTCTGCGATTACGCCGCCATTGCGATTGAGAATGCGCGCGCGGTGGAGAAGATTCAGGAACTCACCATCACCGATGACTGCACAGGCCTTTACAATGCCCGCCACCTGTACAAAGTTCTGGATACGGAAGTCTACCGCTCGGCCCGCTACGCGTATGAATTCACCATGATCTTTATTGATCTCGACCACTTCAAGGCAGTCAATGACAAGCACGGCCACCTGATCGGCAGCAAACTGTTGGCGGAAATCGGCTACGTCATCAAGTCGCAACTGCGCTTGATTGACTATGCTTTCCGCTATGGCGGAGATGAGTTCGTAGTTCTACTACCGCAGACCAGCAAAGATCAGGGACTGGTGGTGGCACGCCGTATTCGCGATTCGTTGCGCGCCAGCGAGTTTTGCAAAGTGGAAGGGCTGAACCTCAATGTGCGCGCCAGCATGGGTTTAGCCACCTATCCGCAAGATGCTCGGACGCCTCGCGAAATCATTGACCGGGCCGACGCCATGATGTACGAAGTCAAGGAAAGCACGCGAGACAACATCGGAGTGGCGCAGCAGGGCGTGGTGCCGTAGGAAGCTGTCGGCGTTGAGCTAATTTCACAAACAATTGTCATCCTGACGCCGAGCACCATCCGGCGGAAGTATCCCTCGGCACCTGATCCCGCGATGCTACTGAGAAGCATTCTCACAGCGAGCTTGCTCTTAACAGCCGCTGCGTCTTTTGTCCGGTAAGCATTCCCCGCGACTCTGCATTCAGCCGCAGCAACTTGGAATTCCTCGCCGAACTCGGAATGATACCCCTAATATTTTCTTGGCTAAGAGAATCGGATTGGCCGAGAGCTGATAGCTTACTTCACGCGCTTCCACGCCGACGGATTCGCGGGCGCGTTTGGATTCACTCCGAAATCCCACACAAACAAGTTCATTCCCTCTTTGCCCAGCATTTCGACCACGGCATATTCTCCTGGGGCCAGATCGCTAACCGGCCTCAGTTTGACCCAGCCGCCCGTAAGCGGCTCGATCTTAGTCTCGACAAATTTCTGCTCCTGGCTGACCTTCCCATAGATCGCAATCTTGACGTTGCCCACAACCCGCACTTGCTTCTTCACTTCGGCGCGCACAATGCGAAAGCGTTCGGAAGACTGCTCCGGCGCGGGTTGATGGGCGGCAGCGATCTTAGCGCCGGGGTCGCTACTAGCGTTGGCGTCGTCTGGCGGCGGGCCGACAAAAATCACCGGACGAGTCTGGTGCGACTGCACGAAAGCGTGCAGTCCCGTCAGCTCGACACTCTGCTTCTGGCTGGCCACCGGGTTGAGCGCTCCGCGCAGAATATTCTTGCCGACATTGCGGTTAAGCTCGCCGCCGTTTTGCGAAATCTCCACTAGCTCCTGATCGCCCTTGAAAGTGTCGAGCAGCAGCACGCCGCCGTCCGCGGGAAGCCGCAGGCCGGGAGCGACTTCCGGCGTGCGCGCCTCTTCGGCCTTGAGCTCGGCTTCGAGTTCTTTGTCGAGCTCGCGAGCCTCTACCGAATCGGCGCTGGTCGTGCGGCCCGCGTTGAATTCCTCGGTGGCTTTCCAGTCAATCAGGTCTTTGGGGAGCTCTTCCCAATCCTCGCGGTCGGAACTGAGGTAGCGGACGCGATCACCTTTCACCTCATATTTGGAGACAGACTGGTAAGACCCGTCTTTCAGGATGAGGCGCTTGGCAGTCCCGGCTGTGGCAGACTGCGTGAACAGCGTCGTGCACGCAAGGATTGTCAAACATCCAGCGATACCGACACGAAGTGTTAAGCGATTCGTCATTATTTTGTTAGATGCAAATTAGTGTAGCGCCGGGGTGCCCCGTCCTTGTCGCGTACTTTGCGACAAGGCGGAGTTTTTGTGAGCGCCCTCGTTTTCAGAGCGCAATTCGCATCTACAAAGCTCCTGCAAGAATCCCATCAAATAACCTCTCGTGCCAGAGCCAAGTCAAAAAACCCGTCCTGTCGCACAAAACGCGACAAGGACGGGGCACCCCAATTTTCACTTGTCGATGACGCACTATAAAAAGCTATGCAACCTCCCCGCGTTTTGGCATAATTGTGTGTGCGACCAGCCTGCACAAATTTCAAACTACAATTTAAGATGAGGACAAGATGTCGGCAAAGTACATCTTTGTAACAGGCGGGGTTGTGTCTTCGTTGGGTAAGGGACTCGCGGCGGCCTCCATCGGGTGTCTGCTGGAGAGCCGGGGGTTGTCCGTCAACCTGATGAAGTTCGATCCTTACCTGAACGTCGATCCGGGCACGATGTCGCCCTTTCAGCACGGCGAAGTTTACGTTACCGACGACGGCGCGGAAACCGACCTCGACCTCGGCCATTATGAACGCTTCACCCACGCCAAGCTCAGTCGCGACAACAACTGGACGACGGGCCGCATCTACGAACAAATCATCACGAAGGAACGCCGCGGCGACTATCTCGGCAAGACCGTGCAGGTAATTCCGCACGTCACGAACGAGATCAAAGCTGCGATGAAGAAGGTCGCGCAAGATGTAGATATCGTCCTCGTGGAAATTGGCGGCACGGTCGGCGATATTGAATCGCTGCCGTTCATTGAAGCCATCCGCCAGATGCGTCAGGAACTGGGTCGCGAGCACACGTTGTTCGTACACGTAACTCTTGTTCCATTTATTGCCGCGGCTGGAGAGTTGAAGACCAAGCCGACGCAGCACTCGGTGAAAGAACTGTTGAGCGTCGGAATTCAGCCTGACATTCTTCTCTGTCGCACCGATCGCTTTCTGGCGAAAGACATTAAGTCGAAGATTGCGCTCTTCTGCAACGTCGGCGAAGAAGCTGTCATCACCGCCAAAGACGTGGCTTCCGTCTATGAAGTGCCGCTGGGGTTTGCCAAGGAAAATGTCGATACGCTTTGCCTGAAGTATCTGCACATCGACGCTCCCGAACGAAATATGCAGGCGTGGGAGGAACTTGTCCATCGCTGCTACAACCCCAAAGACGAAGTCAAGATTGGCATCGTCGGCAAGTATGTCGAGTACGAGGATTCTTATAAATCTTTGAAAGAAGCGCTCGTACATGGCGCTCTGGCACACAACCTGAAACTCAGCGTGAGCTGGATCGAAGCCGAGGGCCTGGAAACCGCAGATGAATCCTACGAGGCCCAGATCGAAATGTATGACGGCATCCTGGTTCCCGGAGGCTTTGGCAAACGCGGCATTGAAGGCATGTTGCAAGCGATTCGCTATGCTCGCGAGAAGAAAGTTCCCTACTTCGGAATCTGCCTTGGCATGCAAACGGCTTGCATTGAATTTGCGCGCAATGTTGCTGGTTTAGAACACGCAAACTCGAGCGAATTCGACCAGGCGACGCCACATCGCGTCATCTATAAGCTGCGTGAACTGCGCGGCGTAGAAGAACTCGGCGGCACCATGCGACTCGGAGCCTGGCCCTGCAAGATCGAGCCCGACACGCTGGCGCACAAAATCTACGGCAAGCTCGAAATCAGCGAGCGCCATCGCCATCGCTACGAATTCAATCGTGAATACGAAGAGCCTTTGGTAGCAGCGGGGCTGCGGATTTCCGGCTCGACGCCCGACGGAACTTACGTTGAAATGATCGAACTGCCGGATCATCCGTATTTTCTCGGCTGCCAGTTCCATCCCGAGTTCAAGTCGAAACCGCTGGAGCCGCATCCTCTATTCAAAGAGTTTGTTGGTGCCGCGTACGCGCACGGGCAGCGGCGAAAGACGGAGAAGGAAACGAACGCGGTCGAGATGTTTCATCGGCCAGAAAAGTTGGCAAGAAGATAAATCTGGTTTCGAGTTTCAAGTTTCCAGTTTCGAGAACGGTTTTGGGAAGGGCATCGGCTTCAGCCGTGCCATAGAGCGCAGAAGAAGACTGGTTTCAGCCACTGAGGCAGCATTTCCAATTTAGAAAAGTTCACCCTCAGGGGCTAAAGCCCGATCATTCTGTGCTTGAGTGGCACGACTGAAGTCGTGCCCTTCCCGCAGTGCTCTAACACGACATCAATGATGTTTGCCGTTAAATGATGTTTGCCGTTAAATGACGTTTGCGGTTCAAGGGTCGCAACTACATTGAAACCTATTCCCTTCCAAGTCGGCGACGTCACCATCGGCAACGGCGAGCTCTTCCTCATCGCCGGCCCCTGCGTGATTGAAAGCGAAGCCCACGCCATCAAAATAGCGGAGGTCGTGAAGGGCGTCGCGCGTTCGTTGAACTTGCCCTACATCTTCAAGGCTTCTTACGATAAGGCGAATCGCACCTCCATCGGCAGCTTTCGCGGACTGGGTATGGACGAAGGCTTGCGCATCCTGCGTAAGATTCAGCAGGAAGTCGGCGTACCCGTCCTCACCGACGTGCATGAAATTGCAAATGTGGAACGCGTGGCGGACGCGGTGGACGTAATTCAGATTCCAGCTTTTCTCTGCCGCCAAACCGACCTGCTGCTCACCGCCGCGAAGACGGGCCGCGCAGTCAACATCAAGAAGGGCCAGTTTGCCGCCCCTTGGGACATGGAACACGCGGTCGAAAAGTGCCGCGCCACGGCCAATCCGAAGATTCTGCTGACCGAACGCGGGGCGACCTTTGGCTACAACAATCTGGTCGTCGATATGCGTTCTCTCCCCATCATGCGGAAATTCGCGCCTGTCGTTTTCGACGCCACGCATTCGGTGCAGCTACCTTCAGCCTCCGGCGAAAAGGGCAACGCAGCCAGCGGCGGCCAACCAGAGTTTATTCCCGTGTTAGCGCGAGCTGCGGTCGCAGCGGGCGTGGACGGAATTTTCCTGGAAGTTCACGACAATCCCCAAGAAGCCAAATCCGATGGCGCCAACGCGCTCGACCTCAAGCTGTTGCGCGGAGTGTTGGCCCAGTTGCTCGCCATACACAAGGCTGTGCAGTAGTCTTCATTCCCGAATTTTTGTCATTCTGAGCCAGCGAAGAATCCCTTTCGCACCGAGAATGTATGGGAAATAAAGGGATTCCTCGCTGCTCTCGGAATGACAAATCAAATTACGGATTGTCCCGCAATGCTTCCTGCGCCCCAATCAACTCGCGAGCCTCGACTCGAATCATCGGCAGGTAGCGCGCAAACACGACCGCTCCCACAATCGACGCTGCGCCGCCAATCGCCACCGTAATCGGCGCTCCCAATCTGTGCGCGATGGCGCCGCCAAAAAACGCTCCAAACGGAGCCATGCCCATGAACATCATCGAATAAACCGCCATTACGCGCCCACGCAGCGCATCCGGCGTCATCGACTGAATCAGCGTGTTCGACGACGACATTTGCAGCATCATGCAATAGCCCACCGGCAGCAGCAGAAGCGCCGAGAGCCAGAGGGTTTGCGATAGCGAAAACGCAATCAGAAACATGCCCAGCCCTCCGGCAGCGATCGCGATCCAGCGTCCCAACCCGCGCACGCCCGTTCGCGAAGCCAGCGTCAGCGCGCCAAACATGGCTCCCACTCCGCTGGCGCCCATCAGCGTCCCCAGCGCGCGCGGTCCTCCGTGCAAAATTTTTGCGGCAAAAATCGGCATCAGCACGGTGTACGGCATGCTCACCAGGCTTACTAGACCCAGCAGCAGCAGCAGGGCGCGAATCGGCGTCGTTCGCCGCACAAAACGAAACCCCTCTTTCAGGGATTCCATCGGAGAAACATTCCCACTCCGGCGCGGACAGTGCACTTTCATTAGCAGCAGCCCGATAATCACGGCAATGTAACTCACGGCGTTCGCGAGAAAGCACCCACCCTCGCCAATCTTTTCAATCGCGATCGCCGCCACCGCGGGCCCTATGAAGCGGGCTCCATTAAACATCGACGAATTCAGCGCGATGGCGTTTATCAAGTCCTCGCGGCCCACCATATCCACCAGAAACGACTGCCGCGCCGGAAGATCAAATGCGTTCACGATGCCCAGCAGAATGCTAAGAACAACAATGTGCCGAGCATGAATATGATGTGTGAGGGTCAAAGCCGCCATCACAAAGGCGAGAATCATGGACGCGGTTTGGGTTGCGATCACGACGCGCCGCCGATCCAGCCGATCCGCTAGCATGCCGCCGACCGGCGCAAAAATAAATATGGGAAATTGACTGGAAAATGCCACCGCTCCCAACAGCAGCGACGATCCCGTCAGATCGTAAACCAGCCACGACAGCGCCATGGTCTGCATCCACGTGCCCGTCAGCGAAATGATCTGCCCGCCGAAAAAGAGCTGGAAATTACGATGCTGCAGGGCGCGAAACGTAGTCCGCAGGCGTCCCGGCGGCGCCCCGCCTTCAGGCAGCGGCGGTCCGACAGAAGTTGTATCCGACGAAGTTGGGCTGGCCGAGGCAGACATATGCACGATCTTTCGATGCTACAACCTGCGAAAGAATTCGCCCAGCACGATTGGGACCGAAGTTTCCACAGGGTCACCAATTTGCTATCTTCGCAAAGCGCCCAAAACGCGCTAGAGTGGGGTGGTTCCTTAAGAACGCCTTTAGGAACCACGAGCCTCCTGCTTAATCCCCGTTGAACAGGAAGCTGGTTTGAGTTTGGATCGTGCAACGCCAGGCCCAACTTGGTGCGGCAATTCTGCTCTCGGTGCAACCGTGAGAGCGTCCTCGAACGCCCAGGAGGCAATGACTATGGCTACTTCGCAGGCTTTTATCGAACGCCGCTCCACGCAGCGCTTTGACTTTCCCCGCTCCGTCGCGGTTCGCCGGGGCAGCGAGGAGGGGCTTGCCTTCACGCAAGATATCAGCGCGCGTGGCATGTTTCTTTACACCGACATGGTTCTACAGGTGGGTGATGATCTCAAGCTTGTGTTGAACATGCCCTCCGAAATCACTCTTTCGGAGGATGTGCGGGTGCGCTGCCAAGTGCGCGTGCTGCGCGTTCTCCCCGCTGCCACCAGTCACAAGAGTGGCGTGGCCGTCCTGGTCAAGAACTACGAATTTTTGAAGGAAGCCCAGATTCCAGCGATACGATCTGCTCAAGAACCTTCGATGGATGAGGAAGTCGCGCTGCACGGCAAAGCGTCCGACTAGAAGAGTCCAAGAGCACGATTAGAGTTAATTTCAAGAATCTTCTACTGCGTTGACTCACCCAGTTTTGCCCACGTAAGATTCTTTATCGAATGATTGGCCAAACCATCTCGCACTACCGCATTGTCGAAAAGCTGGGTGGTGGCGGGATGGGCGTCGTCTACAAAGCTGAAGACACGCGCCTGGACCGCTTCGTCGCCCTCAAATTCCTGCCTGAAGATTTAGCCCAGGACCGCCAAGCTTTGGAGCGATTTCGTCGCGAAGCCAAAGCCGCCTCCGCCCTGAATCATCCCAACATCTGCACGATCTACGACATTGGCGAAGAAAATGGTAAAGCCTTCACCGCTATGGAGTTTCTGGAGGGCATGACGCTCAAGCACCGCATCGGAGAAAAGCCCGTCGAAACGGAAGTCTTGCTCGGTCTGGCCATCGAAATTGCCGACGCACTCGATGCTGCACACGGAAAAGGCATTGTCCACCGCGACATCAAGCCCGCCAACCTCTTCGTCACCGAGCGCGGACACGCCAAGATTCTGGATTTTGGACTGGCCAAGGTCGCTCCGGGGAGTTCGTCCAACAAAAGCGGAGCAACAGACGCCACCGCTGGCTCGACCGCCAACACAATCGGCGAGCAGCATCTCACCAGTCCAGGCTCGACGCTGGGCACCATCGCCTACATGTCTCCCGAGCAGGCCAGAGGCAAAGACCTCGACGCCCGCACGGACCTGTTCTCTTTCGGCGCCGTGCTCTACGAAATGGCGACGGGTACCCTGCCGTTTCGTGGAACCAGCACCGCC
>JANXUC010000035.1 GCA_025352065.1 Acidobacteriaceae bacterium | reverse complement strand
GGCTTTTTCATTTGCCCTCCCGAGCAAGATTTCCTACATCTCTACGGCGAATCCAGATACTACGCCCCTGTGGGCAGGAGTGCCGCATGAATGCTTCAACGCGAACTGGTTTTGCAACGCAATTTGAATCTACCCAGGCTCATGCAGCCGAAGCTCAACCAGCCTCCGATCCAGCCAGTCTCCATTTTGAATTAAAGTGCCGCCAGTGTGGGCGGCGATCGCCTAACGCCGCGCGCTCGATTTGCGAGGAGTGTTTTTCGCCCGTTGAGGTGGCGTACGATCTTGACTATGTGCGGCGGACTTTTACCCGGGACAATATTGCGCAGCGGCCTACGAATCTTTGGCGCTATGCGGAGCTTTTGCCAGTGCCGCATGGATATTCGAGCACGCTTCCGGTGGGATTTACGCCCTTAGTGGCGGCGCGGAAGCTGGGGAAGGCTGTGGGGCTGGATCATCTTTATGTGAAGAATGATGCGGTGTGTTTTCCGACGTTGTCGTTCAAAGACCGCGTAGTGGCGATGGCGTTAGCGGCGGCGAAGCGGTTTGGATTTAGCGTGGTGGGATGTTCCTCTACTGGAAACCTGGCGAATGCTGTGGCGGCACAGGCGGCACGGGAAGGCTTGGAGGCGTGGATATTTATTCCTCAGGATTTGGAAGCGGCCAAGGTTCTGAATACGCGGGTGTATGGCGCGAATGTGGTCAAGATCAAGGGCAATTACGATCAGGTCAATCGGCTGTGTTCACAGATCGCGGATCAGCTGCCGTGGGGATTTGTGAACGTGAATCTGCGGCCTTATTACGCTGAGGGTTCGAAGACCGTGGGGTACGAGATTGCCGAACAACTCGGCTGGTGCCTGCCGGATAACGTCGTGGTGCCGATGGCGGGCGGGTCGCTGATTGGCAAGATTCAGAAAGCGTTTGGGGAGTTGATTGAGCTGGGGTTGGTGGAGCCGAAGCAGGTGAAGTTCTTTGGGGCGCAGGCTACGGGGTGCTCTCCGATTTCGAAGGCGGTGAAGGGTGGGCAGGAAATGTTTGAGCCGCAGAAGCCGTCGACAATTGTGCGGTCGCTGGCGATTGGGAATCCGGCGGATGGGTTTTATGCGATTCGAGGGATTCGCGAGAGTGGTGGTTGGGCTGAGGATGTTTCCGATATCGAAACGGTCGCGGCGATACGGTTGCTGGCGGAGACGGAAGGCATCTTCACGGAAACAGCGGGCGGTGTGACGACAGCGGTAACGCGAAAGCTCGTCGAGCAGGGAAGAATTCAAGCGCACGAAACTACGGTTGCTTGCATCACGGGGAATGGGTTGAAGACGCTGGATGCCCTGGCTAGCGAGGCTTACGACGATGTGGTGATTGAGCCAAAGCTGGCGGCGTTTGAGGCTTGCTTGGGAGAGCGGCAAGCCGCGTAGCCTGAATCCCCGCCCTGTAGCAAAGGGCGCGACAAGGACGGGGCACCCGATTCATACTTCAGGATAAAGACATCAGGAGCGAGTTATGAAAATTACCGTGGAAATACCGAGTGCGCTGCGGCGGTTTACGGATGGCACGGCGAAGATTGAATGTGAAGGCGCTGATTTACCGGGACTCTTGAATGATCTTGGAACGAAACATCCGTCGATCACGCAGCATTTGCGCGACGAGAGTGGCAAGGTGCGGAAGTTTATCAATATTTACATCAATGATGAGGATGTGCGCTTTCTCGGCGGCGACGCTTATCAGTTCCGCGACGGCGATCAAGTGCTGATTGTGCCCTCGATCGCCGGCGGATGAGTTAGAAACGCAGCACCAATCCTGTGGTGAGTCGAACGTTGTTTTGGGCGCCGCCGAAGAAGCTAGTGTGAAGGTAGTCGAACTGCGAGCGCCAGGCGAGCGGTCCCCGAAGGCTCCAATCGACGCCGCCACCGGCCGAAGTGGCGAACGAAGTGTCGGAGCTAAGATTCGCGGAAAGGTGAGATCCGCCGATGAGTAGCTGCGCGAATGGAGTAATGCGATCGAAGTGAACCGAGGCGCGCGGACCAAACAGGAAATTCTGCTCGTGAAGTTTGCCACTGCCATAGTAGCTGCTGTACTCTCCCACAATTCCCAGGAAGGGCATGACCTTTCCTTCTCCGGCAAGTTCCCAACCGTTTAGGTTGTCATGGAATCCATTTGCGCCGAAGTGGTTGTAGGAATAGCCCAAGAACACGTTCGCCTTAGGAAGAATCGCTTGTGCGTGGAGAGCAGGTGCGAACGCAAGCAAGAATAGGGCGGATCGAAAAGTCTTCAACAAGGTAGACCTCCAAAGTAATGGGATAGAATTCACAATGCGTATACGCGCAAAGGTTACGTTAGATAGGATGTCGGATTCAAGCTAGATGTTGGCTGGCTCAGGTCGGTAAGACCCGATTCAACAGGACTATCCCACAAATTTGTGCTGTTCTGTTGGGGAGGCGAGCCGACACTCGGTTCGTCTGCCGAAAAATCGGAAGCGATTGCGGGCGAACCAGTCGTAAGCAGCGTCGCGCAGTGGGTGGGGCAGGAGTTTTGCAACTTGAGCAGCGTTCCAGATTCCGCCTAGCCCTTCTGCTATGCGGAGGGTGGCGGCGGATTTGGTCAGGACTTGTTCGCTCGGCTGTTTGTAGTTTTCAATCAGGCAGATGGTTTCGATGGCAGTGGCGTCGAAGCCGTGGCGAGTAAGGATTTGTTGGGCGAAGTCGCTTTGTTGCGGCGCGAAGCGAAATACGTCTTTGGTGTCGTGTCGCAATAGGAACTGGACGACACTGTCGCAGAGGCCGCAGAGGCCGTCGTAGAGCACGATCATCTGATCTTCGTGGAGACTTGGTTCCGAAGGCATAGAGAGGACCATACTGGCTATAATAGCGGTCGAGGGGCTGTGCCAGGCAACGTTAGTGACGCTGCTTTCTTCCAAATATTGTGGGTGAACGTTTAGACACTTACCGCTTTGAGGAACTGCTCATGGTGTTCCGAACTCTTGATCTCCGTTCATTGATGTTGCCAGTAGCTCTTGCTTTCGGTTTTTGCGCTGGGGTTATGGGCCGCGCGCCAGAAATCCCCGCCGCTGCCGCCACTGCAAACAGCGCGACTGCGCCCAAACTGACTAAGGAACTCGATGTCCCGGGGGCAAAAGCCTGGGCCGATACGGGGATTGATTTGGCCGTGGGCGAGACTGTCTTGATTGAGTCCGATGGCGAGGTAAAGTACCAATCGAAGTTCGCCAGCCCGCAGGGGATGCAGGGTAGTTGGACGGATTTGACGCGTTCGCTCCCCGTGAACGGAGCGGGTGCGGGAAGCCTGATTGGGCGCATTGGAGACGGCGAATCCTCGATCCCATTTGCGATTGGCGTGAAGAGAGAAGTGAGTGTTCGACGCGCGGGTCGTTTTCTATGGGATTGAATCAGTCCGACGCTGAATCCAGTGAAGGCAGCTTCCATGCCAAGGTGCAGGTGCTTCAGGCCGCAGTGCAAGCAGCCGAGAAGAAGATTGAAGTTTCGCAAGAGATTCTGCAACAGATTCTGCGGCGCATTGGCGATCAGCAGGGCAATCCGGGAGACATGGTCCTTCGCGATCATCGGCTCCAAGGAAGCCTTGATGAAAACCTATGAAGACGGCGGATAGATGCTGGCCGACAAGGACAAGAAACAAGCTGTGGCCCATGCGCTCTTCTCCACTCTGTCGAAGGACGCGTACCTAGCCATGCCCATGAGCCAGTTGTATCTGTTTGGGCGAGTGCAGGACTTTGGTTACGAGCACGCTGAACCGGTGGAGATGGTGAAGCAGCGCCATGATTTACGAATTTGGAAAACGCCGATGGATATTGAAGGAAAAGCTTGGTGGGTAGGCACCGCTACGCATGATATCGGCTTTGAAAAAGACCAGCGCAACAACGGTTTGACCCACAAGATTGATCCGGCCATCGATAAGGAGCGCGAATATCTGTGTGAAACGCTGGGTCCAACGGGTGAGGTCGCTGTCCTGAGTCATGTAACTCCAGCCGACCCGCTGAAGGAAGCGCATACGGCGGCGGGTGGAACGTTTTTTTCCGACGGACAGATTTTGGTTGTTCAGTTGGAGTGACTTCGAGGCCAAGGCTAGCTGGAATGCTTTTCTCGAAAAGCTTTTAGGCACTTCTGCGCTGTTTCCATTTCAGAAAAGCGACTGCCTTCCTGCTCGACGAGGTAATACTCAACGCCTCCGCCGTTTTCAGCGGCTAGAAAGATATTCTTCCAATCGACCGAGCCCTCTCCCAGCAAAACCGAATATCCTTTGCCCGGCGTGGAGGACCAATCTTTCAGGTGCATGGAGCGAATGCGGCCGGGGTTTGCCTTGATCCACGCTACGGGATCGGAGCCCGCTTCAAGACAAGTTCCCACATCAAGCTGAAGCATGACCGAGGACTTGGTGTTTTTGGCTAGAATCTCAATCGGACGTACGCCGTTGATTGGGCGAAACTCGGGATCGTGGTTGTGATAGCCGACATGCAAGCCTGCGGCCTCCAGTTTTTCGGCAACCATGTTCAGATTGTCCGCTACAGTTTTCCATGAGTCGATCGTTGTCTTCGGTTCGGACGATGCTTGCACAACGTACCGGCTCCCCAGAATGGAATTCATATCTTGTACGCGGCCAAGATTCTTGGGGGATAAGTACCCTTCATCGTTGTGGGTGGAGTAGCAGCGGATGCCGAGGTCGTCCATGAGCTTCCGAATCTGCTTTGTTTCATTTTCCGTCCACTGGAAATAGGGAGCGTAAAACTCCACGCACTCATACCCCATTTGCGCGACGGCGCGCACGGTGCTTTGGGGATCGCGCGCCAAAGCTTCGCGGACGGAGTAAAGCTCAAGGCCCACAGGAATAGCGGTTGCAGCGCGACTGGGGAGCGCCCACGGAAGCATCGCTGACAAGGCTACGAAGGAACGCCGGGAAAGCAGAGGATTAGCCATGCGGAAATGGTAGCCGATTCCTGGCGAAAGTCTTAATGTTTTTTGGAGCCATAGTAAAACGCCGCGCTATTGGGAGTCGGGTTGCGGGGGCAGTAGGTCGCGAATGGCCTTCGTGATTAAGTCCGGGCGCTCACCCGGGATGTCGTGGCCGCTACCTTTCGCAAGCACAAGGCGAGAGCCAAGCGCAATATGGGAAAGATCCTGCTGCCAGTTTTGCCATTGTGATTCGCGGCTCACATTTGACTCAAGGCGATTAGGGTCCCGTGAGACCAGAATGAGAGGAATCGAGTTGAGCGGAGGCAACTCGCGGGCTTCGGCAAGATACTTCGGCATGGCGGCGCGCTGTTCGTAGTAACTGGCCTGGTAGCGAGGCTGGCAAGTGATTGCGGCCTTGAGCCGGCTGATGCCGTCCTGGCCGCCACCGCACCAGCCTCTCCAGCGTGGCAAGCCGAATAGCAACGACCACCGAAGTAAGAGAAGCTGAAGTCGTTCTCGCCGTGGAAATGGAAACGATTGTTGCGGGTGGGCCGAGTCTACTAGCACCAGTCCAGCAACATCGGCAGGGTAGCGGCTGGCGTAGGCCCACATGTTGAGTCCGCCTAGCGAATGGCCAACAAGAATGTAGGGAGGGCGCTCGCCGGATTTTTCAAGCAGAGCGTGCAATTCAGCCGTGATTCCTTCGAGTGTGCGAGGTTGCAGGCTAGGGTCACTCCATCCATAGCCGCCTCGATCATAAGCGCAGACGCGAGTGAAGCGCGCGACCTCCGGAAGTACTCGCCGCCAATCCAGCACAGAACCAACCAGACCTGAATCCAGAACAACAGTGGGTGAACTGTTTTGCGAGTGCTGTTCAAGGCTTGGTCCGGCGCATTGGAGGTGCAGTTTATAGCCACCTAAATCGACAAGCTTGCCTGGAGGAGGGAAGTTGTGGCGGTCGCTGGTGCGGCTTTGGTACTCGTAAATCGCGCCAACTGTTGCGAGCGCGATGAACAATGCAAGTTCAGTCACCGCAATCCAGCGAAGAGCGCGGAAGGAGCTGCGCGCAAGCCCCGCGTTGCCTCCGCCGTGGGCGATCATGGCTAGAAGCAGAAGAAGAATCGGTACTGCCACCGCGACGAACAGGGTCCAACGGATGGGATGGAACGCGCCGTCGGCGATGAGCGTGGACCTCAAGATAAGTTAGCCTTTGCCGAAGGGATCTTCGAGCGACGGGCTTTGCGGCGTGAACAGTTCTGCGCCGTTTTCAGTGATGTGCATATCGTCCTCCAGGCGTACGCCGAATTCGCCGGGAATATAGATGCCGGGTTCGTCACTGAAGATCATGTGCGGCTCCATTTTCGTCGTATTGCCGCGGACGAGATAGGGCCACTCGTGGCCATCCATTCCCATGCCGTGGCCGAGGCGATGGGAGAAGTGCGTGTAGTCTGGGCCGAAGCCGGCGTTTGTGATGACCATCCGCGCTGCAGAGTCTGCTGCTTGGCATTCGACACCCGGGCGGGCGATTTTGAGCGCTGCGGTTTGTGCAGCGTGGACGATATCGAAGACCTTCTTCATTTTGTCCGCAGGCTTGCCGAGTACAAAAGTGCGGCTGATGTCGGAGCTGTAACCTTCAACCTGGCAGCCGCCGTCCATGAGAAGAATGGTGCCTTCGCGGATGACTTGCGGCATAATCGAGCCGTGGGGAAGAGCGGAGAAGGTTCCGACTTGCACGCTGGCTTCGCCCGGGAAGCCTAGCCTTTCGTGAGCCATGGCGACCAGATCAGCGAATTCATTTTGGGTCATGCCAGGGCGAATTGAGCGGTATGCGGCTTCATAAGCGCCGAGAGTGACTCGCGATGCGAGCCGCATCAGGGCCAGTTCATGATCGCTCTTGATCGCGCGGCAACCTGCGGTGACTGGAGTTGCGCTGGAGAGTTTAACTTGCGGCGCAAATTTGGAAACTCCATCGCTGAAAACGAAGCGAACAGTCTCTTCAATGCCAAGAGTTCCGGTAGCGACGCCGCGATCTTTGAGTCCGCCCGCGATCAAGCGGTAAGGATTCTCATCTTCCTGCCAGGTGCGGAGGTCGGCGTGTTCTGCGTGTGGAGCGTCCGTGAATTGTTCCCGAGCGCGGCCCTCTTCAAACGCGGGGGAAACGTAGAATGCATCGCCCTTGGCGGGAAGTACACAGGCAAACGTGCGCTCTCCGCCCCACCAGCGGATTCCTGTGAAGTAGTCGAGCGAGGTGCCAGCCATGAGGAGAAGCGCATCGAGTTGATTTTCGAACATCAAGCTGCGTGCTCTTTCCTGGCGTAGGGTGCGTTCCGCGCGAGTGATAGGCAACGCCTCGCTCTTTCGGGAGCGCAAGGACATCAGCGCCGGAGGTAGTGTTTCGGCACTGGAA
Organism: Acidobacteriaceae bacterium; assembly: GCA_025352065.1. Lineage (GTDB taxonomy): Bacteria > Acidobacteriota > Terriglobia > Terriglobales > Acidobacteriaceae > JANXUC01. The sequence continues at coordinate 11,537 of JANXUC010000035.1, read as the reverse complement.
AGTGGCAAAGCCGATGCAGCATGAGCTATAGGAAGGGTGGCTGCCGTGCGCAGGAAATTGCGTCTTGAAAACATGGTGACATCTTACAAGGCATGCGGCGAAAAGTCTTTTTTGCGACAATCGCCTAGGACAGGGATCGAATGGGTTCCGCCTCTCGCAAAGTCTCGACAATCCTCTCTACGCTCTCTTGCAGCACCACGAGCCGCGCATAGTCTCGACTCTGGGCTGATCCGATTACGACCCTCTTGTTTTGGTAGCGTATGGGGCTTGGGACGGAATCGACCATGCCTGCGTGAACTTCGGGTACCTGAGTTTGGTTCAGGATTGCGCGGACATTGTGATCGCGAACTCCGCCGCATGCCATCAAAATTATGCGGTCCCCAGCAGCCTGTACCAGGCGATGCAAAGCCCCCATGCCTTCGACGGCGCTGGGCTCGCCGCCCGACGTAAGGATACGATTTGCTCCGGTATAAATGACGTCTTCGAGAGCGCGAAATAGATCCGAGGACATGTCGAAAGCGCGGTGAAACGTAACGGTCAGAGGGCGCGCCAGTTCTACAAGCTTGCGAGATCGTTCAATATTTACGCTGCCGCCGGTATTCAGGATTCCTAACACTACGCCGTTCGCGCCCAGCTGTTTTGCATTCAGAATGTCTTGTTGCATCACTTCAAATTCGTCGGCGGAGTAACAGAAGCCTCCGGCACGCGGGCGAATCATGACGTGCAGGCCAATCGAAATCTTGTGACGCACGGTGGAGATCAAGCCAGCGCTGGGCGTGGTTCCACCTTCGAACAAATTGCTGCACAGCTCCACGCGTGTCGCGCCGCCTCGCTCTGCTGCCAGAGCGGAAGCGATTGAGTCCACGCAAACCTCAAGAGGCACCGAGGCCATTACGTTGCTACCACCTTCTTTTGGAATCTACGGGCCGCTGCAAAAAACAGCAGAGAGCCCATAATGACGAGCATGAATGCATCAAACCACAAATGCCGCAGTCCTGCACCGCGCAAGATGATGCCACGTGTGATGTTGATGAAGTACGTTGCTGGCACGAACATGCTGATGATGTAAAAGGGTAAAGGCATGGTTTCGCGCGGGAAGATGTAGCCGGAAAAAAAGATGCTGGGTAGAAAGGTGAGGAAGGCCATCTGCATGGCTTCAGCCTGCGAACGAGCCTTGGTTGAGATTAGAGTGCCAAAGGACAGCGACACGAACAGGTAAGGGATTGAAAGAACGAGCAACAGAATGACGCTGCCGTGAATCGGAACCTTGAAGATCGTTACCAACGCTACAAGGATAATACATAACTCAGTAAAGCCGATTCCGAGGTAGGGAAGAATCTTGCCGAGCAGGAGTCCCATAGGTTTTACCGGCGTCACGAAGAGCTGTTCCAGCGTGCCTTTTTCCTTTTCGCGCACAATAGCAAAAGCAGTGAGGAATGTGGTTACGCTAAGCAGCAAAACAGCCATCAGTCCGGGCAAAAAGAAGTTCGGCGAGCGCGAATCGGGATTGAAGAGAACTTTCGGGCGGATCTCAACGGGTAAAGTCTGCCCGACCGCGAGAACGCGCTTCAAAGATTCCTCGAGCCCAATTGCGGCGCTTACGTTGATGGCTTGTCCTGCCACGGAGGAATCAGAGCCGTCAATCAATACCATGACCTGAGCAGTTTCACCCTTCAGCAGGCGATCGGAGTAGTCCCATGGAATCTTGATGCCGACCCGCGCTTCGGCGCCGATGATGGCTTCGTTCATCTCGTGGTCGGAGTAGACATATTTTACGATCCGATACGTGTCGGAATTGCGCAAGCGGTCAATGAATTCGCGGCTTTCTTTCTTCTGGTTGTCGTCGAAAATCACGGTCTTGATTTGGCGAATATTCGTATCAATGCCAAAGCCGAGGATAGTCATTTGCACGATCGGGATAAAGAGCGCGAAGAAAATCGCAGCCGAATCCTGGCGAATATGGATGACTTCCTTGTAAATCATCGCGTTCATGCCTTGAAATGGATTACGCATGTTTGCCCTCCATCTCGGCTTGTCGGCGGTAGGTGAGTTCGACAAAAACATCCTCCAGGCTGGCAGTAAGAGGGCGTACTTCGGTGATGTCGATGCCTTCCTGCTTCAGCAACTTGGCGAGTCCTTCCTGGTCGAAAGAGCCGTCAACCAGCGCATGCACGGACTGCCCGAAGACCGTAGCGTAGTGCACGCCTTGGAACTTCCGTACCAGCCGCAGGCCACGGGTGACTTGCGTTGTTCTGATTTCCAGGCGTCGGGTGCCCACCGGATTTACGTCAGGCATGGCTTCCAGCTGCGCAGGGGTGCCGTCGGCAATCAGCTTGGAGAAATAAATGTAGGCGACGTGACTGCATCGCTCGGCCTCGTCCATGTAATGCGTTGTGACGAAAAATGTGATGCCTTTGCCCGAAAGATCGAACAGTAAGTCCCAGAGCTGGCGACGAGCGACGGGATCAATACCGGCGGTGGGTTCGTCGAGAAACATGATCTTCGGTTCGTGCAACATGGCGCAACCGAGTGCTAGACGCTGCTTCCAGCCGCCGGAGAGTTTGCCTGCCTGCCGGTTTACGTAAGGGCCAAGAACATTTTGCGAAACAATGTCATCGATTCTGGAACGAAGTTTCTCGGGGCAGAGTCCATAGATGCGGCCGTAGAAGGTGAGGTTTTCCAAAACCGTGAGGTCGTCGTAGAGAGAGAACTTCTGCGACATGTAGCCGATGTGTTCCCGCACTTCTTCAGGATCTTTGCGAACGTCAATGCCGTCGACCCAGGCGTCGCCGCCGCTCAGCGGCAATAGCCCGGTCAGCAGCTTGATGACGGTGGTCTTGCCACTGCCGTTAGGCCCAAGAAAGCCAAAGACTTCGCCATGTTGCACCTGGATATTCACATCGGAGACGGCTGTAAAGTCGCCGAAGCGACGAGTAAGATTCTCCGTGCGGATGGCAATGTCGGTCATCGTTTCTCTCCAGGTGCGGATTCAGCCAGCTTGACGTCGGCGGCCATGCCGGAGCGAATCTTCCCGCTGGAATCCGGAATGCGGATTTTCACGCCCACCATTTGATGAACGCGTTCTTCGCGCGTCTGCACGTTGCGGGGCAAGAATTCTGAGAGCTGATTAATTTGGTCTACGACCCCTCCAAAGGTTTGGCCGGGAAGGGAATCGAGAGTCACCTCCACTTTTTGGCCGAGGGCGACGCGCCCAAGCTTAGTTTCTGGAACATAGATTCGGATATAGAGCTGGTCGCGTTCCAGGAGCGTGACGATTGGTAGGTTTGGAGCGATGAGATCGCCGGGGCGAATATCCATGACTTCAATAACAGAAGCGGCAGGTGCGATGACTTGTCGTTCCCGATAGCGGGCGTCGTCAAACTCAAACTGGGCGCGTGCCTGGGCGATGTCTTCTCGACGACTGCCGTGCTCGAACTGCTGCGCACTCGCTAACGCTTGATGGTAACGGTGTCCGGCGGACGCTACTTCTTCGGGGCGAAAGCCTTTTTCCAAGGCCTGCAGTTTCTCTCCCGCGGACCGCTCAACGGCGGCGGCGGATTTCCAGACGCCCTCCGCGTCGTCTCTCTGCTGCTTGGAAAAAATGTTCTGATTGGAAAGATCGTTGACGCGATTCCAGGTACTTTCTGTGCGAACCGCATCTGCATGGGCCCTTTCAAGATCGGCGCGCGCAGCGTCAATATCTTCCTGGCGTGCGCCGTTCTTCTTCAGCGCATAGTCGGACTGTGCCTGAGCTGCGGCGGCTTTCGCCTGCTCGATTTCTTCTGGACGGTAGCCCCGTTGCAGCTTCTGGAAGTTGGCCAAAGATGCATCTCGAGTGGCCTTCAGCTCGCGGTCATCAAACGTCACCAGCACTTGCCCGGCTGCAACCTGGTCGCCCTCGCGGACCAGCACTTGGTCGATGCGGCCTCCAACCTTGGAGCCAACTCGAATATCGCGGGCTTCCACCGTGCCGGAAGCAACCAGTGGTTTCGGGCGTGACGAGGCCCACATGTAGGCCGCGATTCCCAAAGCCAAAACGACTGCGATTACGATGAGTCTCTTGCGGTTCATGAACTACTCCTGCTTCAACGAATGTTCTACTTCGTAGCTTCTGGTCGCGCGGTAACAGCGGCCCAGAAAAAGTCAAAACCGTTATCCAGCCATTTCTCCATGGGCGGCGCTGGGGTTTGCAGCGTCCACAGCACCATCGCTCCGAAGACAGACTGCTGAAAACGGAACGCCAACGCTGCAGGTTTCTGGTGCGCGGGAATCTCCGCGCGCTGCAAAGCCGTTTGAAAGACGTCCCCCAGCTTGCCGCGACCGCGCTGTAAACCAGTTGTCAGGAAGGTGCGCACTTCTTTGCTGGTCATAAAAACCGTTACCAGGCTGCGAACCATCTCGGGGCTGCTGGCAACCTCGGAAGGAAGCGCGTGATAGAGCCAAAGCAAAGCGCTGCGTGCCTCGCCAGCCTGGGCCATTCGCAGAGCGTGGTCATACTTGTCGAGTTGGATTTCGCCGAGTACCCCGAGGACGTGTTCTTTGGTGGGGAAGTAGTTAAAGAACGTGCCTTTGCCGACGTCGGCGGCTTCCGTGATGTTCTCGACCGTCGTCTTTTGGAATCCGCGGTCGCGGAAGAGATTCATGGCTGCGCGGAAGATGCGCTCGCGCGTCTCGCACGTCCGGCGTTCGCGACGCCCCATGATGCCGTTGACCAGCGTGGAGGTGGTGAACAAACTGCCCCAATCGGACTTCCGTCGAAAGGTCGTCACAAATATGACTGTAGGTCATATGTGAGTGGCGGTCAAGTATGGATATACTGGAAAGAAAAGGATCGGCTATCTATGACGGCTGGCTTTCAATGTGCGGGTTGCGGGGAATGGAACGAAACGGAAGTGGACTCGTCGGCGGGTCGTCGCCAGTCTTATGTCGAAGACTGCCAGGTTTGCTGTAAGCCGAATCTTCTTCATGTATCTTGGGATACGAGCGCAGCGGAGTTCACGATTTCTGCGCAACTCGAGTAAGATGAAAAAGAATATTTTCTAATTCGTAGGACGACTTCGGCTGGGAGCTAGCAGCCAGAAGCCAGGAGCGAACGAGATGAGTACAGCAGGCTACCGCGCATCCGTGATTCATCCTATGGTCACCACGGGATTTGGACTCGACAATTTTCGTATCGTAAAGAACCTCGGCGTCGTGCGTGGCATTGTCGTGCGATCACGCTCCATCTTTGGCACGATCGGAGCGGGGCTGCAAACAATTGTGGGCGGAAATATTACTCTGCTGACAAATCTCTGCGAAAAAACCCGATCAGAAGCTTTTGAACTGATGTTGCAGCATGCTTCTGAACTTGGCGCAAACGCGGTGATTGGCGCACGTTACGATGCTACAGAAGTGATGCAGGGTGTGACTGAGGTGCTCGCTTACGGTACAGCAGTGGTCGTGGAGCCGGTTAAGTAGCGCCAAGTATTTCGGCAGGCGCGCCGCGCTGTGAATAATGGAGTCGTTAAGGCGCTAAACTTTCGTTTGTCTGTGCAAGAAATTTAATCTTGCATTCACATGCAATCGCTACAGTAAGAGCATGTCTCCCGTAGCATGGATTATTGTTGCTGTTCTGCTAACAGTTGAAGTGATTTGGTTTAAGCGAAAGAAAAAGAGACCAGACGGAGCGTAAGAGCTTTCGAACTGGTCCCGCACTTCAATCCAACCTAAGCAACGCTTAGTTTTTACGCGACTCTCGCTGAATGGCTCGCGCTAGCGTTTGATCCAGGGCCGCTTTGTGTGTTTCGTATTCTTCTTTGGAGATGTGTCCTTGCTGGCGTTCCATCTCCAATTGAAAGAGTTCCTCTTTCATGGCCTGCAGAAGCAGGCTAGGGTTCCCGGGTGCGGCAGCGTTGCTATTAGGCGCTTGCCGCACGGGAGCTTGTGCGCTCGCCATCGGCGCCGAAGCATGCGGCGCAAACGGCGTTGGCGTGGAATAGGGGTCCGAGGTCAGCGGCATTGCTATCGTACCGACTCCCGCTAGCGCCGCCGCTTTCTTGTTGCGCAGCGTTACGTAGCAGCCACCACCGACGAGCAGCAAGGCAAGGCCGAGGAGAATTATCCAGGCATACTTCTGCAGCGGGTCGGGAGCGTCGATGGGCGCCCCGAGGCCGCCGCCGGGACGGCTCGACAGGCCTTGTCCGGTTGCTCCCCCGTTATTCGGGCCCTCGGAGCCGGGTCCAGCGCCGTCGGGCGACTGGCCGCCTCCGGCATTTTCGCTTTCCGGCGGCAGCGTTCCAGTACCTGAAATCTTGAAAGCCAGCGACTGGCCAGGCTGGGTTTGCGTGGCCACTTGTACGTTGGCTGAGCCGGTTCCGGGGCCTTCCTTGATGGTCTGGAAAGACGTGGACATGGCTTCGAATTTCATCGACTGCGGAAGCATGACGACAAAGTGTTCAAGCGGGTACGGTGATTTGGGATTCAGCTCCAACGAACCCTTGTAGGGCATGTCGAACCCAATCTGCATCTGCGTTTCGCCTGGCCGCAGAGGGAAAGCGAAGGCATACATATTCCGTTCTTTCTGTTGCGTTACGGCGGCTTTGACGGGTTGTCCGTTGGGGGCTTTTGCCATCGTCGAAACGATTTTCGCGCCCTCGGGCAGATAGAACTCGAAGGTAGTTTCACCCATCTGCGTGCGCGGAGGCTTCGACTGATTGTTGATGGCGAACAGCCGGGTGCCATGCAGTTGATCGCCTTCGGCCTGAAGCTTGAGCACATCCACGGTGTAGCTCAGCCCGTCGATCTTCTTCCCGGTGTCGTAGATCGTGACATCAGCGGAAGGCGTTCCCGGAGGCGCCATTTTGAAATAGGTAGAGCCCTGATAGGTGGCTCGGAGGAGGTGGGGGCCGCCAGGATCATCCAGCTTGAAGCTGAACTTGCCTTTGGCGTCGGTCTTTGTGCTGCCAGCTTCCTGCATACCCTGGGACAACTTGAGCAAAGTGATTTCAACTCCGGCGGCAGGCTTTTCCGTTGTGCCATTCGTGACTATGCCGGCGAGGTCCTGTGCGACTGCGGATGTTGTGAATGCGTTGGCGGCTGAGAACGCAAGGACGACCGCAAGAATTCCAGAGAGGGAAAAGCTGAGTAAGCGGGAGAGCTTCACGCCCTGACCCCTTTCGTTTCGGAAATAGACGGAGTGGATGCGCCTTGCAGCCGTGCGGCTTCGGCCAAAACAGCAGCAGCTTCTTCTTCCATGCTGGCTTTGAGCGAGTTGTAATCTTCGTCGGAAAGTTTGCCCGCGCGGTATTCGAAGTTCAGGTCGCGCATATTTTCGTAAATGACTTCTTTCCGTTCCTGCAGGTAGTTGAGGCGGGTTTTCTCCGGGCCGGCAGCGACGCCTAGCGGTACATTGAAAATGTAGAACAGCGCCGCAACAGTAACGATTCCTAAGAGGAAATAAGTTGTCATAATTCAGTCTCGGATCGAGCTTGTTCGCGAAATTTTTCCAGATCAGACCCTTGGGCAGGTTGCACGCCCATGGCCATCGCTGGCGCTGGCCGATTCTTCCAGGTGCGAACAACCCAAACAACCAAGCCAGTGCCCGCCAGCAGCACCACAAAAGGCATAATCCACGCGACCATGTTGAAGCCTGTGGTGGTAGGCGCTGCAATGACGGTCGGACCGTATTTCTGCACGAAGACTTGCAGCATGAGATCGTCATTGCCGCCTTTGTCGACGGTTTCTGCCAGCTCGCCGCGCATGCGCTCGGAGTAAGAGCAGCCCACGTGGTTGCATTCCAGCAAAATCTGGTTGCAGCCGCAGACGCACATCAGTTTGTGGCCGAGAGATTGGAAGCGGGCATCATCGCCCACGCCGAGAAATAGCACGGAGGCCAGCAGCAGGAGAGTTGCTTGCATCCATTTGCGCGAGTTGACGAGAGAAGTACTGAAGATTCGCATCAGTCCCCCGTCACCGGAGCTGGTACGCGCGCAAAAACACGCGCAGGCGCTGGCATCGTGTTCGGTAGCATCGCCATGATGGTTCCGAGAATCATGATGATCACGCCAATCCAAATCCAGTTGACCAGCGGATTCACGTGGACTTTAAGAATAGGCCGTCCCGTATCTTGATTGAGCCCTTCATAGACGACGTACAAATCTTCCTTCAGCGTCGAATGGTTAGCGACCATGGTGGCTGTCTGCTGGCTGGCCTTGTAGAAACGGCGCTCCGGATACAGCGTGTCAATCTGCTTCCCGCCTTTGAAGACATCCATGATGGCCCATTCGCTGCCATAGTTTGGCTTGTCTTCCTGCGTGTAGGAGCGGCAGATGAGTTCGTAGGAGCCGATCTGCATCTTGTCGCCGTAACTCATTTCCATCTCTTTATCAACGTTGAACGCGGAGCCGGCGATACCAACAAAAACGATGACCACTCCAATGTGGACAATGTATCCGCCGTAGCGGCGCGTGTTGCGGCGGCCCAATTGCGTGATGGAGACCAGGAGGTTTTGGCCAGTATGCTTGCTGATTACGCGACCACCACGAATGAATTCCGACGCGATTGTGAAGAGGACCAGCGCGGAGAGACTGATGGTCATCAACGAATAGAAGTAGGAGGAGTCCACCCAAGGACGCACACCGAAAATGAGAAGCAGAATTGCGACTACGAGAGCACCAATGGCTGGCCACTGGAAATTTCGACGGATGCTATCAGTAGACGTCTTGCGCCAAGACAGCAGGGGTCCTACCGCCGTTAGCAGCAGGAGGAGCAGCGCGATGGGGATATTCACCTTGTTGAAGAAAGGTCCGCCCACCGTAACTTTGTTGCCCTGAATCCATTCCGAAAGTACTGGGAAGAACGTGCCCCATAAGACTACGAAGCAGGCCACCAGTAGAAGCAAGTTGTTGAAAAGAAAGCTAGATTCGCGAGAAACCAGGGACTCCAACCGATGCTCGGTCTTTAAGTGGTCGCGATTCTTAACAAACGCGAAAACGCAGACTGCTAGCGTCAGCACAATGAACGCTAGGAACCACGTGCCAATCGACGATTGCGCGAACGCATGCACCGAACTCACGATGCCACTACGTGTAAGGAATGTTCCCAAAATTGAGAGCAAAAAGGTAGAAAACACCAGCCAGATATTCCAGACCTTCAACATGCCGCGTTTTTCCTGCATCATCACCGAGTGCAGGAAGGCGTTGCCGGTCAGCCAAGGCATGAAGGAAGCGTTCTCCACCGGATCCCAAGACCAGTAGCCGCCCCAACCCAAAACGTTGTAGGCCCAGTGCGAGCCCAGGAAGATTCCAATGGTGAGGAACGCCCAGGTAACCATGGTCCAGCGCCGCGTGATGTGAATCCATTTTTCTCCGGGGTAGCGCATGATGAGCGCGCCCAAGCCGAAGGCAAACGGCACCGTGAATCCCACATAGCCCAAGTACAGCATGGGCGGATGAATCACCATCTCCGGATATTGCAGAAGGGGGTTCAATCCGTTGCCGTCCGCAGGCAGGGCTCCTTGCGTGATGCCAAAAGGATGCGCTGCGAAATTCACCAGCAGCAGGAAAAAGACTTGTACCGCCGCGATAATCACCGAAGCGTGCGCAAACAAGCGGGGATCCGTCTTGTGGCGCAGCCGCAGCACAAAGCCGTAGGCGGAGAGCAGCAAGGCCCAGAACAGCAGGGACCCTTCCTGCCCGGACCACAGCACCGCGAACTTGTAAGCGATGGGCAGTTCACGATTGCTGTGATGAAGAATGTAAGTGAGCGAGAAATTGTCCTGGAAGGCGGCCGCCACCAGCGTGATGCCCGCCAGCAGCACAATGTAGAACACAGCAATGCCAGCACGGCGTGCAGTTTCGCCGATACGCTCGGAAGCTGCATCACGCCCCAGCAGCCCCAGCCAACCCGCGGCAAAACAGTACACGCTAAGTGCCAACGCCAGCAGAAGGAACCAACTGCCAAGAGTTGCCGCGTGGGTGGCAAAGAACAACGCCCAAGTATCGCTAAAACTTGGTGCGCTCTGTACCAAAATTAGAAAAAGACCGAGACCGCCATATTGCGCCATGAGTCTCCTTCAGAAACTCTATTCTTTCAAAAACGCCCTCACGAAGCAAACTCAGAAGGTGCTGTGTCAGGAGGCCTCATTGCCGCGCGGGCTATGCCCAAAAGACCCAGTTGTCGGCAGCCTGGTGTGGGCCCATGGAGCTCCTGCAACGCTAGAGTGTACGCCAATTTAGGCTTGCGCGTCTGTGTTCTGATCAACGTAGCGACGGATTTCCCGTTCGGCGACGGCCCAGTCCTCATGCGGGTTCCCGGGCTGGCATCCCCGCTGCAGATAGATCTCGTAGGCGCGCAGGCGAATGGCTTCTTCCAAATTGGACAAACTAAGCACAACGGCTGCGGTTTGTGCTGACTTGCTCTTGGTTGTCTTGGCTTGCGCAGACTTCGCTCGCGGTTTCTTTGCCTTTGGCGTAACTTCTGCTGGAGCGGCGGCTATCGTGGGCAGAGTGATCTTCTTGGACGGCTTCTTTCCCTTCGAAGTCCCGTTCTTTGTATTGGCGGTGCGAGGTTCATTTTCCTTAGCCATGTGTTTCTACTCCTGTTGAAGAAATATAAGAATGCCAGTCCAATCCGCCCTCGAACTGCACGGCGGACGCCTGAGAGCTGAATATGGAAGGATGTCTTAACTATAAAGGCAGTTCGAGGCTCTTTCGGCGGGGGAGCGGCCGGATAGTTAACGGGCGTCCAAGTTTTCAACCCAGGCTACGATCCGTCGAAATCCACAGATCGCGAGCCGTGTCCTCCGTATAATCGGCAGTCAATCCAAATTCTGATGATGATTCTTCGAAAAATCCTCCATCTTTGCGGCGTCTTGTTGATTTCGTCGCTCGCTGTCCCGGTTCGGGCTCAGCAGCAAGCTGCTGCTCCGCCAGCATCCCAAACCTCGTCTTCAGATTCAGAGACGTTTTCGGGTCCACTTCCCGCGAAAATTGAAGCGGAAAAGACTGTGGTTGTGGTGACCGGAACGTTTGAGCCTGCGCCGCTGGAAGAGGTCGACCGTTCAGTGGGCGTGATCGACGTGAAGGACTCTGCGCCGCTGCACCATTACTGGATGGAAGTGCTGCAGAGCGACGCTTCGCTGGACCTGCGTCAGCGAGGCGGCAACGGCGTGCAGGGAGACCTCTCGGTTCGCGGTTCGACATTTGGGCAAACCCTGATTTTGCTCGACGGTCTCCGCTTGAACGACGCTCAAACCGCCCATCACAATATGGACGTGCCCGTCCCGCTGGACGGGTTGGATCGCGTGGAAGTGCTGCGGGGTGCGGGTTCTACGCTCTATGGCGCCGACGCGATCGGCGGGGCGGCGAATTTCATCACGGCGACCCCGAAGTTTTCAGAGCTGCGCTTTGGCGCGGATGTAGGCAACTTTGGCGTGAATTCGCAGAGTCTGAATGCCGCATTCGTGCGCAAAGGTTGGACTGAACAGCTCAACCTGTGGCGGGATTTCTCCAGCGGATTCCGCCCGGACCGCGACTACCGCAACACGGCAGCCTTTTCAG
>JANXUC010000028.1 GCA_025352065.1 Acidobacteriaceae bacterium | reverse complement strand
TTGTGCTATCGGCGATTTTGGGTCAGAGACGTCCGAGCGCCTTCAAGCAACAACCCTACGAATGCGGCATGACGCCCCAAGGCGACACTCGTGGACGCTTTTCCGTCAAGTTCTATCTGGTGGCCATGCTGTTCATCCTATTCGATGTGGAAGCGGTCTTCCTGTATCCCTGGGCTGTGATCTTGCGCGATCTGAAAATGTTCGGCTTTTGGGAGATGTTTGTGTACATTGCCATCTTCCTGGTGGGTTTCTTCTATGTGTGGAAGAAGGGTGTTTTGGACTGGAATGCGCGCCCTGCGCCGCAACGGGGACGAGTCTAAATGCCGCTAGCCCCCGCCGTCACCGAGATCGCTCTGCTGAAAGACCATCCCGCATTGGCGGCTTTGCTTGACTGGAATGCTGTGGGCGTTGAAGCTGCCAAGTTTGATCGCGACGAAATGACAGTCTGGATTCCCGCAGTCCTCATTCGCGAGGCTTGTGCAATGTTGCGCGACAACAAAGATTTTCCCTGCAACTTTCTCGAAGACGTTACGTGCGTGGACTGGTATCCGAACGAACCTCGCTTCGAGATCGTCTACCACCTGCTTTCAATGGCTAAGAAAGAGCGTATTCGCCTGAAAGTAAGGCTTTCCAGCGATTCGTTGTCGGTGCCCTCGATTATTCCAGTGTGGCCAGCGGCGAATTTCTCTGAGCGCGAAGTTTTCGACCTCTTTGGAATTCATTTTGAAGGACATCCCAACCTGATCCGCATGTTGATGCCAGAGGATTGGGAAGGCCATCCGTTGCGCAAAGATTATCCAGTGGAGGGCTACCGCTAATGGCGCACATGAGTCCTACGCTGGACCTCGAACCCGGCCAAGACCGGACGATGATCCTCAATATGGGTCCGCAGCACCCGTCTACCCATGGCGTCTTGCGGTTGTTGCTGGAAATTGACGGGGAAACCGTTATTCGCGTGTTGCCGGATATCGGATTTCTGCATACAGGCATTGAGAAGACCTGCGAGGCGAAGTTTTATCAGCAGGTAGTCCCGCTCACCGACCGCATCGATTATCTCTGCCCGATGTCGAACAACCTCTGTTACGTACTGGCAGTGGAAAAGCTGCTGGGGCTGGAGATTCCTCCGAAAGCGCAGTGGGTTCGCGTGATGCTCAACGAGCTGACGCGAATTAACTCTCACCTGGTTTGGCTGGGCACGCACGCGCTGGATATGGGCGCGATGTCGGTATTTCTTTATTGTTTCCGCGAACGTGAAGATATCCTGCGTCTGTTCGAGTTGGTTTCCGGTCAGCGCATGATGACGTCGTATTTCCGCATTGGCGGTCTCGCTCTCGAACCGCCTATCGGATTCTTCGACCGTGTAAAGCTTTTCGCCAATCGCTTTCCTGCCAAGATCGACCAATACGAAAATCTTCTCACTAACAATCCCATTTGGAAGGGCCGCACGAAAGGTGTCGCCAAGTTAAGTGCTGAAGATGCGGTTGCTTTGGGCGCAACCGGACCGACTTTGCGAGCCAGCGGCGTTGATTTCGACTTGCGCCGCGATATGCCCTACACGGGCTACGAAAACTTCAAGTTCAAGGTGCCGGTTTCTCAAGATGGCGATGTGTTCGCTCGCTATATGTGTCGCGTGCAGGAGATGCGCGAGTCGATCAGTATGGTGGGTCAGGCGCTGGCGGGAATGCCCGAAGGCGCGGTGAAGGCCGACGCTCCTAAAGTCGTTTTGCCGGATCGCGAGCAAATGAAGACGCAGATGGAAGCCCTCATCTATCACTTCAAGATCGTGACGGAAGGCTTTAGCGTTCCGCCGGGTGAGGTTTATCAGTCGATTGAATCTCCGCGTGGGGAAATGGCTTACTACATCGTGAGTGATGGCACGGCAAAACCGTACCGAGTCCACATGAGGACGCCTTCTTTTGTTAATCTTCAAGTTCTGCAAAAAATGATTGAAGGAAGAATGCTCGCGGATGTAGTCGCGGCCATTGGCAGCATCGATATTGTTCTCGGCGAGATTGACCGGTAGAACATTTGCGATTTGGTGATTTGTGATTTCGTGATTTGAAAATTTCAACGCGAACCAGACTTGGAGTCCGGTATGACGCCAGAAGAGCTACGGGCCCGGACAAAGATGTTTGCAATTCGAATTGTTAAGTTGTACCAGGCATTGCCGAAGACCACTGAGGCTCAAGTTCTTGGTAAGCAGTTGCTTCGAAGCGGAACTTCGGTGGCGGCGAACTACCGAGCAGCTTGCCGAGGCCGCTCTCGGGCAGAGTGGCTAGCGAAGATTGGGATCGTGGTAGAAGAGGCAGATGAAACGGTGTTCTGGCTAGAGATGCTTGCAGATTGTGGAGTCATATCGACCGAACGATTGAAGAGTCGAACCGAGGAATCCGAAGAGTTGGTATCAATTTTCGGAGCGACAAAGCACACGGCACGGAAAGCAGCGTAGGGTTTCAAATCACAAATCACTAAATCGCAAATCACAAATGACTTTCTCCCCCGAATTCGAACAGCGGTTTACGGAAATGCTCACGCATTATCCAAGTAAGCGGTCTGTGCTTGTCCCAACGCTTCTTTATGCCCAAGACGAAGTGGGCTACCTGTCCGACGAGGCTATCACCGAAATCGCGCAGCGCCTTCAATTGACCGAGCTCGACGTACGCAACGTGATTAGCTACTACTCGATGCTGACCACCAAGCCGCGCGGCAAGTATAACGTCCAGGTTTGCACGAACATTGCATGTATTTTGCGCGGGGCGGACGATCTCTGGGAACATTGCCAGAAGAAATTCGGCCTTCGTCACAAACAAACGACTCCCGACGGCCAATTCTCGATCGAAGAAGTTGAATGTATTGGGGCATGCAGCTGGGCTCCCGCGATGCAAGTAAACTACGACTTCCACGAGAACCTCACAAAAGACAAGTTCGACACAATTTTGGACGGATATAAGAAGAAAGCATAGCGCGACTTACAGAAAATGGCCGACCTGGTGTCACATCCCGATGAAATAAAAGTTGTCTCCAAACGCTTTGGACAAGGCGCGGCGGACATTGATCGCTACCTAGCGCTGGACGGCTACAAGGCCGCGCAGAAAGCTCTGCCGATGACTCCCGACGCGATCATTAACGAGGTCAAGACCTCGGGCTTGCGCGGACGCGGCGGAGCCGGTTTCCCAACCGGGATGAAGTGGTCGTTTGTTCCGAAAGACTCGCCGAAACAGAAATACATTCTCTGTAACGGCGACGAGAGCGAGCCTGGTACCTGCAAAGATCGTTTAATTCTGGAACATGACCCTCATTCGGTGATTGAAGGCGTCATGATCGCGGGCCTTGCTGTGAATGCCGAATCTGGCTACATCTACATTCGCGGCGAATACCGCTATCTGTCGATCATCATGCAGAAAGCGATCAAAGATGCCTATGCGCGCGGCTTTCTCGGCAAGAACATCTTCGGTAGTGGCAAGAAGTTCGACGTCTACTGGCACGGCGGAGCTGGCGCTTACGAAGTGGGTGAAGAATCCGCTCTGATGGAATCGCTGGAAGGTAAGCGCGGCATCCCGCGCATTAAGCCTCCATTCCCTGCCGTCGTCGGGCTGTGGGGGTCGCCTACAGTGATTAACAACGTTGAGACTTTGGCGAGCGCACCGCACATTATTTTAGACGGCGCACAGAAATTTGCCGATTATGGAACGCCCAAGAATGGCGGCGTCCGGCTGTTCTGCCTGAGCGGGCATGTTAATAAGCCCGGCGTCTACGAACTGCCCCTCGGCTACAGCCTGAAGAAAATGATCTACGAAGTGGGCGGCGGCATTCCGGGCGGGAAGAAAATTAAAGCTGTTGTGCCCGGCGGATCTTCGACACCTGTTTTGACTGCCGATGAAATCGATATTGCCATGGATTTTGATGGTGTTGCAAAAGCCGGGTCGATGCTCGGCTCCGGCGGCGTGGTTGTCATTGACGAATCCACCTGCATGGTCCGCTTCGCGCAGTACATCATGAAGTTTTATCAGCACGAAAGTTGTGGCTGGTGCATTCCCTGTCGTGAAGGTACGGACTGGCTGAAGAAAACACTCGACCGTTTTCATGCGGGCGGCGGCGTGAAGAAAGATATCAACAACATCCAGTATCTCGCCGAGAACATGATGGGCCGGACGTTCTGCCCTCTCGGCGATGCGGCGGCGATGCCGACGATTTCAATTGTGACAAAGTTTCGAAAAGAATTTGAAGACCATCTTGAAGGTAGGCCCTGCCCCTACGATCCGGTTGGATCGGTGCGGCTGTTGCCGGTGTTGAGCCATTAGTGCATGTGTGATTTTGTAATGTGTAATTTGGTAACTTAAAACCTGCACCGTTCTTAAATTACGAAATTACACATTACCAAATTACACATTTCTAGAGATTGCAACTATGCCAGACGTGAACATAACGGTTGACGGTAAAAAGGTCACAGCTCCTGCGGGAACGCTGCTGATTGAGGCCTGCAAAACTGTAGGCATCGAAGTCCCTGCGTTTTGTTACTACCCTGGCCTGTCTTTGCAGGGCGCTTGCCGCATGTGTCTGGTCAAGGTTGAAAAGATGCCGAAGCTGCAAACGGCCTGCACGACGGTCATCAGCGAAGGCATGGCGGTGACGACCGACCACGAAGAGATTCATCAGGCGCGTAAGTCGATGGTCGAGTTGCTGCTGGGAAATCACCCTCTAGACTGCCCCGTGTGTGATGCCGGCGGCGAATGCGAATTGCAGGACATGACGTTCTCCTACGGAGCGTCGGAATCGAAATACACGGAAGCTAAGAATCATAAAGAAGAACAGCAATGGTCGCCGGTTGTGTTCTTTGATCGCCCGCGCTGCATCCTTTGCTACCGCTGCGTGCGCGTGTGCGACGAAGCGATGGATGTTGCTGCGTTAGGAATTCAAAACCGCGGATCCGGCTCTGTGATCGCTCCCAACATGGGCGATCATCTCGATTGCGAAGAGTGCGGCATGTGCATCGATATTTGCCCGGTCGGAGCGCTTACCTCTGGCGCTTATCGATATAAGACACGTCCGTGGGAAATGAATCACGTGGCCACCGCCTGCACGCACTGCGGTGATGGCTGCAAAACGACACTCGGCGTGCGACGTTCCGAGACAGGAATGGAAATCGTGCGCGGCGACAACCGCGACAAAAGCGGCCCGAATGGAGATTTCCTCTGCGTGAAGGGCCGTTACGCGTTTGACTTTGCGAATCGTACGGATCGCCTCACGCAGCCCTTGGTCCGGCGCAATGGAAAACTGGTTCCAGTTACGTGGGATGAGGCGCTGACTTACGTCGGGCAGAAGCTGGCTGAAATTCGCAGTCAGAGTGGCGGCGCATCCATGGGAGTGATCGGGTCGAATCGAACCACCAACGAAGAAAATTATCTTCTGCAGAAATTCGCTCGCGTCGTTTTACAGACGAACAATATCGATCATCAGCGAACGGCGGACTTCGCTGCTTTCGCTGCGGCACTGGCAGGTAGGCCCGATGCTACTGCAAGCGCGCGAGAAGTATTCGACGCTCCTGCGATCCTGCTGATTGGCAACGATCCCACCGAGCAGCACCCTTTACTGGCCTACCAGATTCGCAACAACGTCCGCCTGCACAAAGCACGCTTGTATGTCGTTAATTCGGAATCGGTGAAGCTGCGCCGACAGGCGACTTTGTTCTCGCAAATTCCGTCGGGAAGCGAGGCGGCGTTTGCCGCGTTCCTGGCTGGCGGAGACGTCGCTAACGGAGCCAATCGCGACGAGTGGAATGCACTTCGCGATCAACTGCGCAAGGAAACAGGCCTAGTCATTGCGTTCGGTTCCGAATTGCGCGGTGCCTCGATTGCCAGCCTGAACAAGTTCGCCCTCAGCGTTCAAGGCGCGAAATTAATTTGCCTGGCCGACTACGCCAACTCACGCGGCGCGGCCGACATGGGCGTTTATCCTGACCTGCTTCCCGGCTATGTACCGCTAATACAGGGTTCGAAGTTCAAAGCGGAGTGGGGAACTCTGCCGGATGCTGCTGGGCTGACCTTACCCGGCATGGTCGATGCGGCAAAGAGCTGCAAACTCAAGGCTTTGCTGGTCGTCGGCGCGAATCCTGTGTTCCGAATGAAGCTGGACCCGGCGACCTTCGCCAACAGCTTCCTTGTTGTGCAAGACCTGTTCTTGTCCGAAACGGCAGCCGTCGCCGACGTCGTTCTGCCCGCAGCCTCCGCTTACGAAAAGTCCGGCACCTTCACGAATACTTACGGCGATGTGCAACTCGTCAAACAGGCTGGCGAAATTACGGGCACCAAGTCGGACTTCGAAATCATTGTTCGTATTGCGGAACGCATGGGCTACGATGTGGCGAAGCTGGTCCCATTCGGTTCCGGATCGCGCGCCGACATGGGTCAATCGCGAGGAGCGCAATCCGGTGAAGCCGACCGCCATGCGGTATGGCTTGAGGCGCAAGGGCTTGAATTGAAAATGAATCCGTTCGACCCCACGGCTGTCTTTGATGAAATTCAGCGGCTCGTTCCCGGATATCAGGTGTCACGCCTGAATTTGATGGCCGGGAACGATCAGCATACGCGGCTCGACCAGAATGGCGGCGGCGCGGTGGGCGACCCGGCATTAATTCAGCCAGCCAATGACGGGCTATTCAGTTCGGGATCTACTGGCCGCTATTCGAAAACTCTGAACACCGTGATGGAAAACAGGAATCGCGTAGAAATGCCCAAGGTGGCAGCGGATTAAGATTCTCAAACAAACGGAAGCTGAGGAATAGGACGACGATTTGAATTTCTTGCCCTATATTTTAATCGCACTCATCAAGATCGCCGTGATGATCGGCGTACTGCTGACGGCCGTTGCCTACATCGTCTGGCTGGAGCGCAAGGTGGTGGGTCGCATCCAAAACCGTTGGGGCCCGACTCGCGTGGGTCCGTTCGGCTTGCTACAACCCGCCGCCGACGGCATCAAATTCATTATCAAAGAAGACCTCACTCCGCCTCACGTCTATAAGCCGCTCTTCATTGCAGCGCCGCTAATTGCTGTGGTGTTTGCGTTGAGTTCCATCGCCCTGATTCCGTTCGGTAACAACTTCACCCTCTTCGGATACGACATTCCGATGCAGATTACGGGTGCTGGCGGGGGGGACATCAACACCGGCCTCCTCATCATCTTGGGCCTTACGTCGATGGGCGTTTACGGCATTGCGCTCGCCGGATGGTCTTCCAATAATAAGTATTCGATGCTCGGCAGCCTGCGAGCTGGCGCGCAGATGATCAGTTACGAGATCGCTCTGGGCTTGTCTCTGATTGGCGTTCTGATTCTGGCGGGAACATTCAGTCTGCGAGGCATCGTCGAATCACAGGGCGGACATTTCCCAGGTTACATTCCGCACTGGAATATTTTCCGCGGACAAATCGTCGCGTTCTTTATTTATCTGACCGCAGCTTATGCCGAAACGAACCGCATTCCTTTCGACTTGCCGGAAGCGGAAACCGAACTTGTCGCTGGCTACCACACGGAATACAGCGCCATGAAGTTCGCCATGTTCTTTATGGCGGAATACGCCAACATGGTGACGGTTGCTTGTTTGGCGACGCTGCTCTTCTTGGGTGGCTGGAACGGTCCCCTGTTCGGACCGCCGCTCGTGCAAGCGCTGCTGCCGCTGTTGTGGTTTTTCCTTAAGGTTTTTGCGTTCATCTTCCTGTACATTTGGGTGCGCGGGACGATGCCGCGTTTTCGTTACGACCAGCTCATGGCATTTGGATGGAAGTTTCTGCTGCCCCTGGCGATTGCGAATTTAATCATTACCGCTTTCTTTGTGGCGTACCGGGCATAGAAGCAGATCCCTTAGGGCTGAAGCCCTTCGGAATGACAAGTTGTTAAGAAAGATTCAGTCAAAGAGAACTGGGACAACGAAACGAATGGTGCATCTCATCCTATTTCTGGTTTTCGGTGCGGTTTGCGTGGCGGGTGCTATTAACCTGATCCTCCAAACCCATCCCATCCAGAGCGCGCTCTCGCTGATCGTCGTCATGGCCTCGCTGGCGGCGGAATACCTGCTGCTAGGCGCAGAGTTCGTCGCAGCAGTGCAGGTGATCGTCTACGCCGGGGCTATCATGGTGCTCTTTGTATTCGTGATCATGCTGCTCAACGCCGGGACGGAAGAGGTAACCCATGGCAGCAAGATCGCCGAATTTATCGGCCTGCCATCCCTGCTTTTACTTGGCGTTCTCATGGTTTGGGCAGTAACGCATCATTCCACAACTTCTGTCGCTGCGGGTTCGCTCTATGGAGACCCGAAGACAATCGGTCGGCTCCTCTTCAATCAATACTTGTTGCCCTTTGAAGTTACGTCCATCTTGATTCTGATTGCCATCATGGGTGCCGTGGTTCTGGCCGGGCGCCCCGAGATGAGCAATATCCAAGCCGACACGCCAAGGAAGGACGCCTGATGGTTCCTCTCTCTTACTACCTCGTACTCAGCGCTTTCTTATTCGCCTGCGGCGTCGCCGGATTCCTGCTCAAGCGCAACATCATCACGATTTTTATGTCGATTGAGCTCATGCTCAATGGCGTCAACCTGTCGTTCGTAGCGTTTGCCGCCCAATGGGGCAACCTGAGTGGGCAAATTTTCGTGTTTTTTGTCATGGTGGTAGCCGCCGCAGAAGCAGCCGTCGGACTTGCCATTATTATCGCCGTCTATAGGACGCGCGACACCCTAAACGTTGATCGCGTGAATCTGCTGAAACTATGAACCCGAACCTATACCTTTGGCTGATTCCGCTGCTACCTCTGACTGGCGCAGCCCTCAATGGATTTTTCGGACGCCGCCTCTCGAAGACCGGCGTCTCCGCTGTGGCTTTGGCGTTTTCCGGCGCAGCGTTCTTAATGGCGCTGCGCGTCTTACTATCGTTATCTTCGCTTACGCTTCCCTACGTGGAAACAGGCATCTCCTGGATTCGCTCCGGCAGCTTTCACGTGAATTTTGCGTACTATCTCGATCAGCTTTCGCTGGTCATGTTGATGGTTGTGACCGGTGTTGGCTTCCTGATCCACATCTATTCGGTCGGCTATATGTGGGAGGACGACGGCTTCTGGCGATTCTTCTCCTACCTGAACTTGTTCATGTTTTTCATGCTCACGCTAATCCTCGCCAACAACTATTTGTTGATGTTCATTGGCTGGGAAGGCGTCGGCCTCGCGTCGTATCTACTGATCGGCTTCTACTTCCTGAAAGACTCGGCGGCGGCGGCGGGCAAGAAAGCGTTCATCACCAATCGTATCGGCGACTTCGGCTTCCTGATCGCGCTATTCCTGATTATTCAACACTTCGGAACCTTAGATTATCAGAAGGTATTCGCTGGTGTTGCGCAACTTCCCGCTGAAACAATGAGCACGGGATTACTTACGGCCATCGGAATTTTGCTGATGGTTGGAGCGTGCGGAAAGTCAGCGCAAATTCCTCTCTATGTCTGGCTACCGGACGCGATGGAAGGCCCAACCCCTGTCTCCGCACTGATTCACGCCGCGACGATGGTGACGGCTGGCGTTTACATCGTCGCCCGATCTCACGCCATCTTCGATAAGGCGCCGACGGCGTTACTGGTCGTAGCAGTTATTGGAACACTCACCGCGATCTTCGCCGCAACGATTGGTATCGCTCAGACCGACATCAAGAAAGTTCTCGCCTACTCGACCGTATCGCAACTTGGCTACATGTTCATGGCCTGCGGCGTCGCGGCGTATTCGGCTGGCGTTTTTCACTTGATGACCCACGCCTTCTTCAAGGGCCTGCTCTTCCTCGGCTCTGGATCGGTTATCCACGCTCTCAGTGGCGAGCAGGATATGCGCCAGATGGGTGGCCTGCGCAAGAAGATTCCGTGGACATTCTGGACCATGACCGCTGGAACCGTGGCGATTGCCGGGATTCCGCCATTTGCGGGCTTCTGGAGCAAAGACGAAATCCTGTGGCGCGCCTACTCGCAAGGGCCCAGCAAGATCATTTGGGCTCTGGGCTTACTGACGGCCTTCATTACGTCCTTCTACATGTTCCGGCTCTTATTCATGACTTTCTTTGGAGAATATCGCGGGAAGCTGGAATCTGGCGGGCAGGCTGCGCACGGGCATGACGACCACGGCCACGGAAGCCCCGGGCACGGCGGCATCCACGAAAGCCCGATGGTAGTGTTGGTACCGCTAATGATTCTTGCGGTGCTGTCCATCGGCGGCGGATTCATCAACGCGCCGAAGTTCCTGGAGCCGGTCTTCAAGACTCAGGTCTTATTCTTGGAAGACCACGCGGCTGGCAAAACTCCGGCAACCGAAGAGTCTGGTGACAAGGGTACCGAAACTACGTTGATGATTGTCTCGGTCGGCGTAGCATTGCTGGGTGCCGGGCTTGCGTGGGTGCTCTATCTTAAGAGTCCTCACCTACCCGGCCAAATCGCCAACTCCCTCGGCGGTCTCTACCGCACCGTCCACAACAAGTACTACGTAGATCAGCTTTACAGCTTCTTTCTCATCGCTCCACTCATCGCAATGTCCCGCAAATGGCTGTGGAAAGGCATAGATCAAGGCTTGATTGATACCGTGATTAACGACAGCGCTCAGGGTACCAGCGACCTCGGCGGAGCGCTTAAGCATATGCAATCCGGCAATCTGCGCTCCTATGCTGCATGGCTCACGCTCGGAGCCGCCGTAATCGTGGCCTACATGGTCTGGCTGGGGGTTCACTAATTTATGCCTAGCCCCATGTCGACCATAGACTGCATCATCCTTACACTTGTGACTGGACTGCCGCTGTTGGGTGCGCTATTGCTGATGGCAGCTCCCAACCGCGATCGCGATATCCGTTGGTTCGCGTTGATTGTTACGCTGGTTGATTTTGTCCTCTCCTTGCACTTGGCGGTACGCTTCCGGGCAGAGAAAATTGGCATCTTCCAATTTGAGATCAACCGCCAATGGATCAGCAGCCCGAACATCCATTTCCACCTCGGCATCGACGGGATCTCACTGTGGCTCGTTCTTCTTACGACGTTCCTGACGCCGCTCTGCGTGCTGATTTCCTGGAACTCCATCCACGAGCGCGTGAAAGAATTCTTCATCCTGATGCTGATCCTCGAAACTGCGATGATCGGCGTTTTCGTCTCACTCGACCTGTTCCTCTTCTACGTGTTCTGGGAAGCGACGCTGATTCCCATGGCGTTGCTGATCGGCATCTACGGCCATGAACGCCGCATTTACGCCGCCGTAAAGTTCTTCCTGTTCACGATGGTGGCATCTGTTTTCATGCTCGCAGCCATCATCTGGCTTTATGCGAAGACAGGCAGCTTTGATTTTGTGACGATCCAGCAGGCGATTCATGCGGGCATGGTCCCTGGATTCATCGCCGCGGCACCGTGGCTATTCCTGGGGTTCTTCTTAGCCTTCGCCGTCAAGGTTCCACTGTTCCCTTTCCACACATGGTTGCCGGACGCGCACGTCGAAGCTCCAACTGCTGGCTCCGTGCTCCTCGCTGGCGTGCTCCTGAAGATGGGAACCTACGGACTGCTGCGCTTCAACGTCGGTCTCTTCCCAGAGCAGGCTCGCAGGAACGCTCCGTGGATCATGACGCTGGCGCTGATCGGCATCGTGTACGGCGCTCTTGTTGCGCTGGTGCAACCAAATCTGAAAAAACTGATTGCCTACTCTTCAGTCAGCCACTTAGGCTTCGTCGTGCTGGGAATTTTTAGCCTGACGCAAGCCGGAATCAACGGCGCAATGTTTGTGAATCTTGCTCACGGCGTTTCCACGGGAGCTCTGTTCATGCTGGCCGGAATTCTGCATGAACGCCGCCACACCTACGAGATCAAAGAATTCGGTGGACTTGCCACACCCATGCCCGTGTACGCGACGTTCTTTCTTTTTATCACTCTGGCCTCGGCTGGCCTGCCTTTGTTGAACGGCTTCATCGGGGAATTTCTTGTTCTCGCCGGCGCATTCCAGGCCAGACCTCTCTTCGGTGTAATCGCCGCCACCGGAGTAATCTGGAGCGCTGCATATCTCCTCTGGGTCTACCAGCGCACGTTCTTCGGAGTCGTGAAGAACCCCAAAAACTCAGCTTTGGCCGACATGCTCCCTCTCGAACGACTAGCGGTACTCCCTACCGCATTCGCCGCGCTCATCATGGGCGTTGCTCCCATTATCTGGCTCAAAGCCATTGACCCGGCAGTGGGTTACATCTTGCAGCCCTTCTCCAGCCTCGCCGCCCGGGTGGTGGGTCAATGACAGCGATGCTTCTAGCCATGGCCAGCCCCGTCACCGATATAGGGCAGCGGATTCCGCAATACGCAGATTACGTTCGTATTTTGCCCGTTCTTGTACTCAGTATTTTCGGCATGCTCATCATGGTGCTGGATCCATTGATCGACGAACAAATTCATTCGAAGGTTCTTGGACTGATCGCTTTCTTTGGAGCGCTAGCCAGCCTGGCCGCCGTATTCTACCAATCTCAATATCCTGGACTCGCGTTTTGGAACATGGTTCGCGTGGACATGTTCAGCACGTTTTTCCAGGTGGTGATCCTCGCCATCGCCGTGCTGACGATTCTTACCTCGTTCGAATACATGGACACGCAGCGCATCCGTGCCGGTGAATACTACGCTCTGATTCTGCTTGGCACGGCGGGCATGTGCCTGATGAGTTCCGCCGTGGAACTCGTCCTGATCTTCATTGCTCTCGAAATTTCATCAATCGCAACCTACATTCTCGCCGGATTCCTGCGCCGCGATCCCCGCAGCAGCGAAGCTTCGCTCAAGTATTTCTTGCTGGGATCCTTTGCTACCGCTTTCTTCCTGTACGGCGTAGCTTTGATGTTTGGCGCCACCGGCTCCACCAGTATCACCGAGATTGCCACCGCCCTCAGCGGCAGTTACGTACCGAGCCTGGCTTACATTGCCGTAGCGCTGATGTTTGTTGGACTTGGATTCAAGCTCGCTGCCGCACCGTTCCACGTCTGGACCCCGGACGTCTACGAAGGCGCACCTGCCCCGGTTACAGGATTCATGTCCACGGCCCCCAAGGCTGCCACTTTCGCCGTATTGCTACGAGTGATCTTCGAAGCCCACGTTCCGGGATACTTCTGGCTCATCTGGGTAGCAGCCGTTCTTTCAATGACCCTCGGCAACCTCGGCGCTCTCACGCAAACCAGCATCAAGCGCATGCTGGCCTACTCGTCGATTGCGCACGCGGGCTACATGCTGGTGGCCTTCGCCTCGGCTCCTGCCGGAGGGATTTCCGCTGTCATGTTCTACGCTGCTTCTTATGCTGCCATGAACGTAGGGGCATTCGCGATCATCAGCCATCTGGGTGGTTTTGGCGAACGCTTCGTCTCCATCGAGGACTACGCCGGATTGGCCCGCCGTGCACCCTTCATGGCAGCCATGTTGACGGTGTTTCTGCTGTCGCTAATCGGCATCCCCGCCACCGGCGGCTTTTTTGCCAAGTTCTACGTGTTTAGCGCTGCGCTGCAGGCAAATCTGGTCGGTCTGACCATTCTGGGCGTCATTAACAGTGCTATTGGCGCCTACTACTACCTGCGCGTGATCGTCGTCATGTACATGCAGGAAGCCAAGGGCGATATACCGGTTACTCCTCTGCCCATTGGAGTGCGTGCTGTTCTTCTGATCACCATGCTAACCACGCTCTACCTGGGACTTGTTCCGGGCAACGTGTTGACCTACACCCAGTCCAGCGCGCAGAATCTGGTCGCTCCCAAATCCCCCGGAAACGGCACCATAAAAGTAGAGATTGATTTCCACCTGTCTCAAGCGAAACCTAAGGTCGAGCTAACCGCTCCTGCCTCGCGTTAATCCACTGCCACGGCGACATCGATCTTTCCAAAGACCCAACTGGCAGCCAGCCAAAGAAAAACCGTCTCGCCCATTGCTACCGCGATCGCCCAGCCGCCCAGCATGCGAGAATCCTCAAACGACGCCTTAAGAAATACCCGCATCAGGCTGTAAACAGGCAAGATATACCCCCAAGCGCCGCCGAACTTCATCGCTATCACTCCCGGCACGCTCAGCGTAAGCCCGGTCAGCAATGCCGACATCCATGGGTTTAAATGTGTGGAGTAAAACAACGCCACTGACGATGCCAGCATGCAGGCCGCCAACACGCACAGCATCAGGTACCAGATATGCAACACGGAGAAACCGATTCCACCCAGAATCCACGAGCCAGTAAAACCCAGCACGAAACAAAACAGGCATGCAGCCAGCATGACTCCCAGCAGTAGGCCAGAAAGATAATCGCGACGCGTTACCGCCTTCCCCAATACCGCAAGAATTCGCCGGGAACGCCGTTCGTTGTAGATCGCGGACCCGCCAAAAAACACACTGAATGCCACACCATACATACCTAACTGCTTGAACATCAATAAGATATCCTCGCGCTCGCGCTGAAAATCCGTCAGCAGACCCAAGGCCGCGAGGCCGAGCACCCATAATTGCAAAACCAAGATCGGCCAGCGCTGCTCGCGCACAAAATTTAAAGCGATCATCCAAATCGGCCTAAAGTGTTTCAAATTGCCTCCGGACTACTGGGGGCGGTAGGTATCTTTGTGAAATCGCGCGGGGAAGCGCCACTCGTCAGCTCCAAAAAGAGGTCCTCCAAGGAGCGCTTGCGCAGAGACACGCTCACAATCTCTCCACCCAGACTCCAGATTCGTTCGATTGTGGAGCGTTGTTCATTGGCTCGGACCAGTATGCGAATTCTGTTTTCAGGCTCGACCTCGGCGGAGGGAAAGCTCGTCACGGAGATTCCCCGCGCAACGACCTCCACTTCTTCTCTCGATTCAAGCAGTTCCGCAGGCCGCCCAGTCCTAACTAGTCGCCCACGATTCAGCACAGCAATGCGGTCGCAGATCAGCTCGACCTCGGACAACAGATGTGAGCTCAGGAAAATCGTTTTTCCGCGATTGCGCCAATCCAGTAGCATTTCGCGTACCGCATAACGAGCCAGAGGGTCGAGTGCAGAGGTCGGTTCGTCGAGGATCAACAGGTCCGGGTCGTGCACGATGGCTTGAGCTAACCCTATACGCTGCAACATTCCTCGGGAAAATTTTGCCACGTTGCGTCCGGATTCGTGCGACAAACCAACAGTCTTCAGGGCTTCACGGGTGCGCCGGGTCAGTGTTTCCCCAGTGAGTCCGTTGAGTGCTCCATAAAAGCGAACCAAGGTTTCCGCCGGGCGGTGGTACAGTGCCACATTCTCGGCCAGGAAACCGACCTTCCTGCGCGCATCGGCGTTGCCGAAGCGCTGGCCCAGCATCCTGCCGCTGCCACGTGTCGGACGCACAAAGCCCATTGCCAAGTGGATTGCAGTGGTTTTGCCAGCACCGTTGGGCCCCAGGAAGCCGAAAATCTCTCCCTGCTCGACTTGCAGCGTGAAGTGGTCCAGCGCCCGCACAGTTCGCCGGCGAAAAAAGCCCCGGTATTCTTTGATAATGTCGTGGAATTCGAGCACTGCAGGCATTGCCGCCTATTTTACGCGCCCACGGGCGTTCCGCTAGCTACTGATTCGGTGCGCGGGGCAGCCGGAAGTGGACAGTCAGAGTCGAAAGCATATCCACGGCCTCGCCATGGGAACGGAACGGATCGTAACGCCAGTGCCGAACTTCGTCTGCAGCGGCATCCACCAGGCGGGGGTCGCCGCTGACCACGCGGACTTCTCGGACGGCGCCATCTTTTCCGATGACTCCCTGCAGAACCACATCCCCCTCGAGGCGAGCCGCTAAGGCTTCCGGAGGGTACGCAGGGGCTACGGGATGAAGCAGCAGGGTGCCTCCAGTGAAGGTTTCGCCAGAATCGCCTTTTTGACCCCTTGTGGGGGGTTTGGAAAGAGGGTTTGCCGTTTCTTCTAGTCGCTCGGTCTCCGCCGCCGGGGTCATGGGCGCTGTCCTGGAACCAGTCCTCGACGAGGTGGCCTGCGACGCAATAGCCTGGCCGTCGCGATAGATCACTCTCCCTTTTTCGTAGACGACCAGGCCTCCGGGCGAGAGGCTGGATTCCGTTGGCCTGCCTCTCTTTCGTGCAGCAAGCTTATTGGCGGACACGTTGGTCCCTATGGGAGGCTGCCGGGAGCCACTGTCGGTTGCTGGCTGCTCCTGAGTTGGCCTCGTATCGGCTGCCGCGCTCCCTGCATTCACCAGAGGCCCCGACTGCGGGGTGCCCGCATGCAGCACAAGAACCGGAGTTGAGTTTGCGGCGACAGTCCCCTGGCGTACCTTTTCCTGCTGTACCCATACCAACAAGACAACCAGGAGGCAAGCCGCAGCCAATACACCAAAAGCCAGCATCAGGCTCTGCGGCGATCTTTGGCGCGATCGCTGAACATCGTCGGACGGGTGAATCCCGGCGACGGAAGGAGTCTTGTGGATCGGCGCTCGTTCACTTGGGGCAGGTGCCGCTGGCGCAACTGGAATGCGGTTGAGCGGAGGAGCCGTGACCTGTGGCAGTACGGACGATGATTCCGGCTGAGGTTTCGGCAGGCGACCTGCCGGGCGGGCCAACTGTGCTTCCCATTTTCTCTCGGGCGGTACTTCATGCTTCCGAGGTAGCTCGTCTGCAAAAGGCTCCGCTACTTGCACCGGGGTGCGATCTTCCGCCGGAACCAGCAGCCCAACGATCCGTCGTCCAACCGCCTCCACGCGCTCAGTTACCGCCGCCCCAAAAGCATGAGAATCGGGAGAAGACGCTTCCAAAATTCCGATGAGATTTTCTTTGCTGTCTCCTAACAATGGAACGATCACGATCGAGCGCACGCCCGCGATGCGGCATGCCGCAGCATCGACTCGCGAGTCGGAACGCGAGTCTTGGCAAACTTGCGAGCGGCGGGAGCGCAGACTTTCGATCAAAAGATCGTCTTGAATCTGGATGCGCGCTCCAATAGCAGGCGCGGCCTCTCCGGCTGAAGCACGGCAAACAAAATCCTCTCCTTCAAGCAGGCCAATTACGCAACTGCCGCGACCTGCGATGGACCTGACTTCTTCGGCAAGCTCACGCAGTCCCTGATGCAGTGTGAGGTTAGGATCGGGAAAGGGAGCGAAGCTCGACGACAGCCCCTGGAGCTGTTCGTCAAGATCGTCGCCTTCCCGTTTCAGTGAAGGATTCTGGGATGGCGGTACCGGATGCCCTGAATTCTGTGCCATTGCTGCACGGCCTCGTCACCGCAAGTCGCTTCAGTTGACCGCGCTGAAGCTTAGGCTGCTCTGCCCCGATACTCGAAGTCTCAACCTGAACGAGATAGAAGTCAACGCCCAGTTTTTCTGTATGGGAAGCCAGATGCCTTGGCCCACAAGGGATTTGGGGACAAGTTTAGCCTAATCGGCGGAGTAGGCCCTGGTGGTAACCAAATGAGATCAGGGCTTTGTACCCGGAATCAATGGTCGGTAAATTTGGGAAAATCTCTTACCCTTTGTGCCGAAAGCTCGGATCGAGGAGTGCCAAAATGGCTCAAACGCCGTAATAAATCGGCTTGGAGTCTCCTTTCGTAGACCAACGGTTAGCGAAAAACTGGTACATTACATGTGGCCGTGCGGTAAGAAACGGCACGGAGTGTCGCCTGTTTTTCGGACCCTTGTGCCCATATTTCAGCGGATGAAGATTTCACTCGATGCCTGCCAATATCCGCAAGTAGGGCGAAAAGTTAGGAAGTGAGTCTGAATGCGTATTGCGATTGTAGGTTCCGGTTACGTTGGGTTGGTCACGGGCGCATGCCTTGCCGATCTTGGCCATGAAGTCATTCTCGTCGACAATGACCAAGCCAAACTCGCCTCCCTGCAGCGCGGCGAAGTTCCCATTCACGAGAACTTTCTCCCCGAATTGTTGGCACGACATCGCGGCGGACGTTTGCGTTTGTCCGGCGACCTAGCGGCTTCAGCGCGCGAAAGTGAGGCTGTTTTTATTGCCGTGGGTACGCCGCCTACCGAGCAAGGGGATGCCGATCTTTCTTACGTAGAATCGGTCGCGCGTGACATTTCGGGGTCAATTTCCAGCTACACGTTGGTTATCGAAAAGAGTACGGTCCCGGTCTACACCAGCAACTGGATTCGGAAAGTGATGCTGCGAAATGGCGCCAAAGCCGGCATGTTCGACGTAGCTTCGAACCCCGAGTTCCTCCGCGAAGGCACAGCGGTCACAGATTTCCTTTACCCGGACCGCATTGTGGTCGGTTCGGACACGGAACCTAGTAGCGCAGTTTTGCGCGAAATCTACGAGCCCCTCACCAGTGGTCGCTACTATAGGGAACCGCATGCCATTCCTCGGCCCGAGGGTGCGAGGGAGCAATTTCCCGTTCTCGTAGTCACTAGCACCAAGAGTGCGGAACTCATTAAGCACGCCTCCAACGCTTTTCTGGCGATGAAGATTTCTTTCATTAACGCTGTGTCTTCTGTCTGCGAAACAGTCGGCGCCGACGTCAAGCAGGTATGCCAGGGTATTGGTTTGGATTCGCGGATTGGCCCGCGCTTTCTGAATCCTGGCATCGGTTATGGCGGATCGTGTTTTCCGAAAGATCTTCTGGCGTTTCGCTCCGTAGCGCGTGAATGCGGCATGGACTTCCGCCTGCTCGACGAAGTGATTCGCATCAATGAAGAACAGCGCCATCGTTTCCTGCGAAAAGTTCGGAGCGCGCTGTGGACGCTGCGCGGAAAACGGCTAGCCGTACTCGGCCTGGCTTTTAAGGGCGGAACCGACGATATTCGCGAATCTCCCGCCATCTTTCTGGTGCAGGCGCTAGTTCAGGAAGGTTCGCAGATTGTGGCCTACGACCCTGCCGCCATGCCGCGAGCCAAAGAAGTTCTACCAGCCGCCGTGGAATACGCGACGGATCCCTATGAAGCGGCCCAAGGGGTGGACGCGCTGCTCATCCTGACTGAGTGGGAAGAGTTTGCTCAACTGGATTTGCCGCGTCTGGCAGGCGCGATGAAGTACCCCATTGTTGTGGATGGTCGCAATCTCTACGATGGCCCCGCCATGACAGAACACGGCTTTACCTATTACAGCGTGGGAAGAGCAACGGCGGTTCCCGAGGATCACGCGACTCCGGTTGCATCGAACGTACCCGGGATTCAGCCATCGGTTGAAATGCCGCAGGCTCATTCTCATGGGCAACCGTCTCTACAGGAGCGCAAAGCTTAGAATGGCAACTCTTCGTGCGCTCGTAACGGGCGGCGCTGGTTTTGTTGGCTCCCATCTTTGCGACAGGTTGCTAGCTGAGGGCTATTCGGTGGTTGCTGCCGACAATCTCCTCACCGGGCGACTCTCCAATCTCGCACACCTGCGAAACGAGCCTCGGTTTGAATTCTTACAACAGGATGTCTGCCAGCCTTTCGATCCCGGGAAGTTCGATTTCGTGTTCCATTTTGCTTCTCCGGCCAGTCCGGTCGACTACGCCAAGCACGGCATAGAGACTCTGCAAGTTGGATCGTTGGGAACCTTCAACACGCTGGAAGTCGCTCGACGCAGCCAGGCGGTCTTTCTTCTGGCCTCCACCTCGGAGTGTTACGGCGATCCGTTGGAACATCCGCAAAAAGAAACTTATTGGGGGCATGTGAACCCGATCGGGCCGCGTTCGGTTTATGACGAGGCGAAGCGCTTCGCCGAGGCAGCTACCATGGCCTACCGCCGTTACCACAATGTGAATACGCGGATCGTACGCATCTTCAATACGTACGGTTCGCGAATGCAAATCAACGACGGTCGGGTGATTCCAAACTTCATGCGACAAGCCCTGCGCGGCGAAGACTTGACGGTCTATGGCGCCGGCGATCAGACGCGCAGCTTTTGCTACGTCAGTGATGAAGTCGAAGGAATCCTTCGGCTCTCTCGTTCGGAGGAACCCCTCCCCGTTAATATCGGGAACCCGTGCGAATTTACGATTCTGGAATGTGCGCAGGAAATCCTCGACGTTACCGGATCGCGCAGCAAGATCTGTTACGAGCCATTGCCGAAGGACGATCCGAAACAGCGCAAACCAGATATCACCAAAGCTAAAACGCTTCTCGGATGGGAGCCCAGGATTGAGCTGCAACAGGGACTGAAAATGTCGCTGGAATACTTCAGGGGCGAAGTCGCAGCGTTGGATGCCAATCTGACCTCGCCGCAGCGGGACTGATCGGTTGATTCGCAGTGGATTGTGCGTTATCTGGGAGTCATGGCTCCCGCGGCCAGGAACTGCACGATCTCTCTCAATTGCCTCTGTTGTTCGTCGTTCTCGAAGCCGAATTGCAGTCCCATTCCCGTCCCCGGATGACTGGAGCGAACTGTACCCTTCAGCCTTAATCTCACGCCCTGAGTGCGCAGCTCCATTTCCAATTGGGTTCCCTTCGGAAACGGACGGACCATTTCTATATAGCAGCCGTTCTCGCTGATATCGGCAATATTGCACCAGTTTGGAGCCTGCGAGAGTGGGTCGCTCACCCGAACCCCAGCGCCGTGACGATAGCGGGAACGCTTTCGACGCTCCTCGCGTTCTGGAGTCGGAAGATCTTGTCGAAAAACTACGGGCGCGGCGACAGGATGCGGGAAGCGGTCGAGCCGCTCAAAACGCTCCACCTCAATTTGTTCTTCCACGGAGGGCTCGGATTCCACCATCTGGTTCGTTTGCAGCCAGTTCTCAAGCATCTTGCGGGAAGCCGCCGGGACGTTGGCAAACCGAATTCCCGCGCGCCCTTGCAAGTCCTGCCAAATCAGATTTCCGGACATTCGGACGATGGCGGTCTGCCCGGGCGCCTGAAACTCAAAATACAACTTGCTGTCGGAAGGCAGCCGTCTCTGCGCCAGCAAAGTCGTACCACTTGGACTGAGGTCCAGAAGGGTCACGGGGGTTGATTCCGCAGCTCCGCAACTGACCTTGGTGGCAAGGTGAACGGGCTGCCGGTCCTGGCTTCGGCGGTCTTTGCCCGCGGAACGGAAGGCGAATTCCAGACTGACCAGCGCACGATCTCTGGAAATCGGCTTGTATAGGACAAAATGCGCGCCGATCTGGAACGCTTCTCCGGAATCCGCTTTGGCATCCAGGAGAGCAATGATCCGGGGCTGATGCCCGTCTTTGCGCTGCGCCAGCGCGTCAATCAAAGTGGCCACGTCCCGCATATCGCCGTCCAGCAGCACGGCATCCACGGACCGGGTCCGCAGCAGGAGATCGGCTTTTGTAGCGGACTCGCAGATCTCGGCCTTGACGTGCAGTTCGCGCAGGACTTCCTGTAACAGGCTAACGCTCCGTTGGTCCGGAGACACGATGAGGGCTAACAGCTGCATACTGGAAGCGAGCATAAATGCCTTCGGTGACTCCCAACAAGTTACTGGGGTACTCCGACTGCCAGCGCCTTCGCGGAGGCAACCAGCAGCCGATCCCGCAAAGGCTGCGCTTTCAGCCGCTTAGCGCCATTCCTTTGGAATGCCACTTTGGTACCCACACGGCGCTTACTTACCAAAGGACAAAACTGAAATAACTTTAGTGCTTTGACGCTGCCCAGTGCGTCTCCGATAGTCTCAAGCAGTTGAGGCTAGCGGCGCACGTAAGCGTGCGCAGAGTCAAACGGGTTTGGCCGTCTGGCTCCAATGGAGTTCCATGACCGAGAAAGTCATGATTGAGAAAAAGACGATCAGAGTGCATACACATCCCGGAAAACCACGAGGATTCCGCCGTGGCCGAATTTCGAATGGCGTAGCAGGCTTTTCGCTGCTCGAACTGGTCATCGTCATGGCGCTCGTGCTCATTGTCAGTGGAGTCACGTTCATGAGCGTACAGCCAGCGCTCCGTGATGCCCGCGTGAACGGCGCCTATGACAACGCCCTCATGCTGTTGCGGACTACTCGCGAGCGTGCCATCACAGAACGAAAGCGTTACATTCTGACGTTTGGAACACCTGCGCCAGCCGGGGCGC
>JANXUC010000093.1 GCA_025352065.1 Acidobacteriaceae bacterium | reverse complement strand
CACCATGCGAGCGCGACAACAAACGCCGGCAGCGATGTGACGAAAAACACCCACCGCCATCCCATACGGAGCATGAGCCAGGAAACAAAAGGAGTCGCGAAGGCGGCTGCTAACGATGTACCGGCAAACATCCAGGAGTTTGCGAAGGCTCGTCCGGGCGGACGTATCCAGTTGTGGACTGCGAGCGCGCCAACCGGGTACGTGGTGGCTTCCGTACTACCCAGAAAAAATCGCGCCAGCCACAAAGCCATGAAAGTGGTACCCGCCGCAGTGCCCAGTGGGGTCGGTATCAAGCCCGTAAAAATTGTGCAGACGCCCCACAGAGCGGCAGAGACGGCAAGCGTGATGCGTGTCCCGAAGCGATCCGCAAACAGGCCGCCTGGGATCTGAAAAATGGCATAGCCGATTAGAAAACTACTGAATATCTGCCCGAGCTGGATTTTCGAGAGATGTAGTTCGGGCCCCATCAACTCGGCTGCGACTGAGATGTTGATCCGTTGCAGGTAGCTGACGAAGGCGAATCCGGTGAGCATCGCGATGATCCACCAGCGGACGTTTGTGGGCTTCGCCTCAATCATGCTGGGATCGCTCATGCTGGGGATCTGTGTGAGCCTTCCACCGCGAGTTACCGACTGATAGAGCTGCTCTTGGAACCGCGTGCGCGAAAACCTTCTTGAAAGGCTCGCCCGCGAACGAGCGGGC
Source organism: Acidobacteriaceae bacterium (assembly GCA_025352065.1). Lineage (GTDB taxonomy): Bacteria > Acidobacteriota > Terriglobia > Terriglobales > Acidobacteriaceae > JANXUC01. The sequence continues at coordinate 10,056 of JANXUC010000093.1, read as the reverse complement.
GAGCCTTTTCACCTCGATTTTAGCGCCAGCTTAAAACTCCAACTTTAAGGACAGCTGGCCCGTGCGATTGCCGCCGAAATCGGAACCGCGAGCTTGCGTGATTTGCCCGAAGCTGGCTTGGGTTACATCGAGTTGCGGATCGGCCAGGTTCGTGTGGTTCAACACGTTCGTGAAGGTGCCCTCCGCCCGCAGCCTGACGCCTTCTACGATAGTGAAGGATTTGCTTAAGCCGGTGGAGAGGCTGACCGTTCCCGGCCCAACCAGATCACCCACGCTCTCGTTGCCAAATCGGCCAATGGGAGCCGAACCAACGCCCACATTGCAAGTGGCAATCGAGGCGTACCCGGTCTGCCCCGGGCAGGAGAAAGCGTTGTTATTGAACCAGTGATTTCGATTGTGGCTGCCGCTGTTGGGATTACCCGTGACATCTGGCCGTTGCGAAGCTCCCCCGAGCGCGATGCCAGAGCCCGTGCCGGAAGGATCTATGAAGCCATTAGGGATAAATGCCGTCAGAAAGGTGCCGCTCTGGTAGAGGAAGATATTACTGAGCTGCCAGCCACCGAAAGCCATATCCGCAAACCGATTCATGCCGGAGCTAAAGCGCCGGCCGCGCCCGATCGGCAACTCGTAAATCGCGGTGCTCAACCAGCGATGACGCCGTGTCGCGCTGACGTTTCCGTAGTCGATGTGGCGGTTAAAGCTGTCGGTAGGACTATATCCGCCTTGCTCATCCACAAAGGCGCTTCCGTTAAAGCTTCCGTAGCTGCCCTGATTGTCGGAAAGGTTCTTAGCCCAAGTGTAGGAACTGTCAAACGACAGCCCATTGCCGAATCGATGCGAGAGCTCCGCTTCGAGAGCGTGGTAGTCAGCCTGGGCCGAAGTGCTGCGATCGGTGATCTGGTAGAAGTTCGGGAAAGGAATCTCCGAAGCGCGGCTCGGATCACTGGACGGCGTGGTTGATGATTTCTTGAGCTGATTGAACTGCGGCTGCCAAACCAGGTGCCAGGTGTGCAGGCCGACATAGGAAATACGACCGCCGATGTTATGGCCAAAGTCGTGATCGATGGAAAGATTCGTCTGCAGGGAGTAGGGATCGCGCCATTTCGTATCCACGGCGCTGTAGAAATACAGGCTGCCCAGGCTAGGGGTGAACGTGTTGGTATTGGTGTTTGTGTTCGGGAACGAAAACGCCGGTCCGCCGGATGGGACGATGGAATTGTTGAAGTTCTGCAAGTTGGATTGCAGGGTTTGAGTGAGGGCGTAAAACAACGCGCCAGTCGTCGTTATGTTGTAGTATCCCGCGCCGCCGCGGATGGCGGTACGATCATTGCCGAACGGACGGTAGGCGAAACCGAAACGAGGCATGAAACGGAATGCTGGCGTTTGCCGCAACCCGTCGGGTAAACCCGCTTGCCTATTTGTGACGATCGGCGTGCACGGCGCACCATTGGCCCCCGGCTGGTTGTTGGCGTATGGATTATTGACTCCGGGAGTAATGCAAGCATTCACATTGGCCAACTCCTGCACTGAAAGGGTGCTGGCGTAGCCAGCGGGAAAGACCAGGCGGCCCGTCTGGGGCACCGACGGATCGAAGTTGCCCGCCAGTCCGTTTGTGGCTTTCAGGGCGGGGTGGCGTTCATACCGGAGACCAAAACTCAGAGTGAGGTTGAGCGTGGCCTTCCAGGTGTCCTGGCCGTAAAGGGCGTAGGAAGTAGTGACGCCGTTATTGTCCTGGCTGATAACGCTGGTCTGCGACGTTTGCGGCACACCGATCAGGAAATCGGCGAATTCTTGTCCGGTGCTTGTAGGAGCGCTCGAACTAAAGTAAAAGTTGCCGTAGTTGGCGGAGACGGTGGCGCCGCCCGCTTCCGTAAATGCATTCAGGTGACGGATATCTCCACCAAACCGTAGGAGATGATTACCGCGCTGCCACGTGATGTTATCGACGTACTGGAATATGCGCGACCGCTCTTCAAAGCCAAGGCGTGAGCCAACCGAGGTTACGACATTGAAGTTTACGTGCGGAATGCCGTTAAAGAAAGCTGGCGAAACTCCGTTGAGGTTGGTCGTGGCCAGAAAAGCCGGGCCATTGAAGGGATTGCTGTTACCGTCACGCTCCAACGTAAAACCAAAGCGAAACTCATTGGCCAACTGCGGAGTCATGGCATAACCGAACGTTGCTGCGAGGATTTTATACTTCGCGAAGGCTGTGCTATTGGGTAGCGCAAGGTCGGCAGGCTGAAGCTGATTGATGTTCTTGAAGGTGTAGCGGCCCGATAGCGAAGCGCGAGAGCTGAAAGTCTGATCGCCCCGGAAATCAGCCTGATTCGAACTAATGTTATCTCGCCGGGTGCTGAGGTAGTTGTAGCCCCGGGCGGCAATGGCATCGTGCAGCGTTTCGCCGGGCGGACCGATATTGGGATCGGGATAAAACTGCAGAAAAGTCGCCGAACTCGCATTGACGGGCACCATGTTGTTGGCGTAGGTCCCGCCGGTGAAGGGGTTGGTTAACGGGGTTGTGGTCTCCTGTGAGAAATCGCCCTGCTTCATCGCCACCGTGGGAACCTTGGCTTGCAGCACGTTGGACTGGGGATAACGCAGCCCCTCAAACGCGGCGAAAAAGAACGTGCGATTGCGGCCATTGTAGAGCCGCGGAAGGACTACGGGTCCGCCGAAACTAAAGCCAAAGTCGTTGGCTACCTTGTGCGGCTTGTTCGCGCGATCGGTGCCGTACGGTATGGCGTCCAGAGCCTGATTTTGATGGTATTCGTAGGCGGAGCCGTGTAGACGGTTGGTCCCGCCCTTGGTCACGGTGGTGATCTCGCCAGGCTGTCCGTATTCAGGGTTATTGTTGACTCCATCAACGCGAATTTCCGCCACCGATTCCGCAGAGGGAAAGGCGTCGCTTTGGATGTTGTTGTTGGTGGTGTTCTGTGCGGATATGCCGTCCACGGTCACTTCGGTTTGCGAAGGCAATCCCCCATGTAGGGAAAACTTGAGGCTAGGCTGAGGGTGAGTGGAGGGAGCTGGCGGGTAGCCGGAGGTGTCAGGCTGGACGCCCGGCAAGGTCTGAATTACATTGAGCGGCGAGGTGGACCCGGCACCGCGGTAATTTGCCGGCAGGTCCAGGACCAATTCGGGTGTGAGCGAGGCGGAAATCTGCGAGGTTTGGGTGTCGATCACGCCAGCATCGGAGGCGTTGACCTCGACGGTCTGCGCGACGGCGGTGACACTTAAAGTTACGTCATAGCGGAGCTGCTGGCGGGCGATGAGTACCGCTCCTTTGCCGACGGCGGACGAAAAGCCCATCGCAGTCGTGGTGATGTCGTATGTGCCAGCCTCCACGTTGATCGCGGTGTAGTTTCCTGACTCGTCCACCGCCACGCTACGATCCGTGTTTGTCTCGATGCGATGGAGAACTACTTTGGCGTTGGGAATTACCGCCCCGGAACTATCATGAACCGTTCCGGAGATGGTGCCGAGCACTGACTGGGCGGATGCAAAGATACCGCTCGCCATTACGAGGCTCAGCAGCAGGAGAGTGGTTCGGGAAAATGCAAATTCTACAACCACGCGAGTTCTCGTGAAATTCATAGATGGGCCTCTCAAACGACGGGTCAGTGCCTGCTTTAGATTCAGTACACTGTTTACAGCAAAGGGATAAATGAGGGCGTCGCCGCTGTCGCACATTAAACCGACGACCGGACCGCTGTCGACGTGGAATCCGAGGTTACGCCAGCCCCAGCTAGGCGGATGTCCTCTTCGACAAATGGGCGGACAAAAGAGCTCAGTGCTTTCAAAAGCCTCATGGATGTCTCGATCACTGGGAGCAGGTTTTAAGATTTGACAAGCGTAGCACGGGGTATAATAGTGTGCAAGCCCTTTCTGAAATCCCTTGCATAAATAAATTGCAGTCCACTGTCGAGGATTCAGTACCCGAGTTGGTCCCGAGAATTATCGGACGACGCGGGCTTTCACGCTGACCGAATTGCTGCCGAGGAGATTTTGATTGTCGTTTCGCGCTTTGATTTTTGCCGATCATCGGTCACTCGTCGTTCTGCGCGACTTAAGTCTCGCGTTTGCCCTGGCCTTCCCCTCCCTCGCGTTGGCGCAAACCGCTTCTCCGCAAGCTCTCAACCTAGCCACCGACGATCAGCCCTTGAGAGGTCGGATCGCCGAGATTGAGCGTAGTGTCTCTTCTGTGAAGGCGATCTCACAGGCGGCCATCAGCCCGGATGGAAAGCGCTTTGTCTACACAGTCGCGGGAACTGGCCAAGAAAGCGGCCAAGACCTCTTTGTCGGATACATCGCCCAGCCGGATTCACCGCTGCGTGTTGCTGTTCCCCGCGAAAATGGTGCCCACAATGCATGCCGCGAAGCCGAACCCGCTTGGTCCCCGGACGGTTCGCAACTCGCGTTTCTTTCCGATTGCAATAGCTTGGGCCAGATGCAGCTTTTCCTCGCATATCTCAACCCCGATGCCGAGTCAAAGAGGATCACGAATCTTATTGGATATTTGTCACGGCCCAAGTGGTCTCCTGACGGCAAGACGATCGCGCTCCTTTTCGTAGATCACGCCAGCCGTGCACCGAATCCGCTGGCGGCGGGCAACCCTCAAACCGGGGTAATTGACGACCTGCAACAACTTGAGTGCCAGCGCATTGCCCTGGTCAATCCAGTAAGCGGAGAAGTTCACATATTCTCGCCACCTACGCTCACTGTTTTTGAGTATGACTGGGCTCCTGAAAGCCATTCCATCGCTTATACCGCGGCACCGCCTCCCGGGGACGACAACTGGTACGTCGCTGAACTTTACACGCAGGCCGTCACTGAGTCTGAGGGCCGCTCAATCTATAAGCCGAAGTTTCAAATAGCGCTGCCACGTTGGTCTCCAGATGGTAAAAGCATTGCTTTCATTGCGGGACTTATGAGTGACGAGGGAGCCACCGGGGGAGAGATTTATTGGCTCCCCAGCGCCGGCGGAGAGGCTCGTAACTTAACCCGTGATCGCAAGTCTTCCCCGGTATGGTTCCAGTTTGCGTCTTCAGACACCCTTCTGTTCACGGAGTATGAAGGCGGCTCCGTCGCCATCAGCACCCTCAATCTACGCAGCGGGAAGACAGATACAAAGTGGCAAGGTGCAGAATCGATTCACGCGAGCTTGGAAGATTCCAGCCTTTCCATTGCAGGTACCTCGGTGGTGCGGGTGCGCGAGTCGTGGACCCAACCTGCTGAGGTGTGGGCTGGCCCTATTGGAAAGTGGACACAGGTGACGCGCATCAATGAACACGTCGCCGATGTAGTCGCACCCAGCCATGGGGAAGACATAAAATGGCAAAATGACGGGTTTCAAATCCAGGGATGGCTTCTTTTTCCGCAGCCCTACGATCCCCAAAAACAATATCCGATGCTGGTGTCTGCGCATGGGGGGCCTGCGTGGATTCAGGTTCCCTCGGTCGCGTCCATGGACTTTCAAATTACGTCGTTCACCCATCTCGGCTATTTCATCTTTCTTCCCAATCCACGTGGCAGCTTTGGACAGGGCGAGAAATTTACGCAAGCCAATCGGCGGGAGTTGGGTTTTGGCGATGTCAGCGACATCGTGACCGGAGTCGATGCGGTGACAGCGAAGTACCCGGTGGATTCACGGCGGGTTGGGATTATTGGTTGGAGTTATGGAGCTTCCACCGCTATGATGGCCGTCGGACGAACCAGTCGCTTCCGCGCCGCCGTGGCTGGAGCTGGAGCCAGTAACCTGCTTAGCTACTACGGACAAAACCAGATCGATAAGTGGATGCATTTCTACTACGGAGCCTCGGCTTACGACGATCCGTCCGCCTACATGCGCAACTCAGCGATTAGCTACGTGAAGCAGGTGAAGACGCCGACCTTGTTGGTGGTGGGAGAAAGGGATGAGGAAGCGCCTCCGCCGCAATCGTTTGAGTTTTGGCACGCTCTGAAAGAACTCGGCACTCCCACCCAGTTGGTCGTGTATCCGGGCGAAGGCCACAGTTTCGAGAAGTATGAGAATCGTATCGATCTTATGGAGCGGGCAGCAGACTGGTTTGCAAAGTATATGCCGGTAGCAGGAGCGCAGGAGAAGGCTCACTAGTCGTCCGTCTTCACGGCTTCACAGTGGTTCTGTAACAAGAACAAATATCGCAGAGAGACATCCTTGCGTTGAGAGATGAGTGCGTTAATGATTGCTGATACTCGACTTGGAACGACTCGACCCGAACCATCCCGCCTTTACCGCTGGATCGTGCTGCTGTTCGTCAGCCTGACGATGGGTGGCAATTACTACATGTATGACAGTATCAATCCGCTGGAACGCATTTTTATTCAGAGGCTGGGTTTTTCTGCGACGACGTTTGGCTGGCTTAATTCCGCTTACGCGGTAACCGCGATACTTACCCTGCTCATCGGCGGCATCGTTATCGATCGAATTGGCACCAAGAAGGCGATTACGTTCTTTGCGTTAATCTGTTGCCTAGGAGCAGCGCTCACCGCCGTCAGCGGGCATCCTGCCATGATGATCGCCGGGCGCGCCGTGCTCGGCTTGGGAGGCGAGTCCCTGGTTGTTGCAGCCACAACGGTGATCGCCAAGTGGTTCAAGGGTAAAGAGCTGAGCTTTGCCTTCGGGATTAAGATCACGATTGCGCGTCTGGCCTCCGTGGCCTCCGACAACTCGCCGACATGGGCCAACAAAGTGTTCTATCCGAATGGCCCGGCGGGTGAGCCGAGTTGGCAAGGACCCTTACTGCTTGCCGTCGGTGCCGGACTGCTTGCGGTAGTTTGCTCGGGAGTCTATTGGGCGCTGGAAAACCGGGCTGAAGCACGATACCAATCTGCGCTGCCGATTTCGAACGCCAAGCGCAAATTGGACTTCAGGCAGACGCTTCGTTTCAATCCCTCTTACTGGTTCGTGGTGGGAATCTGCCTGACTTTTTACTCGGCGATCTTTCCCTTTCGCACGTTCGCCATTGACTTCTTCACCAATAGAATCCTGGCCCTGCACGGTGGCTTAATCGCCTCGGAAGCCGCGCGCGTGCTGGCGCACAAACAGGCAGGAATGTTCGCTAGCCTGCTGCCGCTTTCCGCAATGGTGGCGACTCCTTTGCTGGGATTGCTCTCCGACAAAATCGGGAGGCGCGCATCGTTGATGATGTTCGCCTCGATGCTGCTGATGCCGGTTTATCTGTTGATGGGATACACGAATGTTTCGCTTTTTCTGCCTCTTTGCATGATGGGAGTAGCCTTCTCGGTGATTCCGGCGGTCATGTGGCCTTCAGTGGCTTATATCGTGGACCCGAGCAGGTTGGGGACGGCTTACGCTCTGATGACGTTGATTGAGCAAATGGGCTTTTTCGCGCTCAACCTGATGATCGGCAAGGCCAATGACTACCAGCACGCGGGACTGGGCAATCCGCACGGATATAGGCTCGGCCTGTTAATCTTCTCGACTCTTGGCGTGGCCGGATTTGTGTTCACCATTCTCTTGCGGATTCGCGAGAGCGGTCCGAACGGGCATGGGCTGGAGACGATTACAGCAGGGACCGCTTAGAAGATTCAGTTAAAATTCGATTCGGCATTTGCCGTGGAAAGCTTCGACTGCTGGTGGCATTGTCTCGCTTTCCACTCCTTAAAAAACTATTTGCTGGATGGGTTGCTGTTTTTCGCGCGTATGCGCTGAATGCGGAAGTTAGAGAAGACGAAGTCGTATCCAGCGGCATCAATCAAGCTGTCCGTAGCGGAGTTTTCGCCATAGGCAGGACCGGTCAGCGAGACGAACGCCCGCACCGGATGGCCAAGATTCTTCCTGAAATCCTCCTGCGAACCGACCACTTCCTGGCGCTGAACTTCTGGCTCCAGTTGCGACAATAGCGTATGAGACCGCGTATGACAGGCGATGACGTGCCTTTTGTCGAGCTGGCGCAACTCATCCCACGTGAGCGCATAGCGCCCATCCGCGTACTCATGGGTTAACATATCGATGTCGTGATGCTCCGCGAACGTCCGCTGATCGGGAATCGAAGCGTTGATGAATCCCGTAATGACCCAATACCAGCCGATGAAGCCATATTTTTCGATCAAGGGCGTAAGCACCTCGAAGCTGTTGCGATAGCCCTCGAAGACTGAAACGATCAGGCCCGGTTTCGGCTTATTCCATTTCCCGGTGGTGAGGTACTCCTCAAGTTCCTCCTGATTCACGGAAGAGAAAGAGCGGCTGTACTGCGCCAACTGACGATCATAGCGCTCGGCCTGGGCGCGGGAGGTGTTGTGAAAGTTGACGGCCCGGATGACTGGGTGGCTCGCAAATAATTCTCCGAGGGTGGTGGCGCGTTCGGCGAAAGTAGAAGAAGGGTTCACTGTTTTTGTTCCGTCCCGCCATTGGCGAAGTCACGAACAGCCAGCACTTCAATGAGCTTGGCCACGTCAGTGTCAGCGGCATCCGGATGTATGCGCTGCCAAGCCTCGCTGGTCTTGCGAAAATCGGAGGCGAGAGCTGCGTTGAAGGCCGTCAACGTAACCGTCGACTTTTGCGACGGCTTATCGACTACCAGATCTTCGCAGGCCAGCAAGACGGGGACGCCTTCTTCCGAATTTGCGCGGGGGGCAAGCCGGGCGAGATCCTGGCGAAGACGCTCGTCTATAGCATCTTTGACAGGATCTTTTGTTGGGTTGCCGGACGCAGCGCCTTGAGTCTGCGCCTGACCCGATTGAAGAAGCCTTACCAGCGCAGCGCTGGAAGGTACTGCGCCGAACGTTGCGGCCGCCATTGCCACGAGCGCTCCTCGCCGGTTCATCATGGTTATCTTCTCCCTTAACTATCGATTACAAATCGATTCGCGACTGCCCAGTTCAAGCCGATGGCTGCCGACGCCTCTCAGAAATTGTCGCGCGGCACGCCGGAGCCACTGCCACCCACTAGAAAATCGAGGTCGGCTCCCTCATTCGCTTGCAGCACATGCTCGACATAAAGCTTAACGTAGCCGCGTGTGGCATGCGGCTCGGCAGGCTGCCAGGCCGCGCGTCGGCGCTTCAGTTCGGTGTCGTCCACGAGAAGTGACAGGCTGCGGGCATCCACATCGAGCGCGATCAGATCGCCGTTTTGGACTAGGGCTAGCGGGCCGCCTGCCGCCGCTTCCGGTGCGCAGTGCAAGACCACAGTTCCATAGGCCGTGCCCGACATGCGTGCATCGGAGATGCGAACCATGTCGGTGATTCCCCGTTTCAATATCTTGGGCGGGAGAGGCAGGTTCCCCACTTCCGCCATGCCCGGATATCCTTTTGGTCCGCAATTCTTCAGGACCATGACGCAATTCTCGTCGATGTCGAGAGCATCGTCGTTGATACGCGCTCGAAGATCCTCGATCGACTCGAACACCACCGCTCGCCCGGTATGTTTCATCAGCGCAGGGGACGCGGCAGATGGTTTCAAAACTGCGCCATCGGGTGCCAAGTTGCCCTTCAGCACGGCAATACCACCATTAGGCTTGAACGGTGAGTCGAACGGGTGAATGACGTTCCGATTCCAGCACGACGCGTCCTTGTTGTTGTCCCAGAGGGAGCGTCCATTCACGGTCAGTGCGTCCTTGTGCAACAAACCGTGTTCGCCGAGCTCTCGGAGGATGGCTGGCAAACCGCCCGCCTCGAAGAAATCCTCCATAAGGAAATTCCCGGAGGGCATGATATCGAGCAGGCAAGGTACTCCGCGCCCCAAGCTGTCCCAATCGTCTAGGCTCAGGTCGAGGCCGATGCGGCGCGCGAGAGCGATGAGATGGATAACGGCGTTGGTGGAACCGCCGATGCCAGCATTGACCCTCACGGCGTTTTCCAAAGCATGACGGGTCAGGATTTTCGACATGACGATGTCTTGCTTCACCATTTCGACAATGCGGCGGCCAGCCTCGCGGGCAAGAAGGTTTCGGCGTGCGTCCACTGCGGGGATTGCCGCATTCCCTGGCATGCCCATTCCGAGGGCTTCCACAAGACAGGCCATCGTCGAGGCCGTGCCCATGGTCATGCAGTGCCCTTGCGAGCGGTGCATGCACG
>JANXUC010000165.1 GCA_025352065.1 Acidobacteriaceae bacterium | reverse complement strand
CGAGCAGGAATGCTCGCCCTACACGAGCATGTGTTTAGTTAGTTAGATGGGGCGCGGCCAGGCTGATGAATTCGCGGGGCGTGATGGTTTTAGTGGTCTTCCAGAATCTTGGGAAGTGTTTTAAATTGCCGGCGACCAGATAGTCGGCGCGGGCTGCATCGGCGCATTCCAGGAAGATGTTGTCGTCGGGATCGCTGGTTACTTCGAGAAGCCGTGACGGAACCACGGTGTGGCTGCGGTTCTTGATGAGTTGCAAGAGTTGCTGTCGCAGGCCCTTCCGGATGGCCAGTTCTGGACGCGCTAACACTTCGCTATATTCATCCAGAATTAAGTGGGAGATATAGAGCCGCGCGGGCTTTGTGATCGCAGAAGAAGAACGGTACGCGCAGTCCCTTGGGCTGAAGAGCTCCGGAAACGATGACGTTGGTGTCGATTACAAGGCGAAGGGGCAGCATTACCGCTTCTTACGGGTAGCTCTCGAAGCCTTGCCGACCTGATCGATTTGGCGGGCTGTCAGTTGGTTCGTGCCATTCCGTTCGGATTCCTCGCCAATAAGCTTGAGGATCTCGGGTTCGGGCGCGGCGAGCCTCACATAGTCGCGAATGCTGAGGAGCACGGCTTTCGGGGTGCCGCGTTTTTCGATCACCAGGGACCGGCGTTCGTCGTCTAAGCGGCGGAGAAGCTTGCCGAAATTGGCGCGAGCGCGCAGGGCGGAGACTACGATGGCGCCATTCTTGTCCGCGGTTGGAGTTGCCATGAACTCTCCGTTTCAGTAGCTTGAACTGCACCGTTTGGCGCGAAGGGAATCAATTGCAGAAGGTAAGGTGACCGCCGACGGAGCAAGCTCCGTCGCCACACAGGCCTTAGTGCGGCGGACAAGAGTGTCCGCCCTACAGGATCAACGGCGGCCGGCGGGAATGCCCGCCCTGCAGGGGTTTTGGCTGATTTTGGGGTCTACACTTGTGCAGATGGCTGCACCCGTAGTTTTTCTACGATACTTGGACGCCGCTGTCGATCTAGTGCGAACGCTCGTGTTTTCAATGCGTTAGAGGTTGGCGGCTACGAGCCCGAACTCGTCTGGAGTTTGGCGCAACAGGTGCATCCACTCTCTGTAGAAAAAGAGGCCGTACTTTGCAATGACTCCTTTCCCATACCCTCGAACGTTCCCGTTGTGCCGCTTCGACATTTTGGAACGGCATGCTGTTGCGCCTTCCTTGAGCTGAATCCCGCCTCCTTGCCTCTTTTTGTGGTGGCCCCGCGGAAGATTGCGGGGCTCCAGTTTTCCCCCAAAACGCTTATGGGGATAAATTCTTCCTTCCCGCCCTCTTTCGCATAGAGCGCGAAAGTAAGGACGGGGCACCCTCGTGTTTCCTGTATCCGCAAGGTTAGAAACAAGAACCTAGCGCGGACAAGAGTGTCCGCGCTAGGTTGGGTTCGTATAAACTGCACAGGACATGATATCCGCGTTGTTTCGTCTAGCAGTCCTTCAGTTTGCTTTCAATTTTGCTGGGCAGTTGGCTTCCGCGCAGGCCGGTATTTCGCAACCGCTGCTTTCCGCCATGGAAAAAGAATTGGGTCGCGCCAAGACTGAACTTGGCAAGCGGGATCCGGCTCCCTATTTCCTGAGTTATTCGGTAACCGACAACGAGCTTACTGCGGTGACGGCGAGCGAGGGGGCGCTGTTGAATTCTCGACAATTGCGTGCGCGACAAGCAGATGTGCAGACACGGGTGGGGTCGACAAAGCTGGACAACACGCATGACGAAAATCGTTCGTCGGGCATCGAGTCCGGCTTGTTGCCGCTCGGAGATGATCCGGACGCGACGGCGCGTGTGCTATGGAAGCTGACGTACGAGGGGTATCGCAAGGCGCAGCGGGCGTTCCTGAATGTGAAGACGCAGACGGCGGTTCGCGCGAAGGAAGAAGATACGTCGGCGGACTTTTCAGAAGAGGCTGCGCAGAAGAGCGTTACGGGGGAAGCCGCTCCGCTGGGAGTTGACCAGAAGAAGTGGGAAGAACAGGCGCGACGGTATTCCGGATTGCTCAGGAAATATCCCGAAGTGGAAGAGTCGTATGTGACGTTGGTAGCGCAGAAGTCGACAACCTATTTTGTTTCGACGGAAGGTAGCCGCGTGGTTACATCATCGGCGATGATTCGGATGGTGATTACGGCTTCGACGCATGCGGAAGATGGTATGGACCTGATGCGGGTGGAGACTTTTCAGGCGACTTCGGCGAACAAGCTGCCTTCGGAGGCTGAGGTCACGAAGAAGATTGAGAAGATGGCGGCAGATATTCAGCATTTGAGAGCTGCACCGCTGAGTGAGCCGGCAACGGTACCTGTTCTGCTTTCGGGACGTGCGGCGGCCGTGTTTTTTCATGAAGTACTGGGTCACCGGTTGGAAGGACATCGGCAACGCGATGAGCAGGAAGGGCAGACATTTACTAAGAAGGTTGGGCAGCCGGTGCTTCCGGAATTTCTGAGTGTGGCAGACGATCCGACGATGCGGGTATTGAATGGTGTGGAACTGGCGGGCTACTACGCGTTTGACGATGAAGGTGTCGCGGCGAGCCGTGTGGAATTGATCCAGAGCGGGACATTGAAGAATTTTCTGATGTCGCGGATGCCGATCAATCACTTCGATAAGTCGAATGGCCACGGTCGATCGCAGGCGGGGCTGATGGAGACCGGGCGGCAGGGAAACCTGATTGTGAGTTCGACGCGCACGGTGAAAGATTCCGAAATGCGGCAGAAGTTGATCGATGAAATTAAGAAGCAAGGTAAGGCCTACGGGCTTTACTTCGAAGATATTCAGGGTGGATTTACTTTGACGACGCGTTTCTCTCCGCAAGCGTTTCAAATTCTGCCGGTGATGGTGTGGAAGGTTTATCCGGATGGCAAGCCGGATGAATTAGTGCGTGGCGTGGATATTGTGGGGACACCGCTGGCGGCGCTGAACCGGATTGTTGTAACGGGAGACACGCAGCAGGTGTTCAACGGAATTTGTGGAGCGGAGTCTGGCAGTGTTCCGGTCTCGGCAGCGGCTCCGTCGATGTTGTTTTCGGAAATTGAAGTGCAGAAGCGTGGACACGGGAGAATGAGGCCGCCGTTGCTGCCTCCACCCGGGTTTGATAAAGATGACAAAGGCGCCAAGGCGGTGGGGCAATGAAGGGGATTCTGGTTGCCTCGCTGTTCGTTCTGTTTTCGATATGCGGATTTGCTGCGGGCGCTGGGACAGAAGCGGCGAAATCCTCGAATGACCCTGTGCTGCGGGCGATGCTGGAAGAGTTGAACCGATCCAAGGCGAAGCTCAAGCTCGATGATGTGGCCGCGCCTTATTACATCGAATACAGCATTGGCGATGTGGACGAGTTCTCGGCGGAAACCGTGTTTGGGGCGTTGCGATTGCAGAACAAAACACATGCTCGACTGCTGCGCGTGGTGGTTCGAGTTGGTAGCTACAAGCAGGATAGTTGCTTTGGAGAGGGTGAAGGGACCGTCAACATTGCAGCAGTGGAAGACGACGTGGAAGCCTTGCGGCGACAGCTTTGGTTGACGACCGATCGCGCCTATAAAACAGCGGGCGAAGCGCTTTCCCAGAAGCAAGCCGCATTGAAAGACAAGAATATAGAAATTCCCGTGGATGACTTTGCCAAGGCGAGTCCGGTGGAATCGATATTGCCGCTGGTGAAACTGGAAATCGATTCGCAGGCGTGGATTGAGGCGCTGCAAGCGGCAAGTGCGCTTTATCGTCGTGATCCGGAGGTCCAAGATTTTGAAGCGAGCCTGCGAGCTTCCGCCACTAACCGTTATTTTGTAAACACGGAAGGGAGTGTGGTTCGCGAAGGCAAGACCGTGTTTGCTCTGCGCGTGAACGGATCAACGCAAGCTGCGGACGGCATGCGACTGGATCGCGATTGGAATTGGGCGACGACGCGGCTTTCCGAACTTCCATCGCGTGACAAATTTTTGGAACAGTCCGCCAAGGTGCTGACGTCTTTAAAGGACTTGCGGGAAGCGCCGGTGGCTGACGAAGACTATCGCGGCCCCGTTCTGTTTGCTCCTGGGGCGGCGGAATCGATTGTGGACAACTTAATTGGGCGTAATGCGCTGGGGCAAAAACCTCAGCTAGGGGCGCCTGCACGGACCACAGGACAGTGGTCGGCGGAATATAAGAGTCGCGTGTTGCCTGAATTTCTTTCGGTAAGAGACGATCCGACGATGACGGCCTTCAAAGACCGCACGCTGGTTGGGAATTATGCGGTCGACGACGAGGGAGTGCGCGCACAGCGGGTTTCCGTGATTGAAAAAGGTAAATTGGCGAATTATCTGATTGGCCGCCAGCCCATCCGAGATTTTCCGGAGTCAAACGGCCACGGCCGCGCAGGATTGGGCCGCGCCCCCGGGCCTGAATCAGCCGTTCTGATCGTGGAGTCTTCGGAGCCGACGCCTGCGGCTGAACTCAAGAAGAAGTTGATCGAGCTGGCGAAACAACACGATTTAAAATACGGCTACTTCGTCGAGAGCATGGGGGGCCGATCTGCGCCGCGTGTTTTGCGCCGCGTTTGGGTGAGTGATGGCCACGAGGAACTGGTGCGAGGTGGGCTCTTTGGCGAACTCGACACGCGTTCTGTGCGCAGTGACGTGATTGCAGCGGGAGATGACCTTGAGGCCTCCAATCGCATCGGCGCGGTGCCTCAGTCGATTATCAATCCGTCGTTGTTATTCGATGAATTGCAGGTGAAGCGTCTGGATGCCAGCAAGGATAAGTTGCCGGAGTATCCAGCGCCCGTGCTGCAGTCGGCTCCGTAAGGACTCTATTTTCTTAAGTTTTTTCTGGCGAAAGGCTACGCCCAACATAATGCGCAAACTGAATTGTGTTCTGTTTTTATGTGTCTCTGAAATGCTTTGGGGGCAGCGTCCGGCGATGGTGCCGGTGAAAGA
Source organism: Acidobacteriaceae bacterium (assembly GCA_025352065.1). Lineage (GTDB taxonomy): Bacteria > Acidobacteriota > Terriglobia > Terriglobales > Acidobacteriaceae > JANXUC01. Next base: position 27,628 of record JANXUC010000165.1, on the reverse strand, counting down.
ACCTGCGGTGGTTTACGCTCCGGAGCTCGTGCACGAACTCGAGACTCTGCGCGAGGCCGCGCTATCCAGCGAGTATGCCTACCAGCAGGTGGCGTACCTCACAGAGAATATTGGTGCGCGGCCGACTGGCTCGCCGCAAGCCGATGCGGCGGCGCATCATGTAATAGATACGTTGCGTCAGGCCGGTCTTGATGCGCGACTGGAGCAAGTGATGGTTCCGCATTGGGTCCGTGGCGCAGAGACGGCTGAGCTCGCTGCGTGGCCTGGTCAAACTCCGGGAACTATTCAAAAGGTTGTGGTGACGGCGCTGGGCGGAAGCACGGCTACGGCTCCAGAGGGATTGACGAATGAAGTGGTGGTTGTGCGCAGCTTCGACGAATTGAAGGCACTAGGCAAGGATAAGGTTGCGGGCAAGATCGTGCTATTCAACGTGAAGTTTGATACGCGGAAAGCTGCGGGCGGACATTGGCGTGACGCCTACGGCGAAGCGGTGCAGTATCGCGGGCAAGGGGCTAAGGCAGCAGCGGAACTGGGAGCCGCGGCATCGCTCGTGCGATCCGTCGGCGGGGCGGACTACCGCATTCCGCATACGGGCTATAGCGTGCCGGCTGGAATTCCGGCGGGTGCGGTGAGTGCGGAAGACGCTGAGTTGATCTCACATTTAGCGCAGCAAGGCACCGTGCGCTTGCATTTGACCCTGACGCCGCAACTTCTGCCTGAAGTTCCGGGCTACAACGTTGTTGCGGATTTGAAAGGTAGAGAACATCCGGAGCAAGTTGTGATCGTTTCGGGGCATCTTGATTCCTGGGATCTTGGCACTGGCGCGATTGACGACGCGGCTGGAGTTGCGATTGCGATGGATGCGGTACAGTTGATGGCGAGGTTGCACTTACATCCGAAAAGAACCGTCCGCGTGGTTGCCTGGATGAACGAAGAAAGCGGTCTGCGCGGCGGCACCGGATATGCGAAGGCTCATGCAGGAGAACTTGCGAACCATGTCGCTGCGATTGAAAGCGACCGAGGCGCGGGACATCCAATGGGTTTCAACGCGAAGATTTCGGCCGCTGCTCTGCCCCAGCTTGAGCCGCTGGAAAAAATACTGGCAACATTTGGAGCGAATGTGTTCAGCGTCAGCTCCGAAGAGGTGGAAGCGGATATTTCACCTATGGCCGAAGCTGGTGTTCCGACATTTGGAATCATGCAGGATGGTCGCACTTACTTCAACTATCACCACACACCCGCCGACACGCTGGACAAAATTGTGCCGCACGAGCTGCAGGAAAACGTGGCAGCTGCGGCCGTGTTAGCTTATGCGCTGGCAAATTTGCCGGAGCCGTTGCCGAGGCAATAGTCGCTCATTTCTTTTCTGAAATGGCGAGTGCGGGGATATAGATCGCTGCTACAGCCCTTGCAATCGCGGCCGGGCGAGAATTATTTTCGTCGAGATTGGTAAAGACAACAATCGTTAACCGGTCATCCACATAGCGCGAAATGTTCATGGTGAAACCCTGCCAGGCTCCATCATGCGCCAGCAGGCGGTGGCCATTCGCTTCCTGAACACCCCATCCGAAGCCGTAGTTATAGTTTGTTCCATTATTGAGCTTCACGGGCGTCCACATTTGATCGAAGCTGGCTTTCTTCAGCAACTTCTCGGTGTAGAGCGCCGCGTCCCATTTTGCCAGGTCGTACACGTTGGTGTAGAGCGCGCCATCCGCCGTGGTGTTGAGCGAGGGCGAGACCCACTCCTGATTTTTCAATTCTCCCTTCAGCAGGCGATATCCGGTGGTACGACCGGGAATGATATCCACCTCGCTGATGATTCTTGTCGATGTCATCCCTAGCGGATGAAAAATTCGCTCCTGCAAAAAATCGCCGTAAAACTTCCCGGTGACGCGGTGAATCAGCACGCCAAGAATCACATAGCCTGTGTTGCTGTATTTCCACTTTTCGCCGGGCTGGAAGTCCATTGGCATGGCTGAGAAAATGCGGACGAGATCATCTTCCGTGTAGTCCTGGCGAAAGTTGACCACACCTTTGCCCATCGTGCTTTCCTCGCCGCCGTAATCAGCGATGCCCGACGTGTGCGTAAGTAAATGCCGGACAGTCACGGCCTTCCACGCTGCGGGAGCTTCAGGAAAATATTTGGTGATCTTGTCGTCCAGCCCGAGTTTACCTTCCTCCACCAACATCATCACGGCGGTCGCCGTAAATTGCTTCCCTACCGATCCGGTTTGGAAAATTGATTCCGGCTTCACGGAGACATTGAGTTCCACGTTGGCGAGTCCGTAGCCGGTGGCCTTGATGATCTTCCCATCGCGCGTCACGCCGAGGCCGATGCCGGGAATCTTCTGTTTTCGCAGTTGCGCACGGACGACATCGTCCACTTTTGCGGAAACGGCGTCATCGACTGCGATCTGCGGATTTGCAATTCCCGCAATCGCGAGAAGCAGAAAAATCAGCATCAGCGACTTACAAACCATTCTCATGACTGAGGTCTCCATTGTGCGTCCGCTTGCTAAGCTGCCGCGCTAAAACTATACCGCGATTCTGGCGCATCGTCACTCGTTCGTCGGTCGGCGGGGGGCTCCCTGCACCTGTCCCTCCACTTCGCCGCTCAAGTTGACGCTGCTTCCGCTCGGCGCGTATCATCTTCGTTTGAGGTTGTGGGGGACGTGGCTCTAGTAGAGCCGCCCCCGGGAAATATCACGTCGATGGACAAGAAGAAGCTGGAGCAGTTCAAAAAAACGTTAGAAGCACGTCGCGTCGACCTGCGGCAGACTGTGTCGCGTACGCAGCAGAGCGGTCGCGATGCCGATCAGGATGCTACGCAGGATGTTGCCGACAAGGCTGCCAGTTCTTATACCAAAGAATTTCTTTTTCACCAGAGCAGCAACGAACGCCAGCTTCTGCTTATGGTAGAAAAAGCGCTGGAACGGATGCGCGAAGGCACGTTCGGTGAATGCATTTCCTGCGGCAAGGAAATTAATGCTAAGCGCCTGGATGCGGTACCCTGGACACGCCACTGCATTGAGTGCCAGGAAAAGCTGGAACAGGGCATCCTCGAAGAATCGGCGCAGTAGCCGGGTAACTCAAACTAGGTAATTCAGCCCTAAATTTATTTCGATCGAGACAGGAATTTTTGTGCGCGCAGACGTTCGACATAAACTGAAAGAAGATCGCTTCCGCGAAGTGACGGCGGAGAGCGCTCACTGGGCCGTGGAACACCGTGGCACCGTGATCAAGGTAGGAACCGCTTTGCTGGTGGTAGCAGCATTGGCGATCGGTGGATGGCTGTATCTGAACCATCGCAACGAGCTTGCCAGCGCCGAGTTGAATAAGGCGTTGCGCACCTACAACACTCCGCTGCGGCCCGCGGGATCGCCGGAACAGCCCGACTTCCCTAGCTTCACTTCCGCAGCCGAACGCGCCAAGAAAGCTCACGAACAGTTTCAGGCGATTGCCGATCAGTACAGCTTTACTAAGTCTGGCGAGTTCGCGCGCTATTTCTCCGGCCTGAGCGCGATTGGCATGGGAGACAACACTGACGCCGAGAAAACTCTGAAGCAGACGGCTGACGGGAGCAGCAACGATCTTTCCGCGTTGGCGAAGATGGCGTTGGCTGCGCTGTATCGTGATACCAATCGCGATACGCAGGCCATTGAGATCTACAAGCAACTGTCAGACAAACCTTCCTCCACAGTTTCGAAGCAGATCGCGCAAGTGGAGTTGGCGGGACTTTACGCCGCCAAGCAACAGCCTAAGGAAGCACAGCGCATTTACGAACAGCTCCAGAAGGAAAATCCCAACACTGAGTTCGCCGCCTTGGCGTCGGCCAAACTGCAGGAATTGATCAAGAAGTAAGTTCGCGGCCGCGCGATGAATACTCTCGCCAATCCTGACGACAAGAAACTGCTGCTAGAGCGTGTGGCTAAACTCCGGACCGACAGTCCGCGAGCGTGGGGTAAGATGTCGCCGCACCAGATGGTGTGCCATTTGTGCGATTCGTCACGCCTGGCCCTAGGGGAAAAGCAAGCCCGCTCCGTGAGTAATCTCTTCAAGCGCACAGTCATGAAGTGGGTCGCTCTGGCGCTTCCAGCACCTTGGCCGCGCGGCATCAAGACGATGCCTGAGTTCGATCAGAACATTGGCGGTACCCCGCCAGCGGAATTCGAGAAAGACCGCTCGATTCTTATCTCTCTAACGGAACGACTCGCAAAGCAGCCAGCGAGCGTGGCCGCCGCTGTGCATCCCTTTTTTGCCAAGATGGCGGTCGAAGAATGGATGCGTTGGGCGTGGCTGCACATGGATCATCATCTACGGCAGTTTGGATGCTGATGGCAGAACAGCCTCGAACGGGTATGGCTCCTTAACATGTTGCCGAGCGCATCCAACCTGATAAGGAACATGTGTCAAAATGAGTTTACTGAATAGAGTGCTGTTGGCCGCAATGATCAATTGGATTTACTCGCTGACGCTTGGATTGCTATTTGCCGCCTGTGCCTCAGGTCCCTATCCTTTAGCACGCTAATGCTTCCGGGCGTGGTTCCCGTCGCCTTTATCGGCGCCACGATCACTGCGATAGTCATGACGCCAATTGCTGCATGGTCAGTAAGAACAGGCGCAAGGAACCTGTGTCTTTACGGCCCGATTCTTTGGATCGGACTAGCTGCTTGGCTTGTTGCGGTGGTTCCTAGGAACCCTGCCTACGGCGAATATAGCGTGTTAATTTTGGGGTTTGTCGGACTGGTCTTTCTGGGGTTCATTCCTGCCCGCAAGTGATATGCGTTCACGCGAATTGTGGCAGCCATCCATGTTCGTAGCACTGTCGCTTGGGTTCCATCTGATGTAGTGCTGATTGCGTTGGATTTGCCCGCCGCTCTAACTCGCAGGCACATTGCCGGGAAGCGTCGGCTCAGACCCTGCTACCGTCACACTCCTCTTCCCCTGGAACAGTTCCACAATCGCCTGATACAAGCGCGTGCGAACTTCGTAGCGTTCCTGCGCGCGGGTGATGTACCGCACGACGACCTCGACCCCCGTGCCAGCGGGGCGTACGCTGATGGACGGCGCGGCTGAAAACGCCTTTACACCGTAGTGCTGAGTAACACGTTGCCACTCTTGCTCCGCCAGGCGCGCGTTCTTTTCTGTATCTTCGGTAACGATCTTGAGAATACTGTCGGCCACGGGAGTGGTGTCTTGTCCGGACGGAACCTGCACCACCATCTCATCCCAGAGCCATTGGCCGGAAGTCGAGAAGTTAAAGTAGTGTCCCTTGATCGCGTAGCTGTTGATGAACGCAACCTGGCGACCGGTGGGATAGCCGGAGCCGGTCGAGCTTCCCGTTTCCAGAACTACAGTACGCAGCAAGCCGATCTCGACAACTTCCCCGCCGACGCCGTTGATCTCAACAAAATCGCCAACGCGAATTCCGTTCCGGCCCATGAGAACGAACCAGCCGCAGAAGCCGATGATGAAATCCTGCAAAGCCACCGTAAGACCCGCACCCGCAAGTCCCAGAACGGTCGGCATTTGTTCTGGAACACCGAAGATCGTAAATACGATGGCGAGCAGCCCCGCCGTTTTCAGTGCAAAGCGGATGACTGTGCGCAAGGTCAACAAATGCTTGCGGTCGGAAATGGTGCTGTCCGACAAAGCTCGTTCAATGAGGCGGCTGAGGATGTACACCAGCAAGGCGATGATCGTGATCCAGAGCAGCGATTGCAGAATCGCGTGGAAAGCGGCCCACTGCTGCAGCTTGACGGTGTCGATCCAGCGACTGTAGATACTGACCAGTTCCTGATGATCCTGGCTGCGCTTGTCGAGTTCCGCCATGCCGCGCTGATCTTCGGAGAGTTGCTGCACGGAGACCAATGCTGCCGCCGAGGCTTCCTTGGCAGTGCGAGCGGTGGAGGAATCTGTTCCATTATTGGAGGCTTGTTGCGCAAGCGACTGCTTTTTTACCTGCTCTTCCTGGACTCTCTTTTCCAGCGCGTCGTGCTGGTGGGCGAGGTTGGCGACGGCATCTGTAGCTTGTTGCTGCGCGGACCGGATCTGAGCTTGTGCGGAGCGCGCCTGGCTCCATTGCTGCACCCGGGCGCGCAGGCTGTTGGGAGATGCAGACGGTTTGGCGATCACGCCGCCGTAAACCGTCTTGCTGCGTGCGCCTTCGGCCGCTTCGTGCTCCTCGCGCGCGTGGACGACCTTGGCTTGCACATTACCGCCGGCGCGTTCGAGCTCGCCCTTGGCGTCGGCGATTTCGTCTTCGTCAAGCGCAAGCTGGGCGTCGGCGAGCTCGGACTGCCCCTGTATGTTCCCTTCGCCTAGCCCGGCCTTTTCCGCCTTTTGCTTCAGATCAAGGGCGCGATCCTGATCTTTTTTGATCTGGATTTCCATCTGCTGGACGCGCGCCTCCAGCTCTTTGGCTTCCTTGGACGGCGCTGGCGGGTGAACGTTCACGCGGCGCAGCGCGCTGGCGAAGTCGAGATCCACTTCGTGGTCGGCGGTCTTTTCCGCCTCAGCGGCTAAGTCTTGCTCTTCAGGACTGCCAGCCCACGCAGCGAGATCGCGCGCGACGACGAGGGGTCGCTTGTCCACGGCGAACTCTGGCGGAATACCCTGCGCTTGGGCGTCCTTCGCCTGGGTGGTCTGCGATTTGCCTTGGAACGGCAAGGTTCCGGGAGTAGTCAGCACCCATGCGGTTAGGATGAGCGCTAAGACCAGCAGCAGGACAGCGAAGGTGAGTTGGGGAGTTCGTTTCATGATGGGACTAGCGTTCTCGATCCTCGCGCTGCATTTCTTCCGTAGTGGGGAATTTGCGCGAATCTTTGAAAGATCGGTTGGCAAATTCCTGATGGACGCGTTGTATCCTCTCCCAGAATAACTTCCGCTCTTCGAGCTCGGCTTCTGTGGGCGGAGTCTCGTCTAAGCGCCGGATCGCTTCGACTCTGGAATCGGCTTGGCCGTGTAATTTAGGTGGAAAGGAAAGCATAAGTTTTCGATTTCGGCAGATTTTCCAGTTTCGCAAAGAACTCTGTATCGGTTATGGTGCTGGGCCAATCTAAATTTACCTCAATGGAAAAAACAGGCGGCTTATTCGGATCCACTTCCACTTTTTCTATTTTTACCGCCCCTAAGGCCCATAACCGATTCACATCTCTGGCAATTGCCTGATAAGGAACTTTGCGCTTGGCATAGTGCTCTCTGACGGAGTCAGCCAGCTTCGTAAACTCTACCGCACCGTCTGTATCCAGGAGCTTCTCTAGCAATTGTAGCTGTCGTTTGACGATAACTCGCTTTCTTGTACTTTCGAGTCGGACGAAAAGATCATGCATTAAGTTTCGGAAGAGCTGTTTGCACACTTCTTTCTTGATGAGAAGTGTTAATCTCTTGCTTTGCTGGGCAATTCCGCGCAGCCCAAACTGCAAGAACGACGTTAGATCGTGCGCGCTCGCACGCACCGCAGCCAGGGTAGCGAGGTAGGGCCGTTTCTCCTCGTAATAATAATTGGACATCGCGATGAACAGGGAGTTCTTCAATCCGGCGCGTTGGAGCATCAAGGCCTCTAGCACTCTGGCCGTTCTTCCGTTGCCGTCCAGAAATGGATGCATCGCCGCGAAGTGATAGTGCAAAGCAAGCGCTTGGATCAGGGGATCGTGCCCTTTGAATGTAGTCTGGACCTCAAGGGCCAATTGCTGGAAGGCTGTCTCGCATTCCTTTCCGCCAATGGCTCCCCTGTGCCTGGGCATTCCAAATGTAACGTTTTGATCCGCCCACCGAATGCGCCCAGGGGGACAGTGGTCGTCGTCACAATCGGCTACGATTCTGCGATGGATTTCGCAAATCAACTCCGCGCTAACGGGCACACCGTCCGGCAAAGCAGCAATCCATTTGTACGTTTTCACGGCGGCGTGCGCTTGTTTTTGGGACCGAGTGAGAAGCTCTTCCGCCGTCTCCGCCCTGAGCGCTGTGTCTAGCTCATTGCCAGCGAAGTCTGCGCCTTCGATCTGCGACGTACCCGCTACTTCCATCTTGAGCTGAATCTGCTGGAGTTCTTCAACCCACCTACGTTGAAACGGCATCGTCTGTAAGGCTATTACTGCCGCCTTCGCGGTGGTCAGTTCGTTGAATATTTCCGCTTTATCGTACTGAATCCAGCCTGCGGGAACTTCGTAAGATATCGCGTGCATTTTTCAAATTATATCGCAAAAAATAATACAATGAATAATCTATTCTAAACTTAACTAATGCATTTATTTACATATACATACAATAACTAGCGATAAGCTACATTTAATTTATTGCGTATTTTATAGCATTTTTTGTAAGAATAAATACTGAACTTTTTTCAGACAGGGTAATGGGCTAATAGCTCATTCCTTCCAGTCGGCGTATCGTTTTCTTGACACTACTTTCCCCGCCCTTTATCCTAGGAATTGGTCTATTCACGGTTTGTTCCGTCCTGCGCGGTCTCCCGTACATTGATTGACCTAACGTATTGAGCCTAAGGGGTTTGCTATGCTGTTCGATATCCACGAGTTAGAACTGCATCCCGTGGATTTCGTGGAGGAGTTTCCTCCTGGGGCTCTGGACCTTGGTCCGGACTGCATTCAGCGTTCGCCTTTGAAAACGGCTGGGCGGGCTGAGCTGGTGCCAGAAACGCATGGCAACCACGCGCGGTTGCTGGATATACGGGTGCATGGAGATTTTTCCACGTCCCTGGAAGTGCCTTGCGCGCGCTGCCTGGAGCCGGTCGTATCGGAGGTGGCGAACAGCTATGATTTGCTGTACCGGCCTGAGGGGTCGGACGACGGCAAGGAAGAGTTGAGCGTGACGGCGGCTGAGGCGGAAATCAGCTACTATGCTGGGACCGGGCTGGAGCTGAAGGATGTGCTGCTGGAGCAGGTATTGCTGGCGGTGCCGTTGAAGATTGTGTGTCGTCCGGATTGCAAAGGGCTGTGCCCAACGTGCGGAAGGAATCGCAACGTGGAGCCTTGTAATTGCGTGGCGAAGGCCGACGATCCGCGCTGGTCGACTTTGAAAGATATTCGTACGCAGTTGAAGAATTAAGCCGCAGGGGCTAAAGCCCAGTGTTTTTGGGTTCGGATGGCACGACTAAAGTCGTGCCCTTCCCGCAGAGCATGGCAAACAGCGGTCGGGTTTCTGGAGAGATAAAGATCGAGCTTTGAAAATCAAGTTCAAAAAAGAATTAGATTTGAAAAAGAATTAGAGAAAGAAATACGAAGAAGAATTCGAAAAGAATTAGAAAAAGAAAAGAGATTTTAGATGCCAAATCCAAAACGACGTCATTCACAAAAACGGACCAGCACGCGCCGGGCGCACGATTTTTTGACTAAGCCCACGACTTCGGACTGTCCGAATTGCCACGAGCGCAAGCTACCGCATCGCGCCTGCGCCAAGTGCGGCTTCTACAAAGGCCGCGAAGTACTGGTTGTAAAAGAATCCAAGTAAGCCATTCCTGAAAACGCATGCCGAGCGTCATAGCCGTCGATGCGATGGGCGCGGATAAGGCGCCGAAACCTGAGATTGAAGGCGCCCTGCAAGCGGCGCGTCAGCTCGGGGTAAAAGTGTTGCTGGTGGGCCGCGAAGAAGTCATTCGAGCCGAGTTGGATCGCCATCCGCATAGTGGCCTGCCCATCGAAATCGTACACGCCCGCGAACAAATCACCATGTACGACAAGGCGGCGCAAGCCGTGCGCGCCAAGCGGGACTCGTCCATTCATGTGGGATTGCGCCTGGTCCGGGAAGGACGCGCGGCGGGGTTTGTCACAGCGGGCAACACGGGGGCGGCCATGGCTGCGGCGAAGATGATCCTGGGAGTTTTGCCGGGGGTGCATCGTCCGGCGCTGGCAGCGGTGTTTCCGAATGCTGTGGGTACCGCATCGATCATGCTGGATGTGGGTGCCAACGTGGATTGCACGCCGGAAAATCTGGAACAGTTTGCGGTGATGGGCGAAATTTATTTTCGCAGCATGTTTGGCGCGAGGCGGCCGCGGGTGGGACTGCTTTCGATTGGCGAGGAAGAGACCAAGGGCAACGAGCTGACGCGAGCTTCGTTCCAATTACTGAAACAGCTTTCTCTTAATTTTGTGGGCAATGTGGAAGGCCGCGATCTGTACGGTGGACAAGTGGATGTGATTGTCTGCGATGGATTTGTAGGCAATGTGGCGCTGAAGATTTCCGAAGGCGTGGTGAATCTGGTGCGGTTCGTGTTGAAGGAGTCCTTGCGGGCCACAATCACCCGGCAAGTTGGATATTTGCTCTCACGCAGCGCATTTGCGGATTTCAAGAAACGACTCGATTATTCGGAGTCCGGTGGCGCGCCGCTGCTGGGGTTAAAGGGCGTCTGCATTGTGAGCCACGGATCGTCGAATGCGAATGCGATCAAGAATGCGATTCGCGTGGCGTCGGAAGTGGCGAAGGGCGACATCAACCGGCATATCGAGGCAGGATTGAAAGCGATTCCGAAGCGCGCGGTGGCGGCAGTTGCCGCGCGGGAATAGATGGATGACTGCGACCGGATCCAACCCGAGCAATTTGTTTCTTGAGTTTTCACGCACCAAGTTGCTGACGCAGTACTGGCCGCGGATGCGTGAGTGCGTGGAGTCCCTGACGGATGAACAGGTTTGGTGGCGTCCCAACCACGCGAGTAACAGCATTGGGAACTTGTTGCTGCATCTGAATGGCAATGTGCAGCAGTGGCTGGTAGCGCCGTTTAGCGCGACAGAAGACACGCGCGATCGGCCAGCGGAATTTGGGCAGCGTGATGTTGTTCCGGCGGCTGCGTTGATCGAAAAGCTTGGCGAGACGCTACAACGAGCGTCCGAAGTTCTTGCGCGGCTTACGGAAGCCGAATTAGTTGCGATGTTTGATATTCAGGGTTATCGCGTTAGCGGGTTGGAAGCGGTTTACCAGGTGGTGGAACACTTTGGGCTGCATCATGGGCAGATTGTTTACATCACCAAGATGCTGCGGGCTGCGGATTTGGGTTTTTATCGTGAGCTGGATAAGACCGGGCGGGCTACTTAGAGGCTCGTTTTTCGGGGCGCGTTCTGACGTTTCCCGCGAGTTTCAATGCGCCATCCTGAGAGTGTGCGGAGGATACAGGGATTCCTCGCTGCGCTCGGAATGACAATTCATTCTTAGGATTTTCATGACATCTTCGATTGCATTTCTGTTTCCGGGTCAGGGTTCGCAGGCTGTGGGTATGGGCAAGGAGCTGGCGGAGAAGCATCCCGTCGCTCGGCAGACATTTGAAGAAGCGGATGCGGCGCTTGATTTTTCGTTGTCGCAGTTGTGTTTTGAAGGGCCGGAGGATCAGTTGCGGCTGACGGAGAACACGCAGCCGGCGATCCTGACAGTTTCCGTGGCGACATGGCGCGTGTTGAAGGAACACGGCGTGGAACCCGTGTGGGTGGCGGGGCACAGCTTAGGAGAGTATTCCGCACATGTGGCGACCGGGACATTGAGTTTTGCGGATGCGGTGCGAACGGTACGGAATCGCGGACGCTACATGCAAGAGGCTGTGCCTGTAGGCGTGGGTGCGATGGCGGCGATTGTTGGAATGGAAACTGATAAGGTACAGCAGATTTGTGCGGACGCATCGGAGGGTGAGGTTTGCGAGCCCGCGAACATGAATTCTCCGGAACAGGTTGTGATCTCCGGAAACAAAAGCGCGGTGGAGCGAGCGGTCGCGCTGGCTACGGAGCGTGGCGCGAAGAAAGCTGTTTTGCTGCAGGTGAGTGCACCTTTCCATTGTTCGCTGATGCAGCAGGCGCAGGAACGGCTAGCGTCGGATTTGAAGGCTTTACAAATGCAGAATCCTTCGGTGCCCGTGATGTGCAATGTGGACGCGGCGCTGGTTAAGACAGCGGATGCCAGTCGCGATGCGCTGATTCGTCAGGTAACCGGAGCTGTGCGTTGGGATGAATGCGTGCGCGGACTGATCGCAAAGGGCGCAGAGACGTTTGTGGAAGTCGGTCCCGGGAAAGTGCTTTGGGGATTGATGCGCCAGATTGATCGTGCGAAAACTTCGTGGCAGACATCGGATGACGCGGCGCTGCAGAAGGCGTTGCAGGGATTGACTGGCGCGAACTGATCGCGAACTGAAACCCCCGCCCTCTTTCGCAAAGAACGCGAAAGAAGGACGGGGCACCCGCCGTGTATCTGTGATTTGCTGTGCCTCTGTAATTTTCAGCAAGATCAAGAACTCAGCGGAGCAAGCTCCGCTGCCACACGGGCTTTTAGCAGGGCGGGTAGCTTAGGGTTTTATCCGACTTCTCGACCCAGACGCGGGCTGGCATTACGCGGCGGTTGACGATGACTTCGACTACGATTCCGCTGCCGCCGCCGCGACATTCTCCGGAGGCTCTTATTTTGTGCGTCTTCACTAAGCCCCACTCTCCGCCCGGTCCCCAATCGGTATAGAACTCGTTGAAGGGATACTTCGGGTGCTGCTGCGGATGCTGCTTCCAGGTGGGGTCGTTCATCCAGATGCCGTAGGCAGTGTCGTAGTCTTTGTTTTGGATGGACGTGAAGAAGTTGTCGACAATGTGCTCCTGGGGCCAGTAACGATAGAGCCACACGAGGAAGCTGGTTAAGAGCAGAAGAAAAACTCCGACGCCAATTTTGATTCTGCGGCGGCGTGAGGGTCCGGGATCGTAGACAGGGGCATCCATCAATGTCATAGCTCTCTAAGCATATATGGAACTCGTGGCGAGCGAAAAGTTCCCGGAAATGTTGCTTGCCTCGGCTACGATCAAGAGCGATGACTAAGAGCACGCCCAGGCGAAGCGCCTGGGGCTACGCCGGTCTTGTCAGGCTACCTGAGATAGAATCGAACGCGTTGCTATGGAGGTTCAGAAGTGACGGAAGATTTGCGCAAACCGATATTGCCCGGCACCGGGGCGAGCGACTACGAGCGCTATCTGCGCACGGATGAATTGTTGTCGCTGCAGAAGTCGAGGGAGCAGTTGTTGCATCCGGATGAGCTTACTTTTCAGGTTGTACATCAGGCTTCGGAATTGCTGATGAAGGGCGCGGCTTGGGAGTTGGAGCGGGCGCGGGTGAAGATTGTTGCGGGCGAATTTGCTCCAGCGACACGGCTGTTGCGGCGGGCGCATGGCATGCTGGAGCATCCCGTCGCTATGCTGCATATTCTGGAAAACATCACTCCGTACGACTACCATTTAATTCGTGCGGGGTTGGGTCATGGGAGTGGGTTGGATTCACCTGGCTTTCTGGCGCTGCTGCATATTGCGCCTCGGATTGGGGATGCGTTTCAGGAACAGCTACGGGTTAAGGGGCTGAAGGCGGATGACATTTATCGGCGGCATGAAGAATTCTTCGACCTGCATGAGCTGGCGGAGATGATGCTGGACTTCGACGAACGTATGCAGGTCTTCCGATTTCATCATCTGAAGCTGGCGCAACGGGTGATTGGTGGCGGCGTGATTGGAACGATGGGGACTCCCGTGGAAGTCCTGCAGCAACGTATGCAGCATTTGGCTTATCGGGAGCTTTGGGATTTACGCAATCAGATTACCGCAGAGACGAATGCTTCCATGCCGGAATGACAGCCCAAACCTTTCACCACAGAGTGACACAGAGTTTCACTGAGGACTACTTTAGCAGGAGCAAAGCAAGTGCGAATCCAATGGCTATGAACGTAACACGGGAACAATTTCGTGAGGCGATGGGGAGCTTTGCTACCGGCGTCACCGTCATTACGGTGGCGGAGGCTGGGGGCGAAGTTCACGGCATGACCGCCAATGCTTTCACGTCGGTGTCGCTGGAGCCGCTGCTGGTGCTCGTTTGCGTCGACCATCGGGCCAAGACGCGGGCACAGCTGAAAGAGAAGAAGCGGTTCGGGATCAACGTACTTTCGGCGAAGCAACGAGCGATCTCGGAATTCTATGCACGGTCGACGGAAGCGCATCAGCACGCGGAGGCTGCGGGGGCACGTTTTGATCGCACCTCGCATGGCACGCCTGTGTTGCAGGGAGCGCTCGCTTTTCTGGAATGCCGGTTGCAGCATGAGCATGAGGCGGGGGACCATACGATTTTTTTGGCGGAAGTGGAAGAGGTTGTTATTCGCGATGGCGAGCCGTTGCTTTATTTTCGGGGACGGTATCGGGCGGTGGGGGAAGATCTCTGATGCGAAGCCTATGTCAGAATCATTTCAACCGGAGACTCATAAAATGAAGCCTTTATTGCGTGCAATCAGCTACGCAGCATTCGCCGCGGCAGTTCTGTCGATGGCTCCGGCCGTGCTTGCGGAAACCAATGCAGAAGTTGAAAAGCGTTTGCAACAAGACTTTGCGGGCGCGACTCTGTTCTTGCGCAGTTCACTGTTGGGCGACAAGCTGCAGTTCGATTCCGAGGGGCGCTCGGAGAACACGGAAAACGGACCGTGGACACTTGGGGCTGTAATTGCTATTCACGATATCCACTTTACGGATTCCGCAATTGAGATGGAGGGTGAGCGGGTGTGGCTGTTATACGAGACAAAGCAGAAGAAGTTCCGCAGCGCCTCTCGATTTGGATCCAATCGAAGGGGCAGCGAAATCCTTCCAGCCGACCCAAGAGAAGCGAGGAGATTCGACAACAAGAAGCTCGCCAAAAACAATCGTGTCCATGTCACAATCCTGCGTCCACCCGGCGAACCCAATCAGCAGGCAGTTCTGGATTCCATGTGGAGAGTTTTTTTGTCTCAAAGCACCGAGCTTTCGGAAGCAGTTCCGGGCTACTGGCGGAAGTTGATACGCGGTCTAGAAGGAAAACGCGAAGAACTGCCTGCGCCCAGTGGCGAGAAGGTCTTCAGTTGCCTAGAGAAGGGCGTAACCCCGCCCAAACCGATCTACCAACCCGATCCCGAATACACGGAAGCCGCTCGGAAGAGTAAATACCAAGCGGTCGTGGTGCTCTCGTGCGTTGTAACACGCGAAGGAAAGGTGTCGGATATAGCGATTGAACGGCCCGCCGGTTTGGGGCTTGATGAGCGTGCTGTCGACTCAGTCCGCACATGGAAGTTTGAACCAGGGAAGAAAAATGGAGAGGGAGTACCTGTGAAAATCCAAGTGGAAGTGGAGTTTCACCTTTACTGAGAAGATGGAGATGCCACGAGAGTTTACTACTCAGTAATTATTGCAAGGACCCTACAGACTCGGAAACTTCGCAGGCCATATGCAACCCTTATCTGGAGGGTCCTTGCGTTTCCCCTGCTATTGGCTAAGACGGAGTAGGGTGGCATTTTGCTAACAGGCAAAAGAAAAAGATTTTCACATGGCGCGGACTGGCTCGAATCCGCAAGAAACCTCGCAAAACTGCAAGCAGAATGTTGACGAACTCTGTAACAGACGTTTAATATCGTGGAAATTGCTGTCCCGCCCCTGCCCTAGCGGCACCGAGTACTCATGCACTCAGAGCGCATTTTGAACCCGGCAGCAATTCTGGGCTTCTCGAAGACGGAAGCGCCGCACAAACTCCCCCTGGAAGAAGTAGTGGTGGAAGCTTATGTGAGCGTGCGTCCGGCGCTGCTGAGTTATCTGTACCACATTGTGGGCTCGACGAGCGAAGCGGAGGACGTGGTTCAAATTACGTTTTTGAAATTGTTCAACCAGTTGCAAAAAAACGCAGAGATCCTGGAACTGCGCGGTTGGCTGTACAAGGTGGCGCACAATCTGGCGATTGATTCCCTGCGGCGCCATGGGCGGGAAGAGTCGGCATCGACGGAGTGGCTGGACGGATTGACGGCAGCGGACGATTCCGCGGAAGACCGCATGATTCGGCGGCAGCAAGTGCGTCAGATTCTGGGCGGGCTGAACGAACGCGAGCGACGCTGCCTGATGCTGCGTGCCGAAGGGCTGAGTTACAAGGAAATCGGGGACGTGCTGGAGATTAGCGCGAAGTCGGTCAGCGTTTATCTCACGCGCGGGTTGAAAAAGATTGAAGGACGGGCGTTATGACCGAAACCCAAAAACTCGGGTTGGACAACTTCAAACATCTGGACGACGCGGTTTTGCTGTCTTTGCTCGACGGCGAGTTGGCGAGCGCGGAGCAGAAGCGGGCGGAGGATCATCTGGCCGCCTGCTGGACCTGCCGCGACCGCCAGACGCAACTGCAAGGCAGCATTGGACAGTTCTTGACCTTCCGGGACACATTGCTTCCGGAAGATATCGCGTCCGTGCCGGCACCGGTGGAGCAGTTTCGGCAGAGGCTGTCGCGGCACGTGGAGGAGCGGTTTGCCGCGAGATCACGTTGGTCGAGAATGCTGGAGAACTTCCGCGAGATGGCGGGAGCGCTCGTTTGGAGTCGACAGGCTGCCTTGGCAGCGGTTGTTGTGGCGGTAGTCCTGGCAGTGACTTTTACCGACGTATTGACCTCGACGGCTTCGGCGGAGACCTTGCTGTTGCGCGCACAAAGCTTTGAAAGCGCGCATTTGCCGAGTGCGGGCTCCGTTCGACTACGGTCGATAAAGATGGAGCACGTTGATGCGCGGCACCAGACCCAAGATTTAGGAACGTTCGAATACGCGACGGATAGCGGCGACACATTGTATGTAACTCGAGGTACGGCTGTGGCAGACCGGAAGTCAGGCCTACTGATCCATGCGACTGGGGTCGTAGATACGTCGAAGGTGCTTCCGCAGGAAGGGGCGCTGCCCGCTTCGATGGAGCGCTATCTTGAGGCCGAGCAGTGGCTGCCGGATGTTTCTGTATCGGAATTTCGCAAGTTGGTGGCGGCGCGGCAAAGCACTGACACATCTTCCAAGAAATCTGGCAGCGCTTATGAAGTCAGCTATCCTTTTGCGCCGGGCCACAGCTCGGGGATCCGCGAGGCACGGCTGGAAATGGACGCGAAAACCTACGAGCCTGAGCGCGTCAGCATCGTAACGGTTGAGGCGGGGGAGTTCCGGTTTACCCAGGTTGCTGAGACGTCAGCGCCGCGTACGGAAGAATGGGCCAGGATTTTCGGCGAACCAACCTTGCCTGCGACACGGATACATGGCGGACAGAGCGGGACTGGCTTGACCAAGGTCACTCCATTGACCTACGCCAATTCGGTGGCGAGCGAGCAGGAAGTTGCGGCTGCAGCGGCGTTGCATAAGCTTGACGCCTGCCTTGGTGAAGAAATCTATGTATTCCCGATGTCGGACGGGACGGTGCTGGTGCAGGGTCTAGTGGACCGGCCTGAGCGTCGCAATGCGATTCGCACGGCGTTAGGGAAACTTTCATTTCCGGTGAATGTGCAGGTATCGACATCTCAGGAATGGGCGAGAGGAGCCACCTTGTATCCGGCTCCGGATCAGCTTGCGGCGGCCAACGCACCTCGGGGCAATGGCGCAAGGGTGACGATCGCCGATGGTTCGGGCCGCGAGATTCCTTTGTACGACGAAATCTCTCGCCATGTGGGAAAGCCGGGAACCACGGAAGAAGAGCTGCACCAGCGCGTCGCATCATTCTCCAACGAGGCAGTCACCCTGTCGAGAAAAACTCTCCTGCATGCGTGGGCCCTGCGCCGCCTGGATACCGAATTCTCAGAGCGCCGTATTGCGCAGCTTCCGACTGCGGCTCGACAAACTGCGGAGCGCCTGCGAAACGAACATCGGCAGGCAATCTCCAAACTGACACGGCAGCAGGCGGAACTGCTGGCTTCCTTGACCGGACACGCCATGGACCCCACATCGGTGGGAGAGCACTTGCAGGACGCTGAAGTTCTGCTGCGCCTCGCTGAGCAGCAAAACCTGTTGATGCGACGGCTGTTTACGATGTCGGACCCGGCCGGGGACACCGAGGCTAGCCTGAACCAGCTGTTCGAAACCCTCCATCAAATAAGCCGCTAACCAATCGGCTGCTGGGCTCCGATTCTCGCGGGTACAATACCGTAGGTGAGAACTACCCTTCTCTGTTTCATCCTGGTCCTGCTGGTTCAGGCAGCCGCAGCCCAAAGAGCAAGCCTTCGAGGCACTATTAGTGACTCGACAGGGGGAGTGTTGCCAGGCGTGAGCATTGTTGCGCTCAACACCGACCAAGGGCTGAAGCGTGAAACAGAGACAGACCGATCAGGATCCTTCTCTATCCCGCTGCTGCAGCCGGGAAACTACGTTGTCTCAGCTGAGAAAAACGGATTCGCAATACTGGAGGTCACTGACCTTGTCCTCCACGTAGGAGACGCGCGGACGCTCCAGCTCGTTTTACCCGTCGCCAAGGTGCGAATCCAGATTCACGTCAACGACGGCACCGGAAACGTGGAAACGGTAAGCCCGACGCTTGGACAAGTCGTCACCGGGGATGTGATCCGCAACGCTCCGCTCGACGGAAGAGATGTTCTTGGGCTCGCGGTCCTGCAACCTGGGGTTCTGCCAGTTAATTCCGACGCAGCGGGAGTAACTGGGTTCAGCGTTGCGGGTAACCGGGAAGATTCCGTAACCTTCCTGCTGGACGGGGCTCACAACAACGATCTGCTGAGCAACTCCGTCACCTTCAACCCGAACCCCGATACGATTGCGGAATTCCGTGTGCTCACCAGCAACTACACGGCGGATTTCGGACGAAACGGCGGGGGCATCATTACCGTGGCTACAAGATCAGGAACAAGCTCCTTTCATGGCGCGGCCTACGACTATTTGCGCAACGAAGCTCTGGACGCCAATACGTTCTTTAACAAGAATAAAAGTTTGGGGCGACCCATTCTAAGGCGTAACCAGTTTGGCGGATCGCTTGGGGGGCCGCTTACGATACCCGGTATTCTTCGCGGGAAGGATCAGGCTTTCTTTTTTGTGGGCTACCAGGGCGAACGGCAAGCCGAGGAGATTCCTCCCTTTCCGGGAGCTACATTCACACCCGCAGAATTGCGAGGGGACTTTCATCAGAATTCCGATGTGACCTCCTTCCTCGCGAACAACCCTTCCTTTGCGGTGGGGGATCCTTCGAACGGCATCATCAATATTGATCCCGTCGCACAGAATTACATCAAAGCTGGATTAATTCCAACGACTTCGGGCGGCCAGATTACTGCTCTCGGACGCCGTGAAGTGGAACCGCATGAGCTAACTGGAAAATTTGATTTCGAGTTCTCGGCGAAGGACAAATTGTCACTGACGCTGGGCGGGGATCAGGCACGCATACTCGTTCCGTTCGATTTCGCGAATGTCAGCGGGTTCGCAACCTGGTCCAAGCCTGCTGACAAGTTTGTGAACAGCAGCTTCACACACATATTTTCGCCGACGCTGATCAACGAGCTGCGCCTCACTGCTCACCGTTCGATGTCAGATCGTGGGCATCCACGAACGCACCTGCCAACACCGGGGAAATTGGGGATTGCCGTGACGCCGGATCTCGCGACTGGCCCGACGACGCTGCAATTCGCTTCTGGGTTGGGAGTTGGGTTCAGCAATCAGGGTCCGACGAGTTTTGCGCACAATACATTCTCATTTGCCGATACTTTAACCTGGGCTCACGCACGCCATACCTGGAAAATGGGCGGAGGGGTGGCGGCCTACCAGAACAACACTTCGTTCGCGTTTTTCGTTGATGGCCTCTTTGTATTTGTTCCAAGGGACCCAACAAAAAATGAGTTTGGAACGCCCAATGATCTGGCTAATTTTCTTTTGGGGATACCTGCGCAGTACGTGCAGGGGCCCAACGCCCATTCCAATATTCGCAACAAAGCTGCACACGCATTTGTTGAAGATGAGTGGCGAGTAAACCAGCGTTTGGTGCTTACTCTGGGCTTGCGCTATGAATACAGCACTCCGAAGCGGGATACCGAAGGACGTTCGTATTCCATCGTGCCGGGGGTACGCTCACGCGTCTTTCCGAATGCGCCGGTGGGAATGGTGTTCCCGGGAGACCCGGGCGCTCCCGAGGGCGCGAACTTTCCCGACAGAAATGATTTTGCGCCTCGCCTTGGCTTTGCGTGGGACCTAACGGGCAAGGGCAGGACGAGTCTACGCGGCGGATTTGGCGTCTTTCACAACATCTTAAAAGCGGATGACAATCTGCAGTTCAATGGGCAGCCGCCTTTCTATTCGACTGCGGGAATTCTCTTCCCAACGGCAGCCCCTCGTTCTGGGGCTCCACTCAATTATTTGAGTCAACCGTTTCTCTCAACCGGCACTACCAACCCTTTTCCCTCGAAATCGCCTGCTCACAATATTGACTTTTCCGATGCCGGTGCTGGCTTTTTGCCGATCGGGGCTTCCGGTAGCGTGTTCGTGGTTGATCCGCACCTGCGCACGCCCTATGTCTACCAGTACAACTTAAGCCTGCAGCATGACTTGGGAGCCAACACGGTTTTAGAGCTGAATTACGTCGGCAGTAGTTCCCGAAAGCTTACCAGCCTCGTACAGGTGAATCCCTTCATATTGGGAACAGAGAACCGTGTTCTGAATGCTTATCCCGGAAACGACAGCAATAGTTTTGCAGAAATCCTGGAATACGCAAATGTGAGCAGCGCAAACTTCAACAGCTTGGAAGCCAGCCTGCGAAAACAAATCTCGCACAATCGATGGTTCGGAGACTCTTATTTCACTCTGGCCTACACCTGGTCGCATAACCTCGACAACGCTTCGGGATCCGGATTGCAGGACAACAGGAATACAGAAGTCCCGTTCTACAGCCATAATTTCTTTCGCGCTTCCTCTGATTTCGATTTGCGGCACCGCGTTGTATTTAGCGGAGGCTGGACGCTGCCCATAGCGGAGCTGCGGCCCGCGGCCCCGAAGCGGATAACGCAGGGCTGGCGCGTTTTTCCTATTGTCCGGTGGCGGACTGGATTTCCAGTGGATGTGTTTGCCAATCTGCCCGCCCAGCAAGCAGGTGATTTTACAGTTCCGGGCCCTTCGGGGGCGGGCGATCTTGAGCTCGTACGCGCTGATTTAGTTGCCCTGCGCTTGAAGGATCCGCGCAAGGACCCACAGCATCTTTGGTTTGATCCCGCTAGTTTCAAGCAACCGAGTGAGACTCCGCCGACTCTTGCCTATGGCAGTTTGCCACGTAATTTCTTCCGCGGCCCGGGTAGCATACGAACCGACATGGCCGTCGCTAAGGAAACTCCGATGTGGGGAGAACGTTCGAAGATGGAGCTTCGCGCCGACTTCTTCAACATCTTCAATCACACGAATTTCGGAGATCCAGACACAAACATCAACAACTCGACGTTCGGGCAGGTACGATTCGCCGGCGATCCCCGCATCATCCAGCTGTCTCTACGGTTGTCGTTCTAGCGATTATTCGTGGCTGTAACGATTTTTCTTCTTATCTTCGTGGCGCTCGATACCGAGCTGGATCAGCCGGTCGATCAATTCCGGATATGGAAGCCCGGACGCGTCCCACAGTTTGGGGTACATACTGATGGAAGTAAATCCTGGCATGGTATTGATTTCGTTTACATAGCACTTCTTGCTCACTGGATCCATCAAGAAATCAACTCGCGCCAAGCCAGCACAATCTACTGCCTGAAATGCGCTGATGGCCAGCTGTTGGACTTGCTTCGTTTGCGCCTTGGTCAGCTTCGCGGGAATGATGAGGCGTGAGCCCTCGTCGAGATACTTCGCTTTATAGTCGTAAAATTCTGTACTGGGAACGATCTCGCCGGGCACCGACGCGGACGGATTGTCGTTGCCTAGGACCGAACACTCAATCTCGCGGGCTTTCCGTTTCTTGCCACCGACTCCCTGCTCGATGACAATCTTACGGTCGTAAAGAGCAGCTTCCTTCATCGCTGGAGCAAGCTCTGCACGGTTGCGGGCCTTCGAGATGCCGACGGAAGAGCCTAAGTTGGCGGGTTTCACGAACACTGGGTACTTTAACTTGCTTTCAATCAGCTTCTGAGCTTTCTTGGGATTGGCCTCCCAATCAGCACGCAGGATCGTGACGTGCTTCACGATGGGCAGCCCAACCGCGAGGAACAGCTGCTTCATCACATGCTTGTCCATGCCGCAGGCAGAGCCTAGCACTCCGGCGCCCACGTAAGCGATGTCGGCAAGTTCGAGGAGACCTTGGATGGTACCGTCTTCGCCGAAGGTGCCGTGGAGAACTGGGAAGATCACGTCGACATTGATACTGCGATCGGTCCAGCGGCGCGACATCTCGGAAGACTGGGTTTGGAACGGAACCATCGAACTGCTTTGCGCGGGGACCGGCGGAACGACAATCGCGGAGCCTTGCGCCAAAACAGCGGCGGCACTTGTAGCCTCAGGGTCTCCCGCTCGGAGCGCACTCGGTTGCTGTTTGCCGTGAAGCAGTGCCTCGGCATGTGCAGAAGTGACCCAGGAGCCATCCTTGGTGATGCCAATGGGAACGACATCATATTTTGTTTTATCTATCGCGTTGAGGACCGAGGAGGCGGAGAGCAGCGAGACTTCATGCTCGCCAGATCGCCCGCCAAACAAGACACCGACCCGTAGTTTCTTCGTGTTTTTCAAAGAATACTTGCTCCAGAAAACTTCTCGGACTTACAGAATTTTCTTTCCAAATGCAGAAAGAGCCAACTCGACAGCTAAGTCCGCCGTCTGATTTTGCTCATCGAGGACGGGATTCACTTCGACGATTTCGAAACTTAGCATACGCCCATGATCGGCGATGATCTCCATTGCAAGATGAGCTTCGCGGTAAGTTGCGCCGCCTCGCACCGGCGTGCCCACTCCTGGCGCATCCTCGGGGTCGATCCAATCCATATCGAGAGAAACGTGGTATCCCGTCGTCCCTCTTCCAGCCATGCGTAACGCTTCTTCCATCACCGCTCGCATCCCGCGCTCATCGATATCGCGCATCGTGAAAACTTCGATTCCGGCTCGCCGGATATTTTCTCGCTCAGTAGCATCGATATCCCGCACGCCGAACAACACACAGTTTTCCGGCTTCACCTTAGGAGAAAAATCGTAAATATTTCCAAGTTCGGCCGGGCCGAGACCCATCAGCGCCGCTAACGGCATACCGTGAACGTTCCCGCTCGGCGAGGTCTCCGGTGTGTTGATGTCACTGTGTGCATCGAGCCAAATCAGGCCAATTCTCTTGTTATCGCGGCGGTAGAATTCGGCGACTCCTGAGACTGTGCCAGCTGCGACGGAGTGATCGCCGCCTAACACCATGGGAATTTTTCCCGCTTCGAGGGCTTTGAGAACAAGCTCGGCGCTCTTGGTACAGGTCGCGGTGATCTCTTTTAGATACTTCGCATGAGGATCGCCCTCTTTCTTGAGTTCCGCCATGGCGACGGCGACGTTTCCGCTGTCTTCCACAATGTGGCCCAAGGCTTCGAGACGAGCCTCGATGCCCGCCACGCGCACCGCGGAGGGGCCCATGTCGACCCCGCGCCTCGCCTGTCCCAGATCGAGCGGTACGCCAATCAACTGAATTTTCTTTGGAGCGATTAAACTTGGGATGTTTGTGCTTGTTGCCATAATTTTTGCCTGTCTATTTTATCTAAGGATACAAACGGTTCAGCATACGAGGGAACGGAATGGTCTCGCGAACGTGTTCGAGCCCGCAAATCCAAGCTACCGCTCGCTCAATGCCCATACCGAAACCGCTGTGAGGTACGCTGCCATACTTGCGCAAATCCAGATACCACTTGAAAGCCTCTTCGGGCAATCCGTGTTCACGAATGCGCTGGACCAATAGCTCGTAAGACGACATACGCTGTGATCCGCCAATGATTTCCCCGTATCCCTCCGGGGCAAGTACGTCGACACACAGGGCGGCTGCGGGGTTTTTCGGGTCGGGTTCCATGTAGAAGGCTTTGACCTTGGCGGGGTAGCGATGGACCATGACCGGCCGGTCAAACTTCTGCGCAAGATATGTTTCATCTGGAGAACCAAGATCGCCTCCCCATTCGAACTTTGACTCCAGCGCACCCTGAGCATGGCCTTCCTGCAGCATCTGGACTGCTGCGTCATAGGTAATCCGCGGAAAGGGTGCTTCTATTTTCTCCAGCTTCGAAACATCGCGGCCGATGACATCGAGGTCCGCACGGCGGCGTTCCAGGCATTTCTTGACGACAGAACTGATCAACCCTTCCGCCAGATCCATGATGTCATCGAGTGTGGCGTAGGCTACTTCCGGCTCGACCATCCAGAACTCCGTGAGGTGCCGCCGTGTTTTTGATTTTTCAGCTCGGAACGTAGGGCCAAAGGAATAAACCTTCCCCAGCGCCATCGCGGAGGCTTCGATATAAAGTTGGCCGGACTGCGTTAGATAAGCCTGTTCGTCGAAGTAGTCAACCGGGAAGAGCGTGCTGGTGCCTTCGCAAGCGGCGGGGGTCAGAATTGGCGAATCGGTTAGGACAAATCCACGATCATCGAAAAAGTCGCGGACCGCTTTGATGATCTCGGCACGCACTCGCAAAATGGACGATTGGCGCGACGAGCGCAGCCAGAGATGCCGATGCTCCATCAGAAATTCGACGCCATGTTCTTTCGGGGAAATGGGATAAGGGTCGGATTCGGATACACGCTGGACGATTTCTATCGCCGCAACGTCAAGCTCGAAGCCGCCGGGAGCGCGCTTATCGGCTCGGACTTTGCCTTCCACAATAACGCTGGATTCTTGTGTCAGGCTCTTGACGGCATCGAAAACTTCCGCTGCAACTGCATTTTTGGCCAACACACCCTGAATCACGCCGGAGCCGTCGCGAAAAATCGGGAAAAGCAGCTTTCCGCTTTCGCGAAGATTGTAGAGCCAGCCGCGCAGCGTTACACTTTGCCCGTCGTGTTTGCCAATTTCGGAAATCGTTGTTACAGGTGATTGCGTCATAAGAATTTTTTGGATCGCGAAAACTAGCTTTCTTCCAGCTTCTTGTAGGCAGCGGCCATATCCGCAGCAATGTCTTTCTTTTGCTCTTCTGCTTTCACGGTCAGCACCAGCGCAGGTTTCCAATCAGAGGACCGTAACAGCCCCATGGCTTGTTCCCAGTTGATGGTTCCCTGCCCTGGCCAGAGATGCGCATCGCGATCTTTCGCATTATCGTGCACGTGGGTCGAGCGAATGTGCCCTTTCAGAGTTTCAAAGGCTTCCGCAACGGTGCCCGTCATGTGCGCGTGCCCCAGATCGAAGCACACACCTACATTCTCAAAATGCGCGGTTCGAATAAACTCCACGAGCTTGGCTGGTTCAGAGAATTCATTGGGAATATTTTCCAGTAGGATTCGAACTCCCAGCGGTTTGGCAAAGGCGCGCAGGTGCTCGATGGCCGTCATTGCCGCATCGCACTTTCTGTCGTCGAAAAACTCGCCGCTGACGCCAATGTGTTGGATCAGATATTGGAACGGAATTTGCTCGGCAACCTCGATGGCACGCTTGATTTCATCCATCGCTTCGATACCCAGCTTGCGGTCGCTTGCGGCAATGTTCACCGGAGGTCCGCCAGCGCGGCCCGACTCGTAGTCGGCGTACACGGGCGAATGGATGGAATGCAAAGCGACTGGATTCGCGCGAAACCAATCGCCAATCTCGCGAACGTGTTGCTTGCGGTTGGCGTAGTCGAAGTGCTGGCGGTCGGCAAAGATCTCTATCGCTTGCGCACCGCCGCGAACCAGTTGGTCCAGTATCCCCGGATGCAGCCGCTCCTTCGCAAAGGGATAAGTCGAAACGCCCCGTAACATTAGTAGCCAACCGCCTTTCCGTTGTTCCGAATATCACTGGCGCCCAATCGATCGCCGGTTTTCAGGTCAATCGCGATGCACTCGCCATCGCTCCACTGACCATCTTCCTCCACTGTATGGCCGCGCTTCTTTAGCTGCGCAACGGTCTCGGGAGAGAAGTCTTTTTCTACATAAATCTTGTCCGGCATCCATTGATGGTGAAAACGCGGCGCGTTCACAGCTTCCTGAATATTCAACCGGAAATCGACGACTCCCATAATGATGTTGGCGACGGTTGAAATAATACGCGGTCCCCCTGGCGAGCCTAGCACGAGGAAGGGCTTGCCGTCCTTCAGCAGGATCGTAGGAGTCATGGCCGAGAGCGGCCGCTTACCAGGGCCGATTGCGTTGGCCGCTCCCTGCACCAGCCCGTACATGTTGGGTACGCCAGCTTTCAATGTGAAGTCGTCCATTTCGTCGTTGAGCAAGAAGCCCAAACCATCCGCTGTCACGCGCGATCCGAAATTATCATTCAACGTTGTCGTTACAGCCGCCACGTTTCCCGCTTCGTCCACAATGGAATAGTGTGTTGTGTCGGTCGGCTCCTGGCGCAAATTCACCGCAGAACGCTGTCGCGTCACGCCAAAATTCGGCGGTCGCTTTAGACTCGCGCTCGGGGTAGCCTGTTCCGCGTCCATGGATGTCTGGCGCCACGCACCCGCATATTGCTTGCTGACCAAACCCTCGGTTGGAATCTTTGTAAAATCCGGATCGCCTAGAAATTCAGCGCGATCGTAAAACGCCCTGCGAAATGATTCCGCGGCCATGTGAATAAATTGCGGAGTACGATTCCCCATGCCAGCGACGTAGTACCCTTCCAGGATGTTCAGGGCTTCGAGCAGAACAATACCTCCAGAAGAAGGCAGGGGTGCCGTCAACACCTGGTAGTCGCGGTAGCTCCCCTTCAGAGGTTCGCGTTCCTTTACCTTGTAATGTGCCAAATCGGCAGCCGTAACCAGACCGCCACCCTTCTTGATAGCAGCCGCAAGTTCGCGGGCCAGGCTGCCATGATAGAAATCGTCGGAGTTCGCGGCAATCCGCTCCATCGTCCGCGCCAACTCAGGCTGACGCAGCGTTTCTCCCGGCTCGTAGAACTTTCCGTCGCGCTGGAAGATGCGCCGCGACTCCGGGAACCTGGCAAGCTCCTCGTCGTGCAGAGCTTCGCAATCCATCTGCGAGAGTGCAAATCCCTCTTTCGCCAGCTTAATGGCCGGAGCCATCACCCGCGCGAGCGGCAGTTTCCCCCACTTTTTTCGCGCGTAGGCCATGCCCGCCACGGAGCCGGGAACGGCAACAGCTTTGTATCCAACCAGGCTCTTGTTTTCAATGACTTGGCCTCTTCGGTCCAAGTACATCTTCGCGTGAGCGGCAGCAGGCGCCTTCTCGCGATAATCGAGAAAGTGCGCGGTCCCATCCGCAAGTCGAATTAACATGAAGCCGCCGCCCCCGAGGTTCCCAGCTTGGGGGTGTACGACGGCTAGGGCGAATCCGGTGGCCACAGCAGCGTCAATTGCGTTGCCGCCCGCCCTGAGCACCTCTAGGCCAGCTTGGGAGGCCAATTCGTGGACGCTTACGACCATCGCGTGACGGGCGCGGACGGGCTCGACAACCGTCCCCTGCGAAGGCTCCGGGGAACTTGCAAAAACCGCGATAACTACTAAACAAGTGAATGGCTTACAGTTGATTCGCATAATGCTTTGCATCTGCCTTCCGCAGACTTCCGAACGGCTGGGCTGAGAGAGAAGGTAATAGCCCAAGGGCAGAACTTTGAGGCTAGCCTAGCCCGCCCAAGGGAGTCAAATCCGCCCCCTCATACGCTGGTCGAACCTACCCGCCGAAAGGCCACGCTTGCTGTCTCTAAGCGGAATCGCTACCGTCGCCTTCGAGGCGTCGATTGATCGGTAGCACTATCTCGCACTATCGCATCCTGGAGAAGCTCGGTGGTGGAGGGATGGGAGTGGTTTACAAGGC
>JANXUC010000150.1 GCA_025352065.1 Acidobacteriaceae bacterium | reverse complement strand
TCGCCCGCCAAACCTTCATCCAGCGACTTCTTGAACATTTCAATACCCGTGACCACCGTCTTGCGCGTGTCGCGGAAGCCCACGATTTCCACTTCCTCGCCGACTTTCGTCTTGCCACGCTCGATACGGCCCGTCACCACTGTTCCGCGTCCAGAAATCGAGAAAATATCTTCAATCGGCATCAGAAACGGCTTGTCCAGCTCGCGCGCCGGCTGCGGAATATACTCATCCACCGCCTTCATCAACTCGTCAACCTGCTTTTCCCACTTCTCTTCGCCGTTCAGCGCTCCCAGCGCGGACAAACGCACCACAGGCAGCTTGTCGCCAGGAAACTTGTAGCTCGACAGCAACTCGCGCACTTCCAGCTCGACCAGCTCCAGCAGTTCCGGATCATCTACAGCGTCACATTTATTGAGCGCAACCACCAGATATGGAACACCAACCTGGCGAGCGAGAAGAACGTGCTCGCGCGTTTGTGGCATCGGACCATCGGTCGCCGCCACAACCAGAATGCCCCCATCCATCTGCGCCGCGCCCGTAATCATGTTCTTGATGTAATCCGCGTGGCCCGGGCAATCGACGTGCGCATAGTGACGGTTCGCCGTCTCGTACTCAACGTGCGCCGTGGCAATGGTTATGCCGCGCGCTTTTTCTTCGGGAGCATTATCGATCGAGTCGAACGAGCGAAACGTGTTCTTCGGGTTGTGCTTCGACAACACCTTCGTGATGGCCGCCGTCAACGTCGTCTTGCCGTGATCGATGTGACCAATCGTTCCCACATTCACGTGCGGCTTATTACGGTCAAATTTCTCTTTCGCCATGAGTGCCAGTCCCTCGCGAATAAATTCGAAACCTAAAACAAGAACCTAAACTGGAGCCGATGACCAGGATTGAACTGGTGACCTCTCCCTTACCAAGGGAGTGCTCTACCAACTGAGCTACATCGGCCAAACTTTGCGGCCGCATTCCCGCCGCCTACTCCCTATTGCCCCAACGCTTGTCATTCCGGAGGGCTTCAGCCCTGAGGAACCTGCTCTGCCGTCGCGTCCGCCAACCTGCCCTACTAAAATTCTGGAGCGGGAGACGGGGATCGAACCCGCGACCAACAGCTTGGAAGGCTGTGACTCTACCACTGAGTTACTCCCGCCCTACTTCAAACCGCCGCCCTGCTCACCCTTAACCGCTTCGCTATCGACCGCCAAGCGTCCCGTCGCTTCGTTCTCAGATCTCAGCCGATTCCGGTGCGCCAAATACGTTCGCGCCGCAAAACTTCCAATCACCGCCAACGTCACCACGCGCATCTTGCTATCGCTCAGCGAACGCCATGCCGCCACGCCCAGCGCCGCAAACAAAATCATCGCGACGCGGAAGCGGCTCACGCGCCCAACGCCTTAGCTGCAAGCGTCACTTCTTGGCTCACCAAAACTCGGCACGCCTCAACTGGTGCACAGGGGAGGATTCGAACCTCCGTAGCTCTAGGAGCGGCAGATTTACAGTCTGCTGCCTTTAACCACTCGGCCACCTGTGCGGAAAATCGCCGCATTTTCCAACTCACTCCAACGCGTTCAAAACAAAACCTTTTCCAGCCAACCAAAAGCGCCCGAAGGCGCACAATCGCCCTCGAGCCTTGGATTTTTCCTGCCGGTTATTGGAGCTGGCGAAGGGATTTGAACCCCCGACCCTCTGATTACAAATCAGATGCTCTACCAGCTGAGCTACGCCAGCCTGCCAGATCGCCTGGCGCGCTACAGACGCACCACGCCCTTATAAGCTTCCGGAAGCCCGGGACAATTTCTAAAGTTATCACAGCGCAAGTCTACTGGCAAGTTGGGGAGCACGCAAAAATAACTGCTTTTTCAGCGAGCACGACGGCCGGGAGCTTATGACAGTTGGAAATCGAAGTAAAAGAAAGACTTAAGGCGGGATCGATGAGCAATTATTTCGGATCGGGGGAAAACGCTATGCCCTTTTCGCGCTGTTTTGCGTGACTGTAAAAAAGATAACAGAACGATCGTTCTGTTATTTTGCGGCTTGGGCTATGGATGCCAACCCCTTCCGCTATCGGAAACAGCTTCGGGGCTGCTGGCCGGGGTTTTGTTGCCAGCCCGCAGCCAGCAATTCCCGAAATGGGAGCGTAGGAACAACGTTTGGGCAGTGCCCATGCGGCGCGGACATTACTGTCCGCGGCCCAAGCCTGAAACTGGAATTGCATATTGAGGTAACCAGGGGCGCGAAGGCGGAGAGCGGCTACTTGTACTCGCGAAACCCTCCCAGCAACTGCGCAAACGTTTTAGGAGCGTATTTCTTGAAGGACGCCTCGTCCACATAGACAAAATCCCAGTGGCTTTCTGGCTGCACGCGATTGATATCTTCGCACCATTGGCGGAGGCGCTCCATTTTCGGAGCGGTGTCGGTGTCTTCTTGGCCCTTGGTTTCGACGACCGCGAAGCTGGCTTCGGAGAGCTTTACGACAAAATCGGGGTAGTAGTTGCTGATGTCGCCGTCGGCTTTTACGTAGTCGAGCTTGAAATTCACGGCGAGATAGTTTTTCGCGTAGGAGACCACGTCGGGGCAGTTTTCCAGAAAGCTCGCGAATGCCAGCTCAAGGTCGCTATCCCCGATGATGCGGTTGAAGATGCTCTTCTTCGGGACGAAGTAACTTTGTTCCTTCGCGATGAACGGCCGCGTCTCGCGCAGCTTGATGGTGTCGCGGATTTGCGCGTCGCCCTTGTTGCGGACGGTGAGGTCGTTGATCGCTTTCTTGAAAGTTTCGGTCAGAGTCTTGGTGGCCGCCAGCTCGGACAGGTTGCGTAACGTATTGGGGCTCTCCAAGTCCACCGGCTGGCCGAACAAGTCTGATTGCACGAACGCCTTCACCTTCCCGTAAAGCACATCGTAGCCGCTCACTAGCCGCAAATCTTTCATCATGGATTGGGCGAAGTAGCCAATCACGCTGCGATAATCAGCCACTCCTGCCGTATCGAGGTACGTGGTGTGCGTTCTTTCGCCAGTGGTCACATCTTTGAAGACGATCTCCCGCTGCTGTTCTTCGCTGAACTCCAGGTACTTGATCCGCTGAAATTTCATTCCGCTGGTGTCCAAGTCGGCGAGATTCTTATATTCCCGGTAGCTTCTTGCGGACAGCACCGGAATTTCAATCTCCAGCGCCGCCAGATCTTTCTTCTCGTTATCCGTGTCAATTTCGACGATCAAGGGGGTCTTCGGCTGCGCGCCTTCGCCCATCGGCTTGCGTTCCAGCACTACGCCTTCCGCCTGGATCGACTCCACAAAATCCATGAAGGCGTCAGTCCCGACCACGCTGACGAACTCTTCCCCTAAGCCGGGATACATTTTGCGCAACCCGCGCCCGAGAGTCTGTTCGGGCAGGATATTGCTTTTCGCCGCATAGGCTCGCAGGCCAACGATTGTGGTGACGTTGCGCACGTCCCAGCCTTCTTTCAGCATCATCACCGACACAATCGCTTTGTACCGACT
The DNA here is from genome assembly GCA_025352065.1 of Acidobacteriaceae bacterium. Classification (GTDB taxonomy): domain Bacteria; phylum Acidobacteriota; class Terriglobia; order Terriglobales; family Acidobacteriaceae; genus JANXUC01. Next base: position 20,884 of record JANXUC010000150.1, on the reverse strand, counting down.
CTCCCAGCCGTCGATTGCGTTCGCTTGCCCGCGCAGCTCTTTCAGATCTTCCGCGCTTTTTCCCGATGCGGATTCCGAAATCTCGCCGTTGTTCTTGGTGTGGATCACCAGCACCGCATCTTTCAGGTCGGGATACGTGCCCGCCAGGTACTCGGCCACGTCGTCGCAATTCCTGGTGTCGTCGGTCATGACGAAAAGAATAGCCTTCTTGCCCAGCTTTTCGTGTTCAGCGTAGGCCTTCCGCCACTCGATCACGCCCAGGCGCAGGTAGCCTCATGCTTCTCCGTGTACTTCGCGCTCGGGCGCTCCTCCAATTTTGCTCGGCTGGCTGCATCGGGCAGCACCGGGTGCTTGACAACGTTTTGCGAAATCGCTTCCACCAACGGATAGTCTGCGACCGTTTGCACAAAGATCGCGCCGTTGTTGTGTCTCGGCGTCGCGGTTACGTCGATTTGCAAAGACAAAATAGCGTCTTTTTGCCTCAGCCGGTTGTGGATGTCCTGGATGGACTTGAACCACGCCATGCTGGGATCGTGGATGTGGTGCGCCTCGTCGTTGAGGATCACCAGCTCTTCAATGTCGCGGACGATCATTCCCAAATCCACTTTGGAATCCGTGGTCGCGCCGCTAGGCCGTTTCCCCAAGAAATAATCCATGGTATCTTCGTCGTCGGCAGAGGGCGGTGTATCGTCTCCCGCGTAGACGCGGTGAATGTTGGTCAGGAAGATATTGCCCGTGGGGTGCGTCACCCGGACTTGATCTTGCAGGTGCAAGGTCAGTTGGAAGTCCTCGCGCCAGTTGTGTCCGTCATAACCGTCGTCGGGCAGGATCGGGTCGTCTTTCAGAAATATGCGCAGCCCTTGAAAATCTTTGTAGATACGGTCCAGAACGATGATGTTCGGTGCGATCACGAGGAAGTTGCGTGCCAGCCCCGAATCCGACTCATACAGCTTGTGAAAATAACTCCAGGCCAGAGCCAGACTCAGAACTTTGGTCTTGCCGGAACCGGTGGCCATCTTCACCACGAAGCGCCGCCAGGTTTCGTCGAACATTTGCCCGGAGATCACCCCCCGGCTGTCGTAGCGCATCATGTCGTGCTTGTCTTGAACTTTGGCGACATCGTAGAGATAGATAATCGTCTCCAGGGCCTCGCGCTGGGCAAAGTAGTATCGGAAATCGGCCATTGCGCCGTCAGCCTTGGGCATCAGGTGCGTCGTGTTGAACCACCAGTTGAGCAGGCTTTTGCTGGTCGGGGTCGCATCTTCATAGCCGCTTTCGCGCCATGCTTTTACCAGCAGGCGCAACTTTGGAACCATCGGGGGCATGAGCTTCTCAAAACTGGATTCTCGCAAGGCTTCATCCGCCGGGAACCAGCGCACACCGGGATCGAGAATTGCATAAGGAGATTTCGGAAAGTCTTTATGCAGCGCCACTAGTGCTTCCCTCCCACGCTCACTTCGACGATGGTCATTGTGTCATTGCCAAAAATGTCCACCACTTTCACAGCAATCTTGCGGCGGCCTCCCGGAACTTCCTTGTAGACGCTCACCATCTCCAGCTTGCGCTCCTGCTTCGTGCGGAAGCTCTGCCACTCGTTTTCGAAGATGTATTCTCCAGTCCACTCCTGCACATACTCTTCAAGCGGCATCTGGTCCGGCTCCATCCCCGGCATTGACGCCTGCTCCTCGGGGGCCATCACCCGCCGAAACTCTTTCTTGCTTTCCCAGTCGAAGTCCACTGCCCAATAGTCAATCCAGTCCGTCCACTTGCGTGTCAGCACCTCGCGCTTCACGATCCCATCCTTGTCCTTGCTGACCTTGACGATTTGCCCTCGATCCACCACAACTTTATTCTGCTTCGGCTTCAGCGCCTTTTCAGCTTCTCCAACGGAATCCTGCGAGAAGAAAACTGAGAAGTCTGTCAGCTCCACCGCTACCGTCTTGCCTTTGACATGCGCTTTCACCTCGATGGCGCTCACGTCGTGGAAGACGACCTGATTCTTCTCCACCGCCCGCTTGTCGAAGACTTCCGCTGGGATGTATTTGGGAGCGATGTCAATACCTTTAGCACGCGCCTCGTCCAGCACATTGGGGAACAGCCCCATTTCGAACTCAAAACCGAGGATGTCCACGCGGGTGATCTTTTTCTGCCTGCACTCGGCAATCACTTCTTCCACATACAGCCGGGTCACCGGCATATTGATCGGCCCCACGCTGACCATCCGCCCCGCCTTCTTTCCGTGGAACGTGGTAAACCCGTCTGTCTTCTCCGCCCGGTAGGCTCTGAGAATCAGCTCCAAAAAATCGGCCTCTTTCCTTGCCAACTGCGCCTCTTGTTCCACCTCTCGCAGGTTTGGGTTTACCCCGACATAGTGTTGCCGCTCATACTTGCCAAGATTGAGGATTTCAAACGCCCGGTAGTCCTTTCCACTGGCCTTGAGTTCGCGTTGGACGCCGATAAGGCGTTTGCGGGTTGTGTGGATGGCGAACTTACCTAAGTCCGATGTAATCCATCGTCTGCCAAGTTTCTCAGCAACCGCAGCGGTTGTTCCTGAACCTCCGAAAAAGTCCCCTATTAGATCGCCTTCCGTTGACGACGCTCTGACGATTCTTTCTAGAAGTGCTTCAGGCTTTTGGGTGGGATACTCTAAAGCTTCACCGCTGTACCGTAGAGAATTTCCGGAAATATCATCCCAAATGTTTGATACCTGCTTCCCCTTCTCCTGCCGTTCCAACAGATAGTATTTCTCACGGAGCGTCTTTCCCGTAAAATAAAGCCTGTTATCGGTATCTAACTCACGCATTCTATCTTTGCTTAGGCGCCAACCGCTCTGAGGATGGGGCCAAGCTTTACCCTTTATATTCACGTAATCGTACCTCAGGTTTGGGCGATCAGAGTCTTTCGGGTTAATTAGTGGCTGCGTATTATACGGGCCTCTCCCGTCTTTATCATCGAGAGTAAAAGTCTTGCAGTCATCGTCCGATAGCTCCTTTGTTATTGGTGTGAAAATATACCGATCCGTCTTTGAGTACCACACGATGTGATCCGCATTCTTTGGCATGTTGTTATAAACAGATTTACCTGCGCTTGAACGTCTCCAAATAATCTCGTTCACGAAATGATCTTTGCCAAATACTTCATCAAGGATTGATCTTAGGTAGTAGTTGACCCTTGAATCGGAATGCACATAGATACTCCCATCATCTGTCAGCAAATCGCGCATCAAAACCAGCCGCTCAAAGATCATTGCTATGAAGCTATCAGCCCCGTTTCCCCAAGTGTCACGGTATGCTATCTCCTCAAGAATGCTCGGTTTCTTGGTGAACTTCTCATCACCGACTTCAATATCCATGCTGAAATCCGCACCCACATCAAAGGGCGGATCGATATAAATCAGCTTTAGGCCGCCCTGCTTCTCAATCTCCTCGCGCAAGGGACCGTTCTTCAGTGAGGAAAGAATGAGCTTGTTGTCTCCCCAGATCAGCTTGTTGGTCCATCCCTTGAGCTGGCGCCCCCGCTCATCGAATAGCCCAGCCTGTAACGCGGTATCCTCGGGCTTCTCGGCCCGTGGCTCGTCCACCTGCTCAATGACCTGAAACGGCAGGACGACGTTGCAGACTTCTCCTGTCTTGCCATTCCAAACCAGCTCGACCTCGCGCTTGTCGCCGAAAAGAAGGAAGCGGTAGGAATCGGGGAGAGGCTTGCCCGCTTCGAGCCGCTTGGTGATGTCGCGGATTTCGTTGGCGGTGAGCTTCATGGGCTGGGCTTCCTGGGCCGGGGTTCCTAGTCTGGGGTTCCTGACAGTGTGAGGACTGATCCCTTAAGTGCGAAGGTTGGGGGGAACAGGGCATTCTATTCCGGGAAAGAAGAAAAGCCAAGCCGCCCCGCGCGCGGCGAGCAAGAGTGTTCGCCCTTCATGTGCCCAATACCGTCACTTCCGGGCCAATTCCCATTTCGGGAACGACCCGCAGCATCTCTGCTGGATTCCCAAAACGGCAACCTGCTGATAAAGCACACCCTTACAGCAAAATGTTCCACGTGGAACATTTTGCCGCTTCTTAAGTTAGGACTGGTTAGGACATGGTAGACCCCGGCGAGCGGGAATGCTCGCCCTACACGGTCCGCCCCAGACCGCCCCAGGTGGTATGATTCCTCTATCCGGTTCCCAAGCCTGCGCGGGCCTGCGTGTCTTCTGTTTGTGTGGCGTGCGCCATAGCTGATCCGGGTACTTAGAAATGCAGCACTTTCGACGTTTTCGTCTGATTCTTCTGGCTGTCCTTTGCGTGGTGGCGACCGTTGCGGTCGTCGTCCAGTTGCGAAAGGCAGCTCCTCCTGAAGCGGCGCGCCTGCTCCCGGGAGCCGACGCGTTTGTGTACGTCAATCTGCAGTGGGCGCGGAGCGCTACCATCCTGACCGGCCTTCCCCAGGTCAACCGCACGCAGGAGTATCAGCAGTTCATCGACGAGACCGGCATTGATTTTGAGCGCGACCTGGAACAAGCGGCGTTTGCGGTGCATTATCCTGCCAGCGGCTTAGGGAAAATCGCCTCGGGGACGACGAGTTCTGCGCCGGCTTCTCCCCGTTACTCCGAAGTCTTGATGGGCCACCTGGACGCGGCGCGGCTGCGGAATTACTTTCGCCGGGTTGCTCGCACAGTTGATGACGAACAGGGCGTTGAAATTTTCAATATTCCCATTGAAGACCATATCTTGCGGGCGGCGATTCTTGGTCCCGATACTGTAGCGCTTTCGAATCATGACGATGCGTCGGTCATTCGTGGGATCGTGATTCGTTCGCATAAGCGGGCATCTCCGTTTGGCGGGCCGCAGTTTTTGCGGACATATTACAGGCGCGTGCCGTTTGCGAGCATGGCTTGGGCGATTGTGCGCGTAGATCCGAAAATGAACGCTAAGGCGGATGCTGGGCCCGACGCATGGTTGAAAGATACGCCGGTCGATCCTTCTACGCTGCTGGAGAAGCCTGCCGTGGTGGTCGCTTCGGCGCGATTGATTCGAGCCGTGCATTTGCGGGCGGAGACTTTTACGACAAACCCGGACGAGGCTCGGACGCTGACCGAGAAGCTGGACGGATTGCTTACGATGTTTAAGTTTTCTGAGGCAGAAACACCGTCAGGCGGTCCCGACGCCGACGTGAAAGCTTTCTTTGAGAGTCTGAAGGTTTCTCAGGATAAGGATCGCGCAGTGTTGACGGCGACTATGCCGTTGGCGTTTCTGCAGAAAGTCTTTCGCGATCCTTCGGCTGTAAACCAGTCTGGCCAGCTTGAAGCGCCTGCACAAGCTGCGCAGAAGGCTCCAGCGCAGGCGGCTACTGCGCGCTAAGCTTGCTGGCTGTCCTCAGCGAGTACTCGTAAGTTCTTTAACGAACCGGTCAACATCGAAAGCGGAGACTCCGGGAGAAACCCTCGAAGATTGGCCCGAGAAAAGGTGAGCGCTCCAACTCGGCTTGCGAGTTGAGGCCGAGGAGATAGCAGGCCACGCCGGAGTCTCCCCAAAAGACTTTGGGCGATTTGACCAGCCGCTTGCCAAAATTCTCAAAGTAGGGGTCAAGAAACCTATTGTACCCGCTAAAATGTTTGTTTTATGAAACAATGTGCTGGAATTTGTTGGCGATGTTCGGGAAGTTAAGGTATCTCAAAAAGCGGGGTTCGGCCTGTTTTTATAAGGGTTGGATGGAGTTCTTGCTTGAAGGTGTGATTTGAGTAATCTAAAGTAAAAGTTTAGATTACTCACGTTATGTAAGCCTAACAAGACGCCTATTCTTCGTCTCGTGCCGCCTGCCGCAGGCGCCGACTTTCGGCCAACAACCCCATCGAATGCATCAGGTTCTGACGGGTTACGATCCCGACCAGACGTTCGTTCTCGACCACAGGCACCAGATTCAACTGCCGCGCATTAAGACGGCGGAAGGCGGAGGCTAGGGACTCGCTTTTGTTCGCCGCTTCGAGGATGCGAATCATCACGGCTTGCACGTAGCCATTGCCTTCGGAGCGAAGTGACTTCACAATGGCCTGGCGCGAAACCGCTCCGACCAGATCGCTGCCGCGTACGACCGGGAAATCTTCCTGCAGAGTGTGCACGGCCTTTTGCAGGGCGTCTTCCAGCGTGTCGGCGGGGGAGAGGGTCGTAAATTCCGTCAACATAATTTCTTCGAGGCGCACGCTTTCGAGGACCGATTCCAGGAATACGGCGCGCTCTTCGAGCTGCGCTCCAATGAAGATGAAGAAGCCGAGCATGGCGAACCAGGCACTGCGCGGGCGGGTGGCCTCGGAGGTATAAAGGACCATGCCCAAGATCATGAAGACGAGCGCCAGACTGTGCGCAATGCTGACCGCGCGGCGAGTAGCAGCAGCCAAGTCGGTGCTGCGGACGAAGAATGCTCGCAGCATGCGGCCGCCATCCAGCGGATATGCAGGGAGTAGATTCACCGCCGCCAGCAGCAGGTTGACCCACACAATGCTGCGCGCCAGGGCGCCGGGATGAATCCACGGCCACGTTCGCAGGCTAATGCTGGGGTTTGTGATCGCTATTACCATCGCTGTAAGGCCTGCAAGCGCGACATAGACCAAAGGCCCGACCAGGGCCATGCGGACTTCTCGCTGGCGATCCAGCGGGGTAATGGCATGTCCAGGAAGGTCGCTGAGAACAACGAGTCCGCCGACAGGCAGGAGAATAATGGCTTTGGGATTGGCTCCCGACTGCTTGGCCACGTAGGCCAGCATCAGTTGATGCAGCAGATTTGAAACAAATACCGCACTAAGAATACCCGCGATTCCTGCCGAAAATCCAGGATAGACGCCCAGCAAGAAGAGCAACGGAAACAAGAATCCGATGTGGATACGAAACTCGATACCGAAAAGTTGTCCGGCGGGAATCGCCCAGGTTCTCATGTGGTTAGGTGCATGCCTAGGTTCATTATATAGACTGTGGCGTACTGGAATGGATGAGTTGGTCGAGAAGCTTGGACAAGTATGCGCGTGATTGCAGGAAAATATCGCAGCCGCCCGTTACAGTCGATGCCGGGGATGGAGATTCGACCGACCTCGGACCGTTTGCGGGAGACTCTGTTTGACGTGCTGTGCGCCGGGAACAAAGACGCGCTGGCCGGGAGGATGTTTGTCGATTTATTTGCGGGCACGGGCGCGGTGGGGATTGAAGCGCTCAGTCGCGGTGCGGGAAGCGCGGTATTTGTCGAGTCCTCGGCTAAGGCGGTGGCCCTGATTCGAGAAAACCTGAACTCTTTGGGCGTCGAGACTGGCTATACGCTGGTGCGCACTGATGTGAGCAGCGCATTTCGCAAAATTGAGGCGGTCGGAAGTTCGGCTGGAGTTGTTTTTCTGGATCCGCCCTATGCGGGGCAAGCGCTCTATCGGGAGACGTTGGAAGCGCTGAGTCAATGGAGCGGCGTGACTGCGGAGACTGTTGTGATTGCGGAACACGATAAGCGTTTTGATCCGGATGCTGAAGTGGGATTGTTGCGGCGGTACCGGAAGCTGACGCAGGGGGATGCGGCGCTGAGTTTTTACCGGAAGAGCTAGAGCTTGACGGAGCAAGCTCCGTCACCACACGATCCTTACATAATCAAGTCGTCAGCCCTGCGCATGATGGGGTGCTGCATCTCGGCCAGTTCGTTCTTCACCATGTTCAGGCCGTGAACGCAGTCTTCGAAGTGCGCCGATAGTTTTTGGAACAACGGTGCGACTTTCTGATATTCAAAGATTTTGAACTCGGAAACAATGTGATAGCTCTCTTTACCGGTCTTAACGAAATCGATAAACGTTTCCATACGGTTCCGGCGCAAACGCCACTTGTTGACGCTCTCCGGATACATCCCCGTAAAGAAGAGCGTGTAGTCTCCAATGTGTTTACGGACCTGGCGTTCGCGATCAAAAGATGCTGCGCGTCCGAAAATTGGATCGGATTCGAGCAGCATTTCGCCCACATCGTTCAGTGGGCGTCCTGCGGAGTCGCGAATCTTGCAGAGGTGCTCAGTCTGGCAGAACTCCGTCAGCAAGCTGGCGACGTAGTCGGTGACTTCAGGATCACGCAGTCCTATATCTTGCGAATAGTGACGCTCGACAAGGTCCAGGAAGAAGCTTTCCAATACATGCGAATGCGAATGCGACTCCGCTGCCATGATTCGACCCTCCGTCCAAGACCCGCGCCTTGTCTCGCTTCTCCGCACCCAGGCGTGTTAATGGCTTGGATTGTGTGAATTGTGGGCGTGGTTGTCCGCGAACGCAAGTGACTTTGGTATGAAAAATTTTGATCTTGCGGATACGCCACGTTCGGGCCATGCTGTGTCGTGTAAGTTATTGAAGTTGGCAGCCAGGGGTGCCGACTGCTAGCCGAATTGGTCACTTTCGTAAGGAGAGATTTTTATGGAACGTCGCAATATTTCAAGCGGAGCGCCATGGGAAGCCATTGTTGGCTATTCGCGAGCCGTACGTGTGGGTCCTTATATACATGTGGCTGGCACGACTGCCACGAAAGATGGGAAGGTTGTCGGAATCGGCGATGTGTATGCGCAAACCGTGCAGGCGTTGAAGAACATTGAGGCCGCACTGGTGAATGCGGGCGCATCCATGAAGGATGTGGTTCGCACTCGGATTTATGTCACCGAGATTCGGGACTGGGAAAAAGTCGGCAAGGCGCATGGTGAATTCTTTAGTGAGATTCGTCCGGCTACGGCGATGGTGGAGGTTAGCGGGCTGGTGAGTCCGGAAATGCTGGTGGAGATTGAAGCGGATGCGATTGTGAGCGAGGGTTAGTATGAGGAACGCCAAAATGAATGAGGGACACATGAAGAAGTTCAGGCACATAGCAGTGGCGGTAGTTTTTCTTTTTGTTTCACTCGCGGCACAAGCCCAAACCGTCACCGTCATCCATGCGGGCTCTCTGATTGACGGCAAATCGGACACGGTGCGCCGGAATCAGGTCATTGTCATTCGCGGAAACAAGATTGAAAGCGTAGGCGACGCGACGGCCAAGACTCCCGACGGCGCGACTGTCATTGATCTATCGCATGCGACCGTGATGCCTGGCCTGATCGACGCCCACACCCATATCTTTCTGCAAGGCGAAGTCCCTGCGCAGGGTGGATACGATATTCAGCTGCTGAAGTACCCGTTAGCCTATCGCGCGGCTCGGGCTACAGTTGCGGCGCGACGTGCGCTGGAGCAAGGGTTCACAACTCTGCGCGATGTCGAAACCGAGGGTGCGGGTTACGGCGACATCGGCATCAAGCAGGCGATTGAAGAAGGCTACATTCCCGGGCCGCGCTTGTTCGTCGTAACGCGTGCGATTTCTACCACCGGAGGATATCCGCTGGAAGGCTACGCTCCGGAGATTGAAGTGCCCAAGGGCGCGCAGTTGGTTGACGGCCCGGTCGAAGCCCGCAAGGCGGCGCGGCAACAACTTGAGCATGGCGCTGACTGGCTTAAGGTGTACATGACACATCGTTCCTGGATTGGAAAACATGGCGAACTGGTTTCTCAACCGACGCTTACGCTGGAAGAGATCAAGGCTGTCACGGATGAAGCTCACGGATGGGGTAAGCGCGTTGCCTGCCACGCGTATAGCGGCATCGGCCTGCATCGCGCGATTGATGGTGGATGCGATTCCATTGAGCATGGCCTCGACCTGGACGACGCGGCGATTGCTCAAATGGCCAAGCAGGGGACCTGGTATGTGCCCACGCTGACCGTCTACTACGGAGATTGGGAGCCGGAGAACACGCCGGGCGGTCAGCGTGATCGCAAGCGCGCTTCGGTTCACGAGGAGTCATTCAAGAAAGCGATGAAGGCGAACCTGAAAATTGCTTTTGGAACAGACGTCGGCGGATTTCCGTGGACCGATCCAATCGCGCAAGAATTTGGCTACATGACCAAGTTCGGCATGTCGCCGATGGAAGCCATCAAGAGCGCAACGTCCCGCGCCGCCGATTTGCTGGACATGCAAGGGCAGCTCGGAGAAATTCACGCAGGAGCTTTGGCGGATATCGTTGCGGTCAACGGCGACCCGCTGGCCGATCCGAAAGAACTGGAACACGTGAGCTTTGTGATGAAGGACGGGAAGGTGTTCAAGAACGAGGCGAAGTAAGGCCTCTATTGTTCACCGGATCGTGAGTGCAAACGCCTGTGGCTGTTGAAAAAGTCCGATTTGCGCAAAACAGTCGGAATTTGAGGGATAGAAAATGTCTAGGCACCCGGAGAAAATCGTTCGTAGGGCATCCTGACCCGATTTTTTTCTGCACATTTTTCCGGCGTGAGTTTTTCAACAGCCACAGGCGATTACACTCAGAATCGGGATCGTGAGTGTAATCGCGATGTTACGCCAATTGACCTGAGATGCAATTGGACGAGTCCACTCAACAACTCCCCCATGTAATCTGATGTGGCCCTAAAGGACCTTCACAATGGATGAACTGCATCTACCTTCAGCCCTCGAAAACAGTCAATGCGTGCTTGTGGCGGGTGCTGGTGGTGGCTTCGACGTGTACGCCGGCCTTCCGATCTACGAACGCTTGCGTTCGCTTGGAAAGAGGGTGTTTCTGGCTAATCTGTCGTTCGTGAGCCTAGGAGGTTCCAACGCAAAGCCGCTGACACGCGCTCTTTACGCAGTCGGACCGACAACGACCGGGCACGAGCTGTATTTTCCCGAGCGTACTTTGGCGCAGTTCCTTTCTCGGCGAGGGGAGAGCGTCACCGTTTATGCTTTCGAGAAACTAGGTGTTGCGCCCATCCGAGAGGGTTACACGCACCTGGTGCAATCTCTCGGCCTGGATGCCATCGTGCTCGTCGATGGCGGCACGGACATCCTCCTCCGAGGCGATGAAGTAGGTCTTGGAACGCCCGCTGAGGATATGGCAAGCCTAGCTGCGGTCAAGGCGATGAATGTCCCAACGCGAGTAGTCATCTGCGTCGGGTTTGGGGTCGATTCATACCACGGCGTCTGCCACACGAACTGGTTGGAGAACGTGGCAGCGTTAACTGCGGAGGGGGCTTTTCTCGGTGCCACCGCGTTGCTGAAGCAAATGCCCGAAGTTCGCTTGTACCTCGACGCCGTGAATGCCGCCGACATGGCAACATTGCGGCAACCCAGCATCGTTAATGGGAGCATCGTTTCGGCAATCGAAGGGCACTTCGGGGACTATCACCGGAACCTGCGCACAGAGAGTAGCAAGTTATTTATCAACCCGCTCATGAGTCTCCTTTGGGCATTCGATCTTGCCGCTGTGGCTCGGCGAAATCTGTACCTCGACCTTCTGGGAGATACGGAGACCAGCTGGGACGTCAGTCTTGTGATTGCACGTTTCCGTGAAACAGTCCGCTGCCGTCCGTGGGAGACGATACCGCATTGAGTCCTTGCCGGTCGTTGGCGTAACCAGGCCTGTTTACAACAGCTATGCTGTAAAAATACAGTTATGCCGTAAAAATCAAGGTGGTGATGCCCATGGAGAAGCATGATCCCAATGACCCGATCGCAGTGTACCTGTGCGAAGCCTGCGAAGTGGAGCCTCTGACCGAGGACGAGGAGACGAGGCTGTTTCGACAGTTGGGCCGTTGGGAAGATTTTGACGAACAGAAGGAAAATGTTGCGAGGAGATTGATTGAAAGCCAACTCCGGCTGGTCGTCAACATTGCATAGAGACACTCAGAGGCTAGTGTGCCAATGTTGGACTTAATCCAAGAGGGCAATATCGGTCTGATGAACGCCGTCAGGAGTTTCGCCGAGAGGCCGATTGGAGACTTTACCGCCCATGCCGCTGCTTGCATTGAGGAAGCACTCGCGAAGGCGCTAGGCAAATCGGAATAGCGCAGACAGCGTGAGTGGTTTGGGATAACTGGCGAAAAATCGCGATTACACTCGCAACTCTGGAACTGCCGACTATCTCAAGAACGTCCAAGGCATATAATTCACCCGATAACTTTCTGAGCAGGAGTCCAAGTTGCGTAGCTCTCCGTTACAAAAAACCATCGCCATCGTTCGCATTTTCACGGCGGTGTTCTTTCTCTTCTTTGGACATTACAAACTCTTCACGCACGGCTTCGCCCACGGTGGATTTGAGCAGTACATTTCGGGTTACGTCCAAAGCTCGGCAGTTGGGTTTTACAGAGGATTTCTGGCGGCGGTTGTCCTGCCGCATCCCACTCTTTTCGCTTATGTCGTCGGCGTCGTCGAACTCGCTATCGGCCTCTGTTTGCTATTCGGAATGTGGGTGCGGCCCGCTTCCGTCGTCGGTGCGCTCCACATGCTGAGCTTAACCTTGGCCACTTGGTGGGCGCCCGGCCACGACGCTCCATTCTGGAGTTATTTCGGAGCGGAACTTGACCACCTGCCGTTGCTGTTTTTGTTTGCCATCTTTTTTATGGCCAAGTCCGGCGAAACCTGGGGCCTGGACGGAATGCGCCGCGGACGCTAGCGAAGCCACTACTTCTGATTTTTTAAGACTGAAAGGTATCGGATGAAAAAGTTTCAAAGATCCTCGCTTGCAATCGCGCTCTTGTTGGTTTCGTTGGTCGGCCTGAGCGCCGCCCAGGCTCCCGTCCGTCGCGTGGTGATCAAAGCCGGCCAGCTGCTGGATGTGAAAGCAGGCCAAACCTTGCAGGATCAAGCCATCGTGATTGAGAACGACAAAATCGTCAGCGTCGGGCCGTTCTCGAACGCGAACACTACGAACGCGACGGTCATCGATCTTTCGCACGCCACTGTTTTGCCGGGTTAATCGACGCGCATACCCATCTCACGGGCGATCCGAATACATTTGGCTATGAGAGTCTGGGAATCTCCATCCCGCGTGAAGCGCTGATCGGAGCCAAAAACGCGCGCATCACTCTCAACGCCGGCTTCACCACAGTGCGTAATGTGGGCGCAGGAGGCTACAGTGACGTCGCTCTCCGCGATTCCATTAACGCCGGAGACGTTCCTGGCCCACGCATGCTGGTGAGCGGGCCACCGCTGGGCATCACGGGAGGCCATTGCGATGAGAACCTGTTGCCTTCCGAGTTCCACTATTCCGCGGAAGGCGTGGCCGATGGCATCGCTGCGGTCCAGCACAAAGTCCGCGAAGTGATTAAGTATGGCGCTGACCTAATCAAGATTTGCGCCACCGGCGGCGTGCTCTCCAAGGGCGATGATCCCAATGCATCGCAATACACGCTGGAAGAAATGAAAACAATTGTTGCCGAAGCGCACAGACTCGGCAGAAAAGTTGCCGCTCACGCGCATGGAGCACAAGGTGTGCAACTCGCTTCAGAGGCGGGAGTCGATTCCATTGAACATGGGCACCTCATGGACGATGCTTCCATCGCGACGGTGAAGAAGAATGGAACGCATGTGGTACCGACTCTCTACCTGATGGATTGGCATCGCGAAAATGCGGCGACGCGTAAGATGCCTGACTTCATGGTGAAGAAGATGGAAATGGTTTCGGCGCAAGGGCAGAAAAACCTCAAGCGAGCGTTTGAAGCGGGAGTAAAGATTGCGTTCGGCACCGATGCCGCCGTCTACCCGCATGGACTCAACGCACACGAGTTCGCGGTGTATGTTCGCCTAGGAATGACACCCCTGCAGGCTATCCGCACGGCGACAACCAACGCCGCAGATTTGCTGGGCTGGTCCGATAAAGTTGGCGGCATCGAGCCCGGCAAATGGGCTGACATCATAGCCGTAGACGGCGATCCGCTGGCGGACGTCACTACATTGCAGCAGGTAAAGTTTGTGATGAAGGGCGGCGAGGTGGTCAAGAACGACTACGCTCGATAGCTCGTGTGGCAGCGGAGCTTGCTCCGTTGAGCCTTTGATCTCACCAAGTCTAGAAAGAAATCTCGTGCCGCCGTTGAAGTCAAGAGCCAGCGGAGCAAGCTCCGCTACCACACGAGTCTGCTCAACTATTTCGCCTTCGCGAAGAAGTACACCGTCATCGCCGTTCCCACGACAATCACAAACGTCCGCACAAACTTCTGCGGCAGCCGCTGCGCGTAGTGTGCGCCGCAGTATCCACCCACCAGCGCCCCGGCGATCATCACCGAGCCTTTCACCCAATAGACGGCGTTCGCCGCAATGAACGTCAGCACCGCAACTCCATTGATCACGCTCCCCAGCAGCGCCTTCAGCGCGTTCATCGCGTGAATATCCGTCATTCCAATTGCGGAAAGCATGGCCAGATTCATAATGCCCAGCCCGCCTCCGTAATATCCGCCGTAAACCGACACTACGAATTCAAACACTGACGCACCGGCCACGGCGTTCGTCGAAGCATCGTGTGCCAGACTGGATTTGCGCGGCTTAATCCACGGACCCAGCGCAAACAGCAAGGTTGCCGCCAGCATGAGCCACGGAATGATGTGCAGAAACGTTTGCGCCGGAGTGTGCAGGAGCAGATACGCGCCGAGAAGCCCACCGACTACACTGGTTGCGATCAGCGGGATCATAATCCGGCGCGGAACATCCAGCCGGCCTCGGTAAGCGCCCGTACTGGCGGTCACTCCGCACCACAGAGCAATCGTCTGCGTGGCATTCGCCGCAATCGGAGGGACGCCGGTAAACAGCAGCGCCGGAAACGCGATGAATCCGCCGCCGCCAGCAACCGAATTCAGCGCGCCGCCCAGCACTCCTGCAAAAAATAAGAAGATGGCTTGTCCGAGAGTCAAACTACAGGTTTATCACGAGCGCTGGCCGGAAGTCAGTCACCAGAAACCGGTTGTCAAGAACCATGCCGCAAGGCCATCCCCACGACGGCTGCGACCACGATCAGCACAGGTTCCGATATCTTCCATTTCATTAACACGGTGAAGCTCACCAAAGCGATCGCGACGGTAGGCCAATCGTAAATCGACCGCCGCGCCAGCACCACCACCGATCCCGCAATCGCTCCCGTAGCCGCAGCCGTTACGCCACGCACAAACGCGTTGATCTGCGGATTTTTTGCCCACCGCTTATACGACGGCGCCAGCACGACCACCACAACATACACAGGAAGAAAAACTCCCAAAGCGGCAGCCGTCGCCCCAGCCACGCCCGCCACCAGGTATCCGATGAACGCCACCGTAATCACCACGGGCCCCGGCGTGATCATCGCCACCGCAACTGCATCCACAAACTGGCGATCCGTCAGCCAGTGGTGCTCCTGCACCACGCCTCCATAGAGAAACGGAATGATGGCCAGCCCACTACCAAAAACAAATACTCCGGCCTTGGCGAAGTACAAAAAGATTGTTCCCAGCACGCCTGTAGCTGGCAGCGAGAAGCTCGCAAACAACAGACTCGCCAAACTTCCCCGCGATCCTTTTCCCAACGACCCGCCGCGCGGAAACGCCTTCACCGCCAGCGTTATGAGTCCGCCCAGCAACACCAGCCAGATAATTTCTCGCGAAGTCCAAGCAGTGGAGACAGCCAGCACCAGAAAGATTCCCCACAGCAACTTGTCCTTCCGAAGAGTCAGCTTGGTAAGTTTAATCGCCGAGCGCGCGATGATAGCAATCACAGCCGCACCGATGCCGTAGAACATGCCTTGCATCCAACTGAGTCCGCCGTAGCGCACATACGCAGCCGACAGCGCCAGCACCATCAAAAACGACGGCAGCACAAATGCAATGCCAACCAAGGTCGCTCCCAGCACCCCGGCTCGCAAGTATCCCAGATAGATCGCCAACTGCGCCGCTAGCGGCCCCGGAGCCAGTTGCGCCAGCGCCAACCCTTCCAGATAGTCTTCGCGACTAACCCAGCCATATGCATCCACTAAGTCCTGCTGCATATGCCCGGCGAGCGCGATAGGTCCGCCAAATCCGATGGTGCCCAGCTTCAGGAAGTAGGCTACAAATCGCCAGAGGGAGGGCGGCGCAGTAGGTTGGGTCTCGCCGGAAGTCATGATGGGTATTATCCTCGAAGCTTGCAGAGTCGTCGACGGATTATTGCGAAATACGAAGTCGAGTCACGACATCTTGGGGGAGTTTATGGAAAATGAGCCACAACGTTGCAAATTTGGCTGGGCTTTGGCAGTCTTGCTCTGCGCTCTTGGCTGCACAACTGCTGCCGTCCCCGCAGACCACCCAGAATCGGCGCCACTAAAGAAGGTCGCGGACGTGCCTCTTCCCGGCCCAGCCGTCCGCTTCGACTATCAGAGTCTCGACCTCTCCCGCGGTCGCCTCTACATCGCTCACATGAACGCCGACCAGCTTGTGGTGTTCGACATTAGGAAACGCGCAGTAATTGCCAACCTTGACGGCTTTGCGAATATTCATGGCGTTTGTGCCGTTCCGGAATTGGACAGAATCTACGCATCCGTGACCGGCGAGCACAAAGTCGCCGTTGTGGATATGCAGACCCTGAAGATCATTGCCAAAACTGGTCCGGCCAAATATCCGGACGGCATTGCTTACGCTCCGGGCCCGAAGCGAGTCTTCGTGTCGGACGAGCACGGAGATGCCGATGTCGTGATCGATGCGACGACCAACTCGTTTATCACCTCAATCCCCTTGGGCGGCGGAGCGGGCAATACGGTTTACGATCCCGGCTCTGGCCGCATTTTGGTGGCAGTCCACGAAAAAAATGAACTCGTCGCGATTGACCCAGCAACCGCCAAAATCACTGGCCGCTACCCGGTGACTGGAATTGAAAGTCCCCACGGGATCGCCCTGGATGTCGCGGGCAGACTTGCCTTTATCGCTGGCGAAGAAAACAGCAAGCTCGCAGTCGTCGATCTCGCGAACATGCGCGTGCTGGCAACCTACCCGGTTGGCAAAGACCCCGACGTCCTCGCCTTCGACACCGGGTCCAAGAAGTTATATGTTGCAGCGGAATCCGGAAACGTGACCGTCTTCCACGAGGATGGAAACACTTTGGTTTCCGAAGGCACAGTTTCCATGCCTCACGCTCACACCGTTTCCGTCGATCCGGGAACTCACCTGGTCTATTTCCCTTTGCAAGATATCGATGGACACCCGGTTCTACGGATCATGGCGCCGAGTCAAAGGCATTAGACTTCCCAAACCCGACTAGCCTCACTTCGCCGAGTTCGTAGCGTCCAGCGCCGCCCGCAGTCCCTTCGCCAACTTTACCGCGTCGTCGTTCGCCCAGAAGTGCATAAAGAAGAGGCGCGGTTCCTCCATCAGCATATGGCTGTGCAGCGCAGTCACGGCAATGCCGTTCTGTCGCAGGGCTTTAATCACAGGATTGACTTCGCTTCCCAGAAGCACGAAATCCCCCGTGATCGCAGCCTTGCCGCTACTTGTCGGTTGAAAATTCAGAGCCGTCGCCACTCCCATTGACGGAGGAACAGTCATACCGGAATCCGTGATATTTTCTGATCTGGGAACGCCAATCTGAAGCACGCCGCCATTGATCTTTCCAGAATGTCCAAGAATCTGCTCGACTTGCTTCTGGTCGATGCCTAGATCGGCAGCTGGCGGCGCCGGGTTTGCATCCGGCCCGGGTGTCTTGCTCAGCGCCACCGCATCGTGAATCGCCTTCGCCATCTGCACCGCATCTCCATGACTGGAAATATGCATGTACATCACATGCGGCGACTCCCCAATCAGATGATTGTGGATGGCGGACTCGTGAATGCCGCCCTCTTGCAGCTTCATCATCACGGGTTCGACCTCGTCTTCAGTCAACACCAGATCGCCCATCACCATCGTTCCATTGCCATCCCGCTTGAAAGCCGCCCACGATCCCAGCGCAAGTGTGGGCTTGATCTCGACTCCATCGAGTACAACATGCAAGTCCTTCCTCGGCATTCCAAACTTGACTACGTCCCCGGGCAGCACTTGCCCCGGCCGCCCCATCGCCGCCTCCACAGCCTTCCAGTCGCTGGCTGCGTTCGTCGGAGGCGCCGCCGCTGCCTGCCCCATCGCAATCGACGCAGTCAGCATGAAAACTACTGCAAGAATTGCGTGAGTGAAAAACCCCAAGGATCGAGCGGACGTCCGAATTCGCAAAGTGATCGTGCGCATAGTTGAGGCTGCTTTCGTGGATCGATTTTGAGTCTCTACAAGCCGCAATTGTACCGCTCGTCTGGGGCGGCGAGCCGGACTTTCTGAATTTCGCCGAGATGCTCTGACAACCACGGAAACGGTTAGAGCGTGTTTCATAAATCGGTTTTGAAAGGGCACGGCTTCAGGCGTGCCGCCAAAGACTGCTAAAACGCAAGGCTTTAGCCCCTGCGGGAATAAAAATGTTCCGCCAAGAAGCGTTTATGAAACAGGTTTAGCAACCTCTTAGAAAACGAAAAGGGCGAGTCCGCTCTCGCCCTTCCCTCATCCCTTCCCCACACCACCTGCCGCAACGTGTGAACAACATCGACTAAGTCCTTCTGAGCCTCCATGACTGCGTCAATCGACTCAACAGGAACGCCTTTGGTCCATGCTTTGGCAGGTATGCCCTTGTCGGGATTCATTACGTTGTAAGTTGTGTCAGTCATGGAAACGGCTCTGCACTTCTGCTCTCCAAATCAGTTTGTGCGTCGATCCAAGCAAAACGAAAAATAGTTAGAGGATCTTCGAGATAGCTCACGACTACATCAATGTCCGACCCTGCAAGAACGCCGTAGTACTTCTTTAGAAGGCGCTTGAGCAACTCGATGGCGGCATCTAAATCCCTATGAATCGGCGCCGTTGCAACGGGCGATCCGTCATGATGTGCGATGAACTGATCGACGTAACCTTTCACTTTTGAAGTCGCACGATCAAGTTTGTAACTATCTTCTGCCAACTCGGCTTCGCTCACCTGACCTCTCAACAAATCCGGGTACTTGCTCAAATCTTCGAGAAGGCGTCGCAAGGAAATTGTTCGGTTATCTTCGTCGACTAGACGTCGTATCCTCATCGCCGCGCTGTGCGCGTATGCATCATTGAGCATGTCGAAAAATGCACTGCGGATCGTCAGGAGCCGCGTATTGCGTTGAATTACCTCACGCTGCACCTTTCAGTAAATGTCATAGTCCGTTGCCAGGCATATGACCTCGTCCCTTATCTCGCTCAACTCATGTCGAGCCCATTCCAGAAAATCCTCGCTACTCAGTGTGTTCATCGAGCTCCTTCTTTCTGCAACTACATTTGGCAGCGAAGAATCCCTATAAAACACTGACAGTCTTTGCGTCGATAGGGATTCTTCGCTACGCTCAGAGGCTGTGACTTTATTCAAATTACGCGGTTTTTAGGCGCGTAAGTTGTTTGTTTTCAGCGTTAGTTTTTGGAACAAACAATAAAGTCACAGGCTCTCAGAATGACAAAACGCAACTCAGTATTTATGAAAGACACTCCTAAGAAAACACCGCCGTTTTCATTTGTCCTCGAAGAACTGGAAAACTCCCGTCTCGCCCCTCGCGTGCATACCAAACCAATGTTCGGCTGCCTCGCCGTCTATATCGGCGAGAAGATTGTTTTTATTCTCCGCAGAAAACAAAATCCTAGAACTCTTCGCGACGACGGCATCTGGGTCGCCACGCTGCCTGAGCACAATGAGTCTTTGTTGGAGGACTTTCCGATCCTCCGCCGCATTGAAATGTTCCAGGCCGCGGGCCAAAAAGTTTTTACCGGATGGCTGAATCTTCCGGAACAAGAAGAATATTTTGAGGAGACCGCCCTCGCGCTTTGCCGCCGCGTAATCGAAGGAGACTTGCGAATTGGCAAGCTTCCCAGTTCGCGATCAAAAACGTCAACTACCCCCACCAAGCGTCGAACCGCAGCCAAGCCTCGCGGCAAGCGTTCGAGATAGATCCACGTAGGTTCTAGCGCCCTCGCTTGGCCCTCTGTGCGAAACTGATCGTCACGACCATGATCGTCACGGCCATGGAAGACAAGGAGTTCGATGCCATGCGCATTTTGCTAGTTGGCGCCGGAGCAATCGGCGGATACTTTGGCGGGCGCTTGCTGGCGGCGGAACGCGATGTCACGTTCTTAGTCCGTCCGCGCCGCGCGGCGGAGCTCGCCGCGTCGGGGCTTACAATTCGCAGCAAGTTCGGCGACGCGACTCTTCCCTCCCCGCCGACGATCCTGGCTGAAAATCTTCGCGACACTTTTGACCTGGTGCTGCTGAGCTGCAAGTCGTATGACCTTGAAAGCGCAATCGATTCCTTCGCCCCTGCAGTGGGCCCACAGACGGTCATCCTGCCATTGTTGAACGGCATGAGGCACTTGGACATCCTCGACGCGCGTTTTGGCCGTGAGCGTGTGCTCGGAGGCTGGTGCCTGATCGCCGCTACGCTCGCTGTCCCCTCCGCTGTCCCCTCTGACGACAAGCGCGAAGTCGTTCACATGAATGACATTCATGAACTGGCGTTTGGAGAGCGGAATCACGTAGACCCAGGCGCCTCGCCTGCGCGAGCACTGGGCAAAGAGAAAGAACAAGGCCAGCTTTCCGATCGCGTCCGCGCCATCGCGAAAGTAATGCAGGGCGCGCGCTTCGATTGCAGCCCCAACGCCGATGCTCTGGCAGGCATGTGGTCGAAGTGGGTGTTTCTGGCGCCGCTGGCGGCGGGCACGTGTCTGATGCGCGCGACCATCGGAGACATCGTCGCCGCTCCGGGGGGCGCGGAGCTTCTGCTGGGCTTGTCCGAGGAGTGCAGCGCCATCGCAGCGTCGCAGGGCTACCCTGTGACGGAAGAGCTCCTGCAACGAAGCGTAGCGAGGCTGACTGCTGCTGGCTCCACGCTCACCGCATCGATGCTGCGTGATATCCAGGCCAACGCTCCTATTGAGGCCGACCACATCGTAGGCGACCTGCTGCGGCGACGCGGAAAGGCCCCTCAGGGCGACAGGTCGCTGCTGGGGGTCGCCTACACCCACCTCAAAGCGTACGAGGCAGGACGGACTATGTAGGACGGACTGTGTAGGGCGAGCATTCCTGCTCGCCGAAGCACTTCG
>JANXUC010000047.1 GCA_025352065.1 Acidobacteriaceae bacterium | reverse complement strand
ATTCCAAAGTGGTGGGGCTAGCCCTTCACCGTAAAGTGATTGCCAACTGATTGCAGCGGCAGCTAAGTCGTTGAAATTATGGCGGAGAGGGTGGGATTTGAACCCACGATACCCGTTAAGGTATGTCCGCTTTCGAGGCGGGTCGTTTCAACCACTCACGCACCTCTCCGTTTTGAACTTTTAGCTATTAGCTATTAGCTTTTAGCCTTTAGCTAACCTCTTCGTTCGCGAAAAAAACTCTGCAACAGTTCCGCGCAACGGCCTGCCAGGACGCCTTGCTGTACCTCCACGCTGTGGTTCAGGCTCGGATGGTTCAGAACCTGCATTACGGAGCCTGAGGCTCCTGCTTTGGGGTCCGCCGCACCGTAAACCACGCGCTTGAGCCGGGCGTGGATCATGGCTCCAGCACACATGGCGCACGGTTCAATTGTAACAAACAGCTCGCAGCCTCCCAGACGATGGTTGCCGATAGCCGCGCCTGCCTCACGCAGGGCGAGGATTTCGGCGTGGGCGGTGGGGTCGTGGTCGAGGATGTTTCGGTTATGGCCGCGACCCACGATCTTGCCGTCACAGACAACGACAGCGCCGATAGGCACCTCGCCCGCTTCGAGGGCGCGTTGGGCGCTGCGGAGAGCTTCCTGCATGTAGAGTTCGTCAGTCACGAATTTGTGATTTGGTGATTTGTAATTTGGTAATTTAAGAGCAAAACACGCCGAATCGATTTCAGAATTAAGTTCCAGATTCTCAAATTACAAATCACCAAATCACAAATTAGATATCAGGCTGTTGTTGCGTCATGCAGTGCATGGCGCCGAAGCCCCAGATGAAATCTCCGCTATAGATGGGGACGATTTCGCGGGTCGGAAAGAGTTCGGCCAATGTGTTGAGGGCGATGCGGTCATTGGGGTCGTTGAAGACCGGGGCCAGCACAACACCGTTCGCGATATAGAAATTCGCGTAACTGGCGGGGAGGCGGCGGCCTTCGAATACGACGGGCCGGGGCATGGGAAGTTCGATGATTTTGAACTTCTTGCCGTCTTGATCGGTCGCGGCGCGGAGGCGACGAAGATTATCGGCTAGCGGCGCGTGATTGGGGTCGCTGGCATTCGGCTCGATCATGGTCAGAATCTTGTTGGGAGCAACGAATCTTGTGATGTCATCGACGTGGCCGTGGGTGTCGTCTCCGGCGATGCCGCTGCCGAGCCAGATGACTTTCTGGATGCCAAAATATTCCGCAAATATTCTTTCGTAGTCTTTGCGAGTGAAGTCAGGGTTACGCTCCTGGATGAAGCTGAGCAGACATTCTTCGGTCGTTAAGAGCGTACCTTGGCCGTTGACGTCGACCGAGCCGCCTTCTAGAACGACTTTGTATTTTGCTTTGACTGGGTTGACTTCTTCCGCTTTCGCGAAGCGCGCCATCTTTGCGCCCAGGTTGGCGTCATCAGCGTAGTTCGGGTATTTTGCCCAGGCGTTGAAGCGGAAGTGGAGGGCTTGGAGTCGGGCTGCTCCCCCCTCGCGAGCAGGAATGCTCGCGCTACACCAGCTCGGGTCACACGCGCTTACAAATATGCACCCGGAATCGCGCGTCCACACTCGGTCTGTCTTCCACTTATGGAATCTGAGGTTAGGATTGAGCGCTCCGGCTTTATCCAGAATCTTGCGGACTTTGGCTTCGGCAGTCGCGTCCTGGACGATGAGTTCTACCCGTTCATGTCGCGTCAAGTTGCGAATGATCTCGGCATAGACCCACGGGATGGGATCGAACTTTCCCGGCCAGTCTCCGCGAAAGTGTGGCCACGCTAGCCAGGTCGCGGCGTGCGGTTCCCACTCGGCGGGCATTCGGGGACGCGGATTGGTGGAGGGCGAGGGCATGAGCTGATTTGCGATTTGGTGATTTGCTATTTGATGATTTAAGAACAAAGCGCTGTGTTCGAGAAACACTCCTGATTTTCAAATTACAAATCGCAAATCACAAATCAAAAATAGTTTCTAGTCGCTCAACCGA
Organism: Acidobacteriaceae bacterium; assembly: GCA_025352065.1. GTDB lineage: Bacteria > Acidobacteriota > Terriglobia > Terriglobales > Acidobacteriaceae > JANXUC01. The sequence goes on along the minus strand of JANXUC010000047.1, from coordinate 9,664 downwards.
TCCATAATCTTGCCGTAAGTATCAATGCGACGGTCGCGCAGGAAGGGCCAGTTGCGGCGAACATCTTCGAGGCGCCCGAGATCGACCTCGCCAATTAAGATTTCTTCTTTATCGTGCGAAGCTTCTGCGATCACCACGCCAAAGGGATCGCAGAGGAACGAGCCTCCCCAGAATTCAAGTCCGACGCCGGGAGCGGCATTGCCGCGCACGTTGCCATTCTCGTGGCCTACACGATTCACCACGCCAACATAAACGCCGTTCGCGATGGCGTGCGAGCGCTGGATGGTTCGCCAGGCATCGTGTTGAGTCTGGCCAAACTCGGCCTTCTCGGCGGGATGCCAGCCAATCGCGGTCGGATAAAACAAAACATTTGCGCCCTTGAGAGCCGTCAGTCGCGCGCCCTCGGGATACCACTGATCCCAGCAGACAAGTGTTCCAATACGTCCCGGTTTTGTATCGAAGGCTTGATATCCGAGGTCGCCAGGAGTGAAGTAATACTTCTCGTAGTAGAGCGGGTCGTCCGGGATATGCATCTTGCGATACTTGCCGAGTAGAGTGCCGTCCGTGTCGAGAATCGCCGCCGTGTTGTGATAAACGCCGGGGGCGCGCTTCTCAAATAACGAAGCGATCACGACCACGCCGAGTTCGCGCGCAACTTTGCTGATGCGCTCGGTCGAGGGCCCGGGAATCGGTTCGGCCAGATCGAAGAGTGCGGCGTCTTCGCGCTGGCAAAAGTATTGCGTCTGGAAAAGCTCCGGCAAACAGACCACCTGCGCGCCTTGTTTTGCGGCCTCGCGAACGTGCGCGATGGCGCGTTCCATATTGTCTTCGGGAGTGGGAGTGCAATACATCTGCACCAGTCCTACGCAAAATGTTTGGGGTGGCACGAAGGCAAACCTCGCAATCAAAAGAAAAGTGGAACCGCCCTAGAATACCAGAGCGCCAGAATGCGGTGGCAGTGATAAAGTATGGGTTCGCTCGGTGGTATCAAAGCGACTGACAGATATTTTTGGAGGTGTGGTTTGAAAGACAGCACTCATAGCGGTTCGTCACATAAGAGTTCGTCCCACAAGGGTTCGGCGCACGGCGGCGAAGGTCATGATCGTAAACTGCACGATCCCGTCAAGGACAAGTTGATTCCTCTCGAGCCGCTTGATCTGAATAACGTTCACTCGATTAGCGACCTGCTGCATGCCATGTCGAAGACGGCGTTTACCGGGCGCCAGTTGGGCGAGGCCGCCGATGTGCTCGAAGCGATGTTTCGCGACGAAGACTGTTTTGTCGTGATGACGTTGGCCGGCGCCATGACCGTGGCGAAGCAGGGATTGATCGTGACAGAGCTGATTGATCGTGGCCTGATTCACGCCATTGTTTCGACGGGTGCCTTGATGGCCCACGGACTAGTCGAGGCGACGGGGCGGAATCACTATCGCGCGAATCCCGATGTGAAGGACGAAGACCTTTATGAATACGGTTACAACCGCGTCTATGACACGCTGGAACCAGAGCAAAATCTGGACGATGTCGAACGCGTGGTTTTTGCCGTGCTCGACAAGCTGGATGCCAGCGAGACGCTATGTTCGTACAAGCTGAATCATGCGATTGGCGAATACCTGCACGAAAACTCCATCGGTCGCGGCATATTGAAATCCGCCTACGAAAAGCATGTGGCAGTATTTGTGCCGGCGTTCACGGATTCTGAAATTGGCCTGGATTTTGCGCTAACGAATCGTGGTCGTGCTCGGGAAGGCCGCCCGCGTCTGAAATACGACCCTTTTGAGGATTTGGAACAGTATGCTTCGACGGCGCTACGCCAAAAGAAGCTGGGCTTGCTGACCATTGGCGGAGGAGTACCTAGGAATTGGGCGCAGCAGTTCGGGCCGTTTATCGAGCTGCGAAATCGCCGGGGCGGGGAAGACATTCCACTGAAGCGTTACCACTATGGCGTGCGTATTTGTCCCGAGCCGGTGTATTGGGGCGGACTGTCGGGCAGCCCATATAGTGAGGCGATCTCCTGGGGTAAATTCGTGCCTCCGGCGGAAGGTGGGAAGTTTGGAGAAGTGTTTGTCGATGCCACCGTCGGTTTGCCGATTCTTGTGGCTGGAGTGTTGGAACGGCTGAAGAAGCGCGGTAAGAATGGCGGAAAGAAAGCGTCTACAAAGGCGAAACAAGCAACTGCGAAGAAGAAGGCTGCGCGACGGAAATAGTGCTGCTTGTTTTCACTCAATATTTTGTCATTCTGGGCGCAGCGAAGAATCCCTATTGGCGTAAGCACTGTCGGTGTTGAAAGGGATTTTTGCTGCGCTCGGAATGACAAGCATATGGGTAGAACGAGTCTTAAGTATTCTGCAAAGCAAAGGGCGCGGCAAAAGCCGCGCCCTGCTTGTAGCAAATACGTAACCCTATTCGAAAATCAAAATCGCGGCGCCGATCACGGTCGTCCACAGCCCGCGCTTATCTCCCACCGCAGACTGCGTCACATTGGCCGTGCGCACGATCTTGTTCGACAAACGGTAAATCTGCTTCTTCTCATCCCAGGAACGGTCGGGATCGAACTCGACATTCAGCGTGGTGGCGAGCATTTCGGCTGCGAGTTCTTCGGCGTATTCTCCGGCGGCGTCTTCTGTTTCACCGAAGGAATGGTGCTCGCTAAGGTAGCCGTAGGTGTTGTGGTCGGCGGGAATTGCCACTCCGATGCTGGAGGCTAGCAGGCGGTGCGGTTCGCGCGTGGAATTCTCGGCAATCACGGCAAAAACTACTTCGCCGGGGCTAAGATACTTGAGGCCCTGGGACCGCGTAACCATTTTGCAGTTCGGCGGGAAAATGGATGAGACGCGAACGAGATTCTGCGCGGCAATGCCGGCATCTCGAAGAGCAAGTTCGAAAGAAGTAAGACGCTCTTTGTGTTTCCCGACGCCCTTGGTAAAGAAGATGCGCTTCGGGATCATGTTTTTGCCCAAGGTTGTAGTTCCTCCAAAATTTGGAAAGTGAGCGTTGAATGTAACACAGGGGAATGTGAACATTGCATGAAAAATACGGATGGCCCGGTGTAGGGTAGGGTGCGAAGACCGCGATTGCTACTTGGACAGGTCGGGACAGACAAAAGCCGCCCGCTTCGGCGACTTGATGAAGGCTTCGGATTCCGTGAACGCGCAGGTGTAGAGGAACTCCGCTGAGCCACTGCGGCTACTCTCAACAACGCCCGCGCCAAGTTGTTCCAACTTCTTGGGGCTTTCCACGGTTACGTCTGTCCATCTCATGTTTTCGTTGAGCTTGTCCATGACTGGCTTCCATCGAGTGCAATCTACCCGGTCGCCGTCATATGTTGCGTGGTCGTAGAGGGATTCTTCCCAGTCGCTTCCAGGTTTTGGGTTAGGCTCATGCCAAGAGGAATTGTCTGCGAAAGATACTCCCGTCACCTTCACTTGCACATGCAGATATCCAGTCTTCAAGTTCAAAGGAAAATACGCGGATTGGTTACCCCGCAGGAACTAGAAAGGTTGTTCGGGCCTAACATTGAATCTGTGCTCCGCCGATTGGCCTGAAGCAAGCTGGCGGCTTCTGCCAAGGTCGCCGGAAGGATCGGTTTCATCGATTTCAAGAAAAGAATAGGGAGCACCGAAGTGCCCTTGACATTGCACCCTTGAGAGGCGAGATAAACTAACTCCAACCCATAGCCAGTAACCACTTTCTTGCTGTGATTGGCGACTACGATTTTCGGTCCGCGTAAGGAATTGTCGCCTTTGCCGAAAATGAACTCCGTGATCTCGACGGACTGTGAAACCGGTTCACGGCTATCACATGCACGCCAAATAATTCTTGCGCGGTGGCCACCGTATCAAGGGCTAATGATCCAACCAACAGAACAGTGAGGGCAGCGACCTTGCCGAAATTCATGGCATCACCTCAAAACAAAAAGCAGGAGCTTAAGGGCTCCTGCTTTTTCACAGCATAACGCAAGCTTAGGCGGCAGCTTTTACGGATTTCACTGTCACTTTGTCGCCATCCACGGTGCCCGTCACGGTTGCCTTCTGGCCAGCCATCTTGTCGAGATCTTTTTCTCCGCCCTTCAGCGTGTAGACCTTATCGCCCACTACGAGCGCGTAGGCAGAACCCTTCTTTACGCAGCTGCGGGTGCAGGTTGCGGCGTCGCCGGAGTGCTTGGCTCCGCACATGGCATCGGAAACCGTGCCGGTCAGTGTTTCGTCTTTGTCTGCGGCCAGCACAGGCAGTGCCAGCGTGGAAACCAGTACAAGCATCGTGAGGATCGAGGTTACGGATTTCATTCAGCGTCTCCTTAAGGGGTTGGTGCAATTTGGGGTTGGTGCAAATTAGGTTCCGTGCAAGTTAAAGCTTCGCGCCAGTCTTCTCCGCCAGTCTTCTCTTTGTCTTCGGAAGAACGTTGCCACTCTTCCGGGTTTGCAGGAACCCTAACTCCGAGATGCCTGTCGTAGGAAGAAGATTACACCTTTTCGCGCCTTATTTGGAAATCGCAGGTACATAACGAATTGTTAAGTCGACACTCTTGTCGGATTCGTTAACATGCTCCTCCACGACGATGCTCCACTTGGTGCCCGGGGGTAGGTCCGGCTGCGTGTCTTTCAGAAAGTGCGCTTCGTAGCTGGTATCGAAGGGTTCCCCGGGACGGATGGTCCACTGATCGCGCAGACGGGCCGCTGTCTTTTTGTCGAGACCTTCAATATTCAGCTCGCCAAAATGGTAGACCGCGCCTTCTTGAACATGAACGCTAAAGCTGGCCGTCTTGGCGGCGGGGTCCAGGTGCGGCTCAACTTTGTATTCGATCTTCATGTAGCCGCGCGTGCTGTACAGCTTCTTCATCTGCTCAAGACCTTGCTGCAGTTGCAACAGGTTGGCTGGCTGGCCCGGCTGCACGGTCACGAGCTTCTCCAGCGCAGAGACCGGAAATGCCTGGTTGCCAACCCAATCCACGGTGGATAGGCGAAACTGGATGCCGGGCTCGACGGGCAGCTTAACGATCACGCCAGTGGGTTTGGCGTCCTCCGGGTCGGGTTCGCTCCCTTCATCGCCGGCAGGGGCGGGGAGCGGCGCAACTGTCGCCGAAGGTGCGCCGAACTTCACATCCAGATAGCCGCGGCGCAGGTAGACGTCGCGAAAATCGTATTGCGCAATAATGGCAACCTGGCTGGCGGAATACTTCTGTCCTACCAACTGCTTGCGGGCGGCGGAACGGAGCTCGGGAAGTTCCTCGGGGTTCGCGCCGGGAAACTCGAGCGAGTGAACCCGAATCGCGGAGCCTTCAATGCGATAGACAATGGCCTCAACTGGGCCACCTTCCTTGGCGTAACGGGAATACTGCACGTTACCTGGAATCTCGCGTTCGGAAACCATGGACTGCAAGGCGTCGGCCACGGAGTCGGCTAAAGTGCCGGCGACCGGCAACTCGTCTTTGAATAAAGGGACCCGTTCGCGCAATTTTGCCCGCAGTTCGGCATCGGGCCACCACGCAAAATTCTCAAAACGCACTGCCAAAAGCTTATCCGCTTCGGTGATCTGAAACTGCACCTTGATCGTGCCCGCGAGGGTGGAATAATTGTAGGCAATATCGGAAAATGCTCCCGTCGATCCCAGATGGTTCGCCGCGCCCTTGAGGTCGCCCTCAGTGATGGTTTGGCCGACCGCCAATCCAGTAGCAGCCAGAATGTCGGGTTGGCTATAGCGATGGAGCCCGGCGAAATGAATTTCCTTGATCTTGCCGAGAGGTTTCAAGATCTGTGCAGCGGCCAGGATGGGAAGAAGCAGCAGAAAGGCGAGGATGAAGACTGGCTGAAGCCTACGAATCATAGTTATCGGGCCATTACATCATAGGTTGATTTATGTTTTACCGCGATATCGATGAAAGCAAGGGCCGCTCGGCTTAGCGCCTTATCCTTACGGAAGACCAACGCAATATCGCGCCGCACCTGCGCGTCGGAAAGTGGAATGGAAACTAACGTATTAGCCCGCGCATCCTCGTCCACGCTGGAGCTCGCTATGAACCCGACGCCAACATTCGCCGCTACGAAGCGCTTCAGCAACTCGCTGGAGTCCAGTTCCATTGTTATCTGTGGCTTCAGCTTGCGTTCGTGGAAGAGCTCTTCGAGGGCGTCGCGTGTGTGCCCGGCCTTAGGCATCACCAGAGGGAATTTTGCCACTTCCGCCAAAGTTACCGACTTGAGCTTGGCCATGGGATGCTGCGGCGGCGCGATCGCAACGAGTTCGTCGCGGTGAATCAAGACGACGGTGAGCCGGGGGTCGGCAACGGGCAGGGAGACTACGCCGAAGTCGGCGGTATTGTCGGTGACCCACTCCAGCACTCGGGCATAGTCGGCGCGCTTGATGGCCACGGAAACGTCGGGATACTGGCGCTTAAAGTCGGCAAAGACTTCAGGAAGAATGTGGAGGCAGGTCCCTTCATTGGCGCTAACCGTGATTTCGCCGCGAGGAACGCGCTCGGTTTCGGCGACAGCAGTGAGAAGCGTACGACGGGAATCAATCGCGTCCTGGCAGAATTGCTGAAAAACCTTGCCAGACGCAGTTAACGAGACTTTGCCGCCGGAGCGGTCGAACAGCTTGGCGCCAACCTCGTCTTCTAACGACCGAATCTGCGACGAAATAGCGGGCTGCGTGCGAAAACGCCTCTCCGCCGCGCGCGAGAAGCTGGCGTGCTTTGCGACCTCGATAAACGTCTCTAGCTGGTCAAAGTCCATAGGGCAGATGTCAGTTGCCAGTAAGTCAATGCCAGTAGTTCCTGATTGACAGTATGGCATGGGCACGATTGCTAAAAGCGATTACAGTAATTTCGCAACATCCGGCGTTTGCGGCCATGCTGATGGCGGGGTTAGATGGAATCGAGAACACGATGGACCCCGGACAGCCGACGGACAAAGACATTTACGCTGTGGGTCCGGAAGATATGACAAACGCATCCGCGTTTACTTCGTTGTTATCCGCGATATAGCTCCAGATTTCAACCAAGTCAGTTTGAGCTCGCGGAGTGAGGGTAAGGCGAGGCATTTATTTTGCGCTCTTGTGTCGCTCATTTCTGCTCTGGAGCTTGGGACCTGTAGCGCGTTGGGCAGCTCTCGATTTCCGCGCAATCCGCTTCATTTCCTCAGGATCAAATGATATGGCGGCCCCACTGTTCAACCCTTCCTCAATATCTTGGCGGAGCCGCTGCAGCTGAACTGCGCGGACCCGGTCCTCATGCTCCATCAGACGAAGAGCTTCGCGAACCACTTCGCTTGCAGAGTTGTATGAACCGGAATTCACTTTTCGCCGAATGACTTCTTCCAGTTGCGGGGTGAGGTTGATATTCATGGGCATAGGAGCCTCCAGGTTGCGAGAAGACCAGAAATCCTGAATGTAGAACAATTGGCAATGATTGTCAATCTTTGCTAGTTTCCGTTGGGGGCGGCTATTTCATCTTGAGTTGTTCGGCACTCATATTCGCCGCACCCGCCAGAATTTCTCTATAATCAGGAGTTTGGTTAAGGCAGTTTCGGAGAGAGACTGAAGGAGACTTTGGATGGCGGCTTTCTATAACGGAGTGGCGGTACCGGCGAACGGCGCGAAGATTGGTTACAGCAACGGGCAATACTCGGTTCCCGATAATCCCATCATTCCATTTATCGAAGGCGACGGAACCGGACGCGACATCTGGAAAGCTTCGCAGAGAGTGTTCGATGCTGCGGTCGCCAAAGCCTACGGAGGCAAGCGGCGCGTCGAGTGGTTTGAGGTGTTTGCCGGGGAAAAAGCGAAGGCCAAGTTCGACAACTGGCTGCCGGACGAAACGGTGGATGCCATTCGCGAATTTCGCGTGGCAATAAAAGGCCCGCTGACCACTCCGGTTGGCGGCGGCATTCGTTCGCTGAACGTTACTCTGCGGCAAGTTCTCGATCTTTATTCCTGCATTCGCCCTGTGCGCTATTACGCGGGGACGCCGTCTCCGGTGAAGCATCCCGAAAGAATGGACATCGTAATTTTCCGCGAGAATACGGAAGACGTTTACGCCGGTATCGAGTGGGAAGAGGGAACCGCTGAATGCGCCAAGCTGATCAAATTCCTCAACGAAGAGATGCTGAAAGGCGGCAAGAAGCAGGTGCGCCTGGATTCAGGCGTGGGCATTAAGCCAATCTCCATTACTGGAACGAAACGTCTGGTTCGCATGGCCATCCAACATGCGCTGACCAAGAAGTTGAAGGCCGTCACGCTGGTCCACAAAGGCAACATTCAGAAATTTACCGAAGGCGCGTTCCGCAACTGGGGCTATGAAGTTGCCACGCAGGAATTCCGGGCCCAGGTTGTGACCGAACGCGAAAGCTGGATCATCGACAACAAGGACAAGAGCCCGAATATTTCTATCGCAGACAACGCGTCGATGACCGAGCCGGGCATGGAATACGCTCCGCCAGCTTTCCGCACAGCGGTGGAAGCCGAAGTGAAGAGCGTACTGGAGGCCATCTACACCACGCACGGCAACGGCGCGTGGAAGAGCAAGCTCATGATCAACGACCGTATTGCCGATTCTATCTTTCAGCAGATCGTTACACGGCCCGAAGAATACTCCGTGTTGGCGACGCCGAATTTGAACGGCGACTACATTTCCGATGCGTGCGCGGCGCAAGTCGGCGGGTTGGGAATCGCTCCCGGAGCCAATGTTGGCGACGGCTTTGCCATCTTCGAAGCGACGCACGGCACGGCGCCGAAGTATGCGGACAAGGATGTGATTAATCCCGGATCGGTAATTCTTTCCGGCGTGATGCTGTTCCGTCATTTAGGCTGGAACGAGGCGGCGGATATGATTGAGCAGGGCATGGAAGCGACGATCTTGCAGAAAAAGGTCACTTACGATTTCGAGCGTCTGATGGAAGGCGCGACCAAGGTCAAGACCAGCGAGTTTGCCGATTACATTATTCAGAACATGAAAATGAAGGCGGCTTAGCCGGACTCCGGTTCACAAGTCCAGTTTTTCTCTACGCTCGAAGCGGTCGGCAACAAGCCGGAGAGAATCTAAGTTACGGGAAACTAAAAGAAAAAATCATGGCCAACGCAAAGACCATTACTTTCAAGATCAAGCGCCAGGACAGTCCCACCACCGCTCCGTACTGGGATGGGTTTGAGATTCCGTGGAAGCCCGGCATGAACGTAATTTCCAGCCTGATGGAGATTGCCACGAACCCCGTCACCACGGCAGGTAAGACGACCGCGCCCATCACCTATGACGCGAATTGCCTGGAAGAAGTTTGCGGTTCCTGCGCCATGGTGATCAACGGCAAGGCTCGTATGGCTTGTTCGGCGCTAGTCGATCAATTGGAGCAGCCGATCCGCATTGAACCGCTGACGAAGTTTCCCATTGTGCGCGATCTGTCGGTCGATCGCAGCGTCATTTTCGAGAATCTGAAGGCGGTCAAGGCCTGGGTTCCTGTCGATGGCACTTACGATTTGGGACCTGGCCCGCGTGTGACCCCACGCGAGCAAGAAGAGAGCTATCCCATTTCGCGATGTATTTCCTGTTGCTGCTGTATGGAGGCGTGTCCGCAGTTTAACGAGGACACAGGATTCGTCGGCGCCGCCACCATTGCACAGGTCAGTTTGTTCAATAACCATCCCACAGGAAAAGCTCTGAAGCGGGATCGGCTTGCGG
>JANXUC010000025.1 GCA_025352065.1 Acidobacteriaceae bacterium | reverse complement strand
ACATCGGCCGCGCAAGTGCCTGCTTCCGTCACTGTGCCGGGCGGAAGTACGTCCGTCACGTTTGCGGTTACGACCAGTCCGGTGGCAGCCAATACGTCGGCAACGATCTCGGGAATACTGGGAGCCACGCAGAGTGCGACGCTGACTGTGACTGCTCCCAGTCTGTCGTCGCTGGCGCTGAACCCCACCTCGATCGTGGGTGGGAGCAATTCGAACGGGACGGTCATACTGAATGGAGCGGCGCCGGCTGGCGGAGCGGTGGTGACGCTGCTGAGCAGCAATACGTCGGCCGCGCAAGTGCCTGTCTCCGTCGCCGTTCCAGCAGGGAGCACGTCTGCAACGTTCACCATCACCACAAGCGCGGTCTCCGCGAACGCTGCCTCCGTCATCTCGGCTACGTTAGGAGCTACTCAAAGTGCTACGCTCACTGTAACTGTTGGCTTGTTTTCGGTAACAGTGAGTCCCAACAGCGTCGTGGGCGGGAACAATTCAACCGGGAGGGTGACGCTCAGTGGATCGGCCCCAACGGGCGGAGCTGTGGTAAATCTTCAGAGCAGCAATACGTCGGCTGCGCAGCTGCCTGCGTCCGTCACGGTCCCTGGCGGAAGCACGTCTGCAACCTTCACGATCACATCAAGCGGCGTGGGATCCTCAACCCCCGTGTCCATTTCGGGGGTTTACGGGGGCACGACGAGGTCGACGATCCTAACTGTGAACCTCGCCTCTTTAATTTCCCTCACGGTGAATCCGACTACTGTGACTGGCGGTACGTCTTCAACTGCGACGCTGACGCTGAATGGTGCGGCGCCACTCGGGGGGGCAGTCGTTTCCCTGAGCAGCAGCCGGACTGCGGTAGCACAAGTTCCCGCGTCCGCCACCATACCGGCTGGTGCTAGAAGCGTTACGTTTACGGTGACTACTAGCGTGGTGACTGCCAGGACATCGTCGAACATATCTGGAGTTTATCGAGGAACCACTAGGACCGCCACGCTGACTGTGCAGTAGACCCCGGTCGGGCTCCCGCACATGAATGAGTTGGCGAGAGTCTACTTTTAAAACCACCCGAGCGACCCTTTCCGACTAAGCAAGGCTGGGGCCCGTCTGAGGCACGCACGTGGATGCAGCAACCATGTTTCCCGGGAAGCGGAAATATTCACCATGAGTAAACTAAAAATCGCCGTCATCGGTTGTGGCTATTGGGGACGAAACCTTATCCGCAACTTTTCGGCGTTAGACGAAGTCGAGCTGAAAGCCGTCTGCGACTTTGATCTCACCGCGTTGTCGCGGATCAAGAGAAACTACCCTGCGGTGGATCTGAAGCCGAGCTTTCAGGACGTCGTCAACGATCCCCGAATCGATGCGATTGTAATCGCTACACCCGTATCCACCCACTATCCGTTTGCGCGCACAGCCCTGCTCGCGGGCAAACATGTTCTCGTGGAAAAGCCGCTGGCCACGAGCACGTCTCAAGTGCTCGATTTGATCGAACTTGCTGAAAAGCGGAGCAAAGTTCTGATGGTAGATCACACATTTCTCTATACCGACGCGGTCCGTCGGGTTAAGTCCTGGATCGAAGCGGGTGAGATCGGCGGCTTGCTCTATTTCGACGCAGTCCGCATCAGCTTGGGGCTGGTTCCGAGTGAAATCAATGTGCTCTGGGACCTCGGCGCTCACGATTTTTCTATACTGAGCTTTCTCTGTGGCCGGGACCCAGTCTCCATTACGGCGACAGGTAGAAAGCATCTGGGCCATCCATTTGAGAGCCTTGCCTACGTATTGGCAGATTTTGATGACAATCTAATCGCGCATTTCCATCTCAATTGGCTCGCCCCGGTCAAAGTCCGTAGGATGCTAATCGGCGGCAGCAAGAAGATGATCGTCTACGACGATATGGAGAACTGCGAAAAGGTTCGGGTTTACGACAAAGTCATCAGCATGAACCATGACCCCGAACATCGCGAGCGCCTCCTAACGGGTTACAGGAGCGGCGATATGCTTGCGCCGAACCTGGATACCGGAGAAGCCTTGCGCTGCATGGCACAGGAATTTGTGCAATCCATCCGGGATAAGCGCGCGCCAGTGAGCGATGGCTATTCCGGCTATCGCGTGGTTCGACTTCTGGAGGCCGCGCAACGCTCGATGGAAATGGATGGGCGCCCGGTCGAACTTGGGGCATCGGCGATTTCCCCGCTAGGAACTTTCTCTCCTCTTGCAGGGCTCGGTGCTTTGGATCAGTGAAAGCGGCCGTTCGCCGAGCAGGAGTGCTAGTTCTCTAACTCCTCCACATTCTGGCTCCCAACGGGAGATTTGATGATGATCAATAACTCGGAAATCGACCTCGGCGTCAGGGAAGTTCAAGCTACGTTTGGCCGGCGTGAAGTCAAAGCTGATCCAAAGTGGGAACATGAATTCGCGGCCTGGCTCAAGGAGACCCGAACCAGACAAGAACTGCTGGATTTGTTCGCGAAGTTCCGCGAGGGAGAGAGCGCTTTTGAAAGTCTGATGCGTCGCGTCGTGCTTCGAGCCGTGTGCCGCAGCATGGGCAATGATCTACAGGTGGGCCCTGGCGTCGTCCTCAAACATCCCGAAACAATGGAGTTCGGCGATTGTGTGTTTATAGGCGCGCAGGCCATGATTCAGGGCCGCTTCGATGGTACTTGCAGAATAGGGAGTCACGTGTGGATCGGTCCGCAAGCCTACTTCGACGCCCGCAACTTGATTCTCGAAGACTATGTAGGTTGGGGGCCGGGCGCGAAGGTTCTCGGTTCCGCTCATTCAGGAGATCCAGCGGACGTACCGCTCATCACCACCAGCCTCGTGATCAAGCCGGTTGTCATTGGCTTCGGCGCTGATATTGGAATGAATTCCAGCATCCTGCCTGGCGTTCAAGTTGGAAGAAACTCTATCGTAGGCGCGGGGTCCGTAGTGACCCGTGATGTGCCGGACAACGCCGTTGTCGCTGGCGTTCCGGCTAAGGTGTTACGAATGCGTGCGTAAAGTCAGGGCGGAAACGGTCTTTATTGTTTGGAGGACATAATCATAATGAGAAGCCTGCAGGGTAAGGTTGCTCTGGTAACAGGTGGCGCTGGTTTTGTAGGTAGTACGATTGTGGACCAGTTGCTGGCGGCGGGAGCTGCGGAAGTGCGCGTGCTGGACAATTTTGTCCGCGGCACCTGGGCGAATCTGGCCGGCGCGATCGAGCATGGTGGAGTAAAAGTCATCGAGGGCGACATCCGCGATAGGGAATTGGTTGATCGCGTGACGGAAGGAACAGACTACGTCTTTCACCAGGCGGCGTTGCGGATCACGCGTTGCGCCGAAGCCCCCCGCGAGGCCGTCGAAGTTCTAATTGGCGGCTCACTCAATGTCCTGGAATCGGCCGTAAAACACAAGGTGAAGAAAGTTGTAGCGGCCTCCTCCGCGTCGGTCTATGGCGAACCTTCCTATCTTCCGATTGATGAATCCCATCCCTTCAACAATCGCACTCTTTACGGAGCCGGCAAGATTGCGAGCGAGCAGATGCTGCGTGCTTACTACACCTCGTTTGGGCTTTCTTACGCCGCCTTCCGTTACTTCAACGTCTATGGTCCGCGCATGGATATGACCGGGGTCTATACCGAAGTTCTCATACGCTGGCTCGACGCAATCGACGAAGGACAGCCACCTTTGATTTTCGGTGACGGCTGCCAGTCGATGGATTTTGTCTACATTGAGGACGTGGCCCGAGCGAACCTCCTGGCAGCGCAGTCCGATGTCACCGATGAGGTTTTCAATGTTGGAACGGGAACTCAAACCAGCCTCGAAGAGCTTTGCCAGCTGTTGCTAAGGATCACTGGTTCGCCGCTCCAGCCAGAATATCGTGAGGCGCGCGCGGTCGGTAACGTTCAGAGGCGTTGCGCGGATGTGGAGAAGGCAGCCAAGATGCTTGGTTTCAGAGCGAGTGTCTCAGTAGAAGAGGGGCTCAGTGAGTTGATCAGTTGGAGAAGGCAGGCCAAAGCGGCGTCCCCGGTTACAGTGGAGGCAGCATGAGCACATCACGTTCCGCAACTCTTCCGGTAGCCCGTCCGTCTTTGGGTCAGGCCGAGGAAGTGGCTGTCCTCGAAGTCCTTCGCAGCGGCTGGGTCAGCCAAGGACCCCGCGTGGCCGCATTCGAAGCGGCGTTTGCAGAATACGTAGGAGCTGCCCATGCAATAGCGGTGTCTTCCTGTACCACCGCCCTGCACCTGGCCATGCTGGTTGCGGGCATCAAACCTGGGGACGAGGTGCTGTGTCCGAGTCTCTCGTATATCGCGACGGCCAACGGCATCGTTTATGCCGGCGGTACACCGGTGTTTGTAGATGTTGATCGTTCCACCTACAACATGGACCCCAGCCGCATCGAGGCAGCCATCACGCCGCGAACGAGGGCCATATTAGCGGTGCACCAAGTCGGCTTGCCTTCCGCTCTCGAGGAAATCTGCGACATCGCGAATCGCCGCGGCCTGCTGGTAATAGAAGATGCCGCGTGCGCTATCGGTGCCGTCTACAAAGGCCGGCGCATTGGACAGCCGCACACTTCAATGGCTTGCTTCAGCTTCCACCCCAGAAAGATTCTTACCACCGGGGAAGGGGGCATGATCACAACCGCCGATGCAGAATTGGCGGCGCGTCTGCGCAGGCTGCGCCAGCACGCAATGAGTGTATCGGATCTAGCTCGGCACGCCTCGGCTCAAGTGGTGGTCGAAAGCTACGATGAAGTTGGCTACAACTATCGGATGACAGATCTACAGGCCGCGATTGGCCTGGTGCAACTAAAACGTCTGCCGGAAATGATTGACCGCAGGCGTTGGTTGGCATCTCGCTATACCGAGCGCCTTTCTCAGCTAGAATGGCTGATCCCTCCCGTCGAGCCGGCTGAATGCAAGCAGAATTATCAGTCGTACATGGTGCGCTTGACCGAGGACGCTCCCGTGACCCGGGATCAATTGATGCAGGAACTCCTGAACCAGGGAATCTCGACCCGCAGAGGTATCATGGCGATCCACCGCGAGTCCCCCTACCGCAAGGGTGAATGGGATGCTCGCCTACCAGAGACCAATCTTGCGGCAGATACCACGATCATTCTTCCGCTCTTTCACGATATGACGGAAAGCGATCAAGATCATGTTCTCGATTGCGTGGAACAGATCAGCAGCCCGGTGCGGAGATAGAGAAGGCCCGGCAAGGCTGAACGGACGGCCACGAAGATCCGCAGCGTTACCTCCAATTCAACACACGTCCCCAGAAAGATACAAACCGGAAAATAGTGTGACTATTATGTCGGCCCTACTGAACAACGGACTTGCTACTATGGCCACGATTTCAGGTTCCAGTCGCGCGATGCTGGACGAGGAATCCTTCCAGAGCACGATTGCTTTCGAGAGAAAGCGCACAGAACGCTCGGCGAGGCCCTTCCTGCTAATGCTGATTGATACTGGTGACACCAGCGGCGAGGGGACGGTTCGAGAAGTTCTGACCAAAGCGCTGCCCGCTCTGTCGGGTTGCATCCGGGAGACCGACGTGATTGGCTGGTACAAGAGTCCGACCGTTATTGGTCTCATGTTCACCGAGATCGGCGCGAATGGCGGGGATTGCATTCCGAGCATCCTGGTTTCCAGAGTCAAAGGAACACTGTACGAGAGCCTCCCCTTCGAGCACTTCAACCACATCAGCCTTTCTTATCAGATCTTTCCAGAGAAATGGGTGCATGACGTCCCTCTGCGTCCCAGCAATCCGGTTTTCTATCCCGACCTTGGTCGACGCGAAAAGGGGAAAAGGGCTTTTAAAATCGGTAAGCGGTTTCTCGATTTGTTAGGCAGCGTCGTGGCCATGATTCTTTTTGCTCCTGTGTTCTTGGCGGTTGCACTGGCGATCAAACTGTCCTCCGAGGGCCCGGTCTTCTTCAACCAGATACGGGTGGGCCAAAACGGCGCTCCATTTGTCTTTTTTAAATTCAGAACCATGCAGGTCAACAACAATCCCAACGTGCACAAGGAATTCGTGCAGCGGCTGATCAAGGGAGAGGTCGAATCCTCGCCTTCCAACGATCAGCAACCGGATGTCTACAAGTTGACCCGTGATCCGAGGGTGACCCGGGTAGGTTCAATCTTGCGGAAAACCAGTCTGGATGAGTTGCCGCAGCTCATCAATGTTCTTAAAGGCGAAATGTCGCTGGTCGGGCCCAGGCCGGCCATCCCCTACGAAGTGGAAGCCTACGAGATCTGGCACAGGAGTCGAGTGCTGGAAACCAAGCCCGGAATCACGGGATTGTGGCAGGTGAAAGGGCGCAGCAGTGTCAGGTTCGATGAGATGGTGCGTCTCGATGTTCGCTACGCCATGGCGTGTTCACTCCGGCTCGACATGAAGATTCTCTTCATGACTCCTTGGGCTGTAATCAGGGGAGAAGGGGCTTATTAGGCAAGCGCCTTTTCCGCGTCGATGCAATCACCCCGACTCTGAATTCTTACCCGCTACTCCCAAAACTAGAATGATTCCGATAACGATACGTGGAAATGGCGAGTTGGCGACCTCATGTTGCACCTGCGTCCAGATCGCTGCCCCGAGTGATGTCCAGGTTCTGGCTGCCCCGTCGCGTCCCGCGCCGCAGGCGAAAAAAGCCCCAGCCGAGACGAAAGGAAGCTATGGCCAGATTCTCAAGTCTTCCGCGTTGATCGGAGGCTCTTCTGTACTGAGTATCGCGATCGGGATCGTTCGCACTAAAGCGATGGCTCTGCTGCTCGGCCCAAGTGGGTTCGGCTTATTTGGTCTCTACGGTTCAATCCAGAACTTGACCCAGAGCATTGCCGGCATGGGTATCAACAGCAGCGGCGTCCGTCAAATTGCGGAAGCCGCCGGATCAGGCGACGAGGCGCGGATCGCTCAAACCACGGCAGTACTTCAACGGACGTCAATCGTCCTTGGAATGCTGGGAGCTGCCTTGTTGCTGGTGTTTTCCCGGCAGGTATCTCGACTGACATTCGGCAGCACCGACCAGGCTGCCGCCGTGTCCCTTTTGTCGATCGCGGTTTTCTTCAGTCTGGTGTCGGCAGGGCAGGGCGCTTTGATCCAAGGCATGCGCCGCGTCGCCGACCTTGCCAGGATGAATGTCCTGGGTGCGCTTTTCGGAGTCTGCTCTGGCATTCCGCTGGTCTATTTCTTCCGGGAAAGGGGCGTGGTGCCGTCGTTGGTCGGTGTCGCCGCCATGACCATCCTTACCTCATGGTGGTACAGCCGCAAGATCGAAGTACAAGAAATCACGGTCACGTTTTCCCAAGTTCGGCACGAAGCGTCCGCCTTGCTGAAGCTTGGTTCCGCGTTCATGGCGAGCGGCTTTCTGACCATGGGAGTCGCCTACTTCGTGCGGATCATAATCCTGCGCAAGGTCGGCTTTGAAGCAACGGGGTTGTATCAGTCTGCGTGGACCCTGGGTGGACTTTACGTCGGCATCATCCTGGGAGCCATGGGTGCAGATTTTTATCCGCGACTGACCGCCAGCATTCAGAACCATGAGGAATGTAACCGCCTGGTGAACGAGCAGACTTTGATTGGTCTGCTGTTAGCCGGCCCGGGCGTACTCGCTACGCTCACGTTTGCACCACTCGTTATTGCGTTGCTCTATTCCACCAAGTTCGGCGCTGCAGTAGGAGTTTTGCGTTGGATCTGCCTGGGTGCTGCTCTGCAGGTGATTGCCTGGCCGATGGGCTTCATCGTGGTCGCCAAGGGGAGGCAAGGAATTTTCTTCCTCTGCGAACTGGCCTGGACGATCGTCGCAGTCGCTCTCGCCTGGTTTTGCGTGAAAAGATACGGCTTGAACGGAGGCGGGATCGCCTTCTTTGGATCTTACGTCTTTCATTTAGCCCTGACCTACCCGGTCGTGCATTGGCTCACTGAATTTCGGTGGTACGCCGCCAACCGGCACACGGGTGCGGTGTTCCTGTCGTTGATTGCGGTTGTCTTCTGCAGTATTCAGATGCTGCCAAGTGCCGTTTCGCTTGCCATCGGAACGCTGGCGGTTGTCGGGAGTTGCGTCTACTCCGTTCGAGCGCTCCTGAGACTCGTTCCTTCCGATCGGCTTCCGCGTCCGATCCAACGGTTGCTGGTGGCATCGCGTCTCTTAGATCCCGAATTGCTAGGGTCCCCCGCAACGGCTGATCCCGGGGGATTAGTTCAATGAGCTCCGTAGACGTGATTGTGCCTTGCTATCGCTACGGGAACTTTCTCAAGGAGTGCGTGGAGAGTGTTCTGGCACAGCCTGGGCCAAGTGTCCGAGTCCTGATCATTGACGACGCTTCGCCTGACAATACGGCGGACGTGGCCACTGAATTGGCGCGCAATGACTCGAGAGTGAAGTTCCTGCGACATTCCACGAATCGAGGGCACATTGCTACCTATAACGAGGGGATTGCCTGGGCTGCGTCCGACTACTTTTTGCTTCTGTCCGCAGATGACTACTTGTTGCCTGGAGCTCTGAACCGTGCCGTGACGTTGATGGAACAGAATCCCGGAGTGGGCTTCACGTTTGGGAATGCTGTTGAGCTGGATGAACAGGGTACGAGAAAGCTCACCGACGCTGTCTCGTGCCCGGGCGGTGAACGCATTCTCGCCGGGCGAGAGTTTATTGCATCGAGCGGCGCTCGAAACATCGTCCCCACGCCTACCGCTGTTATCAGGACGGAACTCCAAAAGAGGGTGGGAGGGTATAGGGTTGAGTTACCACATGCCGCAGACATGGAAATGTGGCTGCGGGTGGCGGCTCATGCGTCCGTCGGATTTATGAGGGCACCTCAGGCAGTCTATCGCCGGCATAGCAACAACATGTCGCTGTCATATATAGAGCACAACTGGCTGCCCGATCTTGAGCAAAGAAGGGCTGCGTTGGACTGTTTCTTTCAAGCCTGCGGGCACGCACTTCCTGATTCGATGCGCCTCCGCCGAAAGATGCTTCACTTGCTAGCTGGTGACGCGGTCAGCCGTGCCAGCGCAGCGTTTAACGATGGGGAACTGGAAGTCTCGGAGCGGCTTTCTGCGTTCGCACTTCACACATGTCCGAAAGCCATCAGATCGCTACCTTGGACGAAACTTGCCTTAAAGCGACGGTTGGGGTTGAGAGCTTGGCGTTTGTTGCAGCCCATCGCTGATGGCATACGGCGGACTTCGCATGCGCGCTCAAAACGACTCCCAATAGAAGCCTGTCCCTCACGACCGGTACAAGCAGGCACAAAAACGAATGAGCCAGGTGTAATGCCTCGATGAACCTCACGGTCGTTTTGTGCTCATATAACCGCGGCGAGAGTCTAGCCAGAGCGCTAAATAGCGCCGCAGCCTTGACCGTTCCAGAATCGATCGGCTGGCAGATTCTGGTGGTGGACAACAACTCGACTGACCACACTTCTGAGGTGTGCGAAGAGTTTTGTCGTCGATACCCTGATCGCTTCCACTATCTGTTTGAACCACAGCAGGGCCTTTCGTATGCGCGCAATGCCGGTGTTCGTGAAGCTCGGGGCGACATCATCGTTTTTATGGATGACGATGTGACGGTTGAGCCGACCTGGCTCCATAATCTGACTGCCGAGCTGCATGGCGGAGAATGGGCCGGTGCCGGCGGACGCGTGTTGCCGCTTTGGACTTGCCCGCCTCCACGCTGGCTGCCGAGAGAGGGTCGCTACGCACTGGCTCCGCTGACGGTTTTCGACATGGGCGCAGAAGCGGGTGAACTCACCGAGGCTCCGTTCGGCGCGAACATGGCCTTTCGAAAGGAAATGTTTCAGAAATACGGTGGTTTTCGAACCGATTTGGGTCGGCGCCCGGGCACGTTGATCGGCAATGAGGACACGGAGTTCGGGAAGCGCTTGTTGATGGGGGGCGAGCGGCTGCGGTACGAACCTTCAGCTCTTATGTATCACCCGGTGCAGGAAGCCCGGATCCAAAAGGACTACTTTTTGGCTTGGTGGTTCGACAAATCTCGTGCGGATGTCATGGAATTCGGCATCCCGCGCGATGCCAAGTGGCACATTTGGGCGGTTTCTCTGGATCAATTCCTGAGACTTGCGATGTCGACACTTCGATGGATGATCGCTATGGGACCATCCCGACGATTTTCCCGAAAGCTCAATGTTTGGAAGGTGGCTGGGCGAATCGTAGAATGTTACCGCCAAGCACTCGAAAGAAAAAGGAAAATGCACGGCGGATCTCCTGTCACCAGCCGTTAAGCCACCGGAGCTTGGCTCTCGGCTTAACCGATAAATCTGCCTCAATGTCTTGGGAGACATTTGCAATGCCTCGAGTAACCGTGGTGATGGCCGTCTACAACGCAGCGCAATTTCTGCGTGAGGCGGTCGCCAGTGTCCTTGCACAGACATACAGCGATCTCGAGTTGATCGCTGTCGATGATTCATCCTCCCGCGAGTCGCTCTCGATTCTCCAGAGCTTCTGCGACCCGGGGCTGCGGATCATCCGACATGGTACCAACCTCGGCGCCGCGTTATCGCGCAACGACGCTCTGGCTGCGGCACCCGGGGAATTGGTGGCGATCATGGATGCCGACGACGTGTCTGCTCCCCTCAGACTTCAACGGCAGGTAGCCTTTCTCGGGCGAATCCCTCAGTGGGCCTGGATTGCTGGCCTCCTTCCTGGCCGAGAGCATCGGCCCCGGCGACGAGGTCATCGCAAGCCATACATGTGCTTTGCTACGATTGGCGCAATTTCACGGCTGCGTGCCACGCCCGTATTCGTGGACATTGACCCCGCGACTTACAACATGAATGTGTCCTATACGGCGGCCAAGATCACCAAGAAGGCGCGTGCCGTGGTCCCGATTCACCTGTTCGGACATGTGAGGTGGATCCAGTCATGGCCCTGGCACAGGAACATGGACTGGTCGTGATCGAGGATGCCGCCCAGGCAATCGGCGCGGAATACAACGGCCGCCGAGCCGGCTCGATCGGTCACTACGGGAGTTCAGAAGAAGAGAGGAAATGCAGACACTTCGAGATTTCTTCGGTTCGATGTTTTGTTTCTTTCGTGCCGATCAGCAATCCGGTCTATCTGCGACAAATTTTGCACTTGCCGCGTCTTCTCCATGTCGGCACCGGCCATGCCGTGGCTTCGTGCCTCTACCTGGTCGCGCCCTTCGGTCATTGGCGATCACAAGCTGCCTGAAACCGGAAACCTTCAGGCGGTCGTGCGACGCTTGCCAACAGAGCAGCCAACCAACGCCCGCTAATTCTCCGGCATGATAACAGCTCCAGCTTACGTCCTGATCACGCCAGCTCGAAATGAAGCGCAGTTCATCGAGTTGACGATCAAATCCGTCGTCGGACAAACCGTCCGTCCGGCGAAATGGATCATCGTGAGCGATGGTTCGACCGATGGCACGGACGACATCGTCGCCCGTTATGTGGCTGACCACCCGTGGATCGAACTCGTTCGGATGCCGGAGCGGTCCGAACGCAACTTTGCTGGCAAGGTGCATGCCTTCAACGCGGGTTATGCGAGATTGCGCGATAAGGGCTACGAGGTCATCGCCAGTTTGGACGCCGATATCTCATTCGATGCGGACTACTTTGCGTTTCTGCTTGAGAAGCTGTCGGCCGACGATCGGCTGGGATTGGTAGGAACTCCCTTCCGGGAAATGTCCGGTCAGACCTACGACTATCGTTTCGTAAACATTGAGCATGTGTCGGGAGCATGTCAGGTGTTTCGCCGCAAATGTTTCGAATCCGTCGGTGGCTATATGCCGGTCAAGGGAGGATCGATTGACCATATAGCTGTCATCTCGGCGCGAATGAAGGGATGGAAGACACGGACCTTCCCCGAAAAAGTCTGCCAGCACCACCGCGAAATGGGTACGGCTCAGCGCAGCGTTCTGATGTCGAAGTTCAAACTGGGTGTGAAGGACTACACAATCGGGAACCATCCGGTTTGGGAACTGTTCCGGACGGTTTATCAGATGAAAGCTTCGCCGCTGGCGGCGGGGGGCCTCGCGCTGGGGATGGGCTATTGCTGGGCATCGCTTCGGCACGTAGGCCGGCCTGTGCCGCAAGAGTTGGTTAATTTCCTTCGCCGAGAACAGATGCAGCGGCTAAGCAAGTTCTTCCGACGCATGGTCGTATTTTCACCGAGGAGTGTGGCGGAATCCGCGGACGCAAGCTCGAAAAAGGCAAAGCAGGCTCACCTGGCAACTTCAATGAAAGTCCCACCGCGCTTCTGATGCACCAGGCTCCGCAGGGAAAATCATTCCGACCGGACGGCGCTTCGGCGCAGCAAGGCGCGCTAATCATAAATGCCGACGACTGGGGAATCGACCGCGCAACAACGGATCGCATTCTGGAGTGCGCCGTGCGGCACCGGATTTCATCGGCGAGCGGTATGGTGTTCATGGAGGACTCGGAGCGCGCAGCCGATCTGGCGCGGGAGCATGGAGTTGATATTGGGTTGCACTTGAATCTTACGGAAGCGCTCTCGGGGCGGGGAGTTTCGGCTCGGCTTAAAGAGCATCATGGGCGAGTCGCCCGCTTTTTGTCGCGCCACCGGTTTTCCCAGATTGTGTATCACCCAGGACTTGCTAATTCATTTGAGTACGTGGCGACAGCACAACTGGAAGAGTTCCAAAGAATGTACGGTGAAGCACCCCAACGAATCGACGGGCATCGGCACATGCACCTTTCGGAAAACGTCCTGACTGCAAAACTTCTGCCCGCCGGAACGCTGGTGCGAAGAAATTTCTGGTTCGCACCCGGCGAGAAGAGCTGGATCAACCGCCGCTATCGCAGTTTTGTGGACAGCCGGCTGAAGCGCCGCCACCGGCTGGTTGATTTCCTGTTTTCGCTGGCACCGCTGCAAATGGAGCGGCTGGAGCGGATCTTTTCCTGCGCACGTCACGCGAGCGTCGAACTGGAAACGCACCCGGTCAACGCTGAGGAATTTCAGTTTCTGACTTCCTGCGAGATGGCCAAGCTACTGCTCGGGCTTCCGATTGCGCCGCGATTCATAGCGTAACAACGCGTTTACTCGACTCGAATGGACCCCAAGGGCATGACTGGCAAAAAAACGAATGTTGAAATCAGCGTCAAGGGGAAGTGGGTGAGTGTCCCGGCTCTGGAATTAGGCGGCAAGAATATTGTCGTCCAAGGGAAGTGGCTTCGGATCGCGGTCGTTGAATCCGAGGAATGGCTGGAGACAGAACTTGACGATCCAGAAACTTGTGTGCTAATGCTGAAGAAGGAGCGTTCACCAGAGTTGCGCGCAGACATCCTCAGTTTTGCCCAGAAGATCCCTGCCAGCAATCCGAAGTATGATTATCCGCTGGAATGGGACAGCATCGCCGCGATTCGCATCCACAGCTTTAAGGAATGGTGGGACTCGCTACCGCAGGAGACGCGCAAAAACGTCCGACGTGCGGAGAAGCGAGGTGTGGTGGTGCAGGTTCGAGAGCTCGACGAGACGTTGACGCGATGCATTCTCGACCTGAACAACGATTCGCCCGTGCGGCAGGGAAAAGCTTTCACGCATTTTGGGAAGACTCTTGATCAGGTTGCCAAAGATCAGGTGGCCTACCTGGATCGAAGCGACTACGTTTGCGCGTATGGCGGGGGTGAGTTGATCGGAGTTATGAAGATCGTGTACCGTGGGGATGTAGCTGCTATCCTAACGTTTCTTCCCAAGGCCAGCCACAACGACAAGAGACCAGCGAATGCTTTAATCGCTAAAGCGGTAGAGTTATGCGCGAGCAAGGGCAAGGGACACCTGACTTTTGGAAGGTTCAACTACGGCAACAAGCAACAAACCCCGCTACGGGAGTTCAAGATACGTAACGGATTCGGAGAGATCCTGATGCCGCGCTACTTTGTGCCCCTCACCGCCAAGGGCAAACTAGGCGTCAGCCTCAAGCTCCATCGCGGCCTCCTCGGAATTCTCCCACACAGCGTTATTACCACTTTGGTGAATGCGCGTAGCAGATTCTATGGCTTTACCCCGAGCCGGTGTAGCTCAATGCCAGAGCGGCCGAACAGTAATCGGCAGATGGAGTGTTCAAATCCTCCCGCCGGCTCCATTTTCTAGCTCACATCCGCTTTGTCTCTCATAGGAACAATGCCGCATCGCGGCGCGTCTCCTTCGGGCGGAATTAATTTCAATATGCCGGGAATTGTTGGTCTGATCACGAAAATGCCTCGTGCCTGGGCGGAGCCCCAGGTTCAGCGGATGGCTGCGTCCCTCCGCCACGAACCGTTCTACAGAGGCGGTACGTGGATTGACGAGTCTTCGGGCGTCTATATAGGGTGGACGGCGCTGCCGAACTCGTTTGCCGAGGAAATGCCAGTTTTCAACGAGAGCGGCGATGTCGCACTGATTTTTTCTGGAGAAGAATTCTCGCGTCAAAGGGCTGCGGATGAACTGAAGGAGCGGAGCCAGTCGGTTGCTGGGAACCGGTCGTCTTATCTGGCGCGCCTTTACGAAGAAGATCGGACCTTTCCCAAGTGCCTAAACGGAATGTTCCATGGCCTAGTGCGGGATCGGAACCGCGGCACGGTAACGCTCTTCAACGACCGATTTGGGATGCACCGAATCTACTACCATCAGTCGAGCGAAGCGTTCTACTTTGCTGCGGAGGCGAAGGCGATTTTGGCAGTGCGCCCTGAGTTAAGGACGCCATCGCTGCAAGGGCTCGGGGAGTTTGTAGCATGCAGCTGCGTGCTCGAGAATCGCACAATCTTTCGGGACATTCATGTTTTGCCAGCGGCATCGGTGTTGGCCTTCCGCAACTCCGTCCTCGAGAACAAAGGCACATATTTCGATCCCCTGGAGTGGGAACAGCAGTCATCCTTAGACGCAGAGTCTTACTACCATGAATTGCGAGACGTGCTTTCCGGAAGTCTGCCGAAGTATTTCGCAGGCGCCGAGCGGGTTGGAGTTGCCATTACCGGAGGCCTAGATACGCGGGTAATCATGGCGTTGCACCCGCCGACGAAGGCAACCGTGCCATGTTACACCTTCGCTGGAATGTATCGGGAATGCCAGGATGTAGAGATTGGCCGCAAAGTCGCGCAGGCGTGCGGGCAAACTCACCAGGTAATTACAGTCGGTGATGAGTATCTAAAGCGCTTTCCCCACTATGCGGAGCGCAGCATATATCTCACGGAGGGTGGTGTGGATGTTTATCGTGCCTCCGACCTGTTTGTGAGTGAGAGAGCACGCGAGATTGCGCCTGCGAAAGTGGTGGGAACCTACGGCAGCGAGATCATTCGGCATGCGGTAATGTTCAAGCCGATGCGGTTGGCCGAAGACTTGCTGCGGCCGGATTTCCTAACACACGTGAAGCAGGCAGGAGAAACCTACAAACAGGTTCGGAGCGGCACCCATCCAGTAACTTTTGCCGCGTTCCGGCAATCGCCCTGGTATCACCACGGCATTCTCGCACTGGAGCAGACGCAGTTAACCGTCCGCTCACCTTATCTTGACAACAATTTTGTGCGCACTGTCTTCCGCGCTCCAACACAAGATCTGAGCAAAGATGATATTCGCCTTCGGCTGGTGGGAAACGGAAGCTCGCCGCTTGGAAAAATCCGGTCAGACCGCGGACTGGGGGGTAACTCGAGTCCACTGACGCGAGCCATTTCGCACGCGCTTCTGGAATTCACGTTCAAGGCCGAATACGCCTACGACTACGGAATGCCGCAGTGGGTTGCACGCACGGACCACTGGCTTTCCAACCTGCATCTGGAAAAATTGTTTCTGGGAAGGCATAAGTTTCTGCACTACCGCCTTTGGTATCGCGGCGTTCTGGCGAAGTATGTTCGCGACATACTGCTGGATTCCCGAACGCTGGCTCGCCCCTACATCGAGCCAAAGATCCTGGAGGCTGTCGTAAACGGGCATTTGAGAGGCGATCGCAACTACACGACGGAAATCCACAAGATGCTCACACTGGAATTGCTCCACCGCCATTTCTTCGATGCGAAGTGAAACAAACCAAACATGTCCTGTAAGCGCGGAGTCGGTCGTACTGGGACAGGGTTGTGCTGGGGACACGGCGGTCGCCCGAGCCGAAACCTCTCGTCAGATCGGCAACCCTGACATGCTGAACGGATGCCGGGCCGCGCTTCTCACCGGCGGACAGGATCCTCATTACGCATACGGACTGGCGACGGCTCTGGTTGCGGCGGGCGTCAGTGTGGAAGTAATTGGGGGAGGTCTTGTGGATGGCCCGAAGATGCGCAGTGCGCGGGGTGTGCGATTTCTCGAACTTTATGGCGGCAAAGAACGAGCACGGACGGATGTAAAGGCTTGGCGTGTTGCAGCCTCCTATGGACGGATCATGCGATATGCCGCAGCCACAGACACCAAGATTCTGCACATTCTCTGGAATAACCGGATCGAGCTTTTCGACAGGACGCTGCTGATGTCGTACTACAAACGGCTTGGAAAGAAGATCGTGCTCACGGTGCACAATGTGAATGCGGGAAGGAGAGACGAGAAGGACTCCTGGCTTAACCGGCATACCCTCGGCTGGCAGTACCGGATCGCTGACCATATTTTTGTGCACACGGAGAAGATGAAAAATGAGCTACAGGATCAGTTTCGTGTTTGCGAGCGCGCCATCACAACGATACCTTATGGTCTGAACAACGCAGTGCCCGACACCGATCTTACTTCTGCCGATGCCAGAAAGCAGTTGAGGATCCGCGATGACGAAAAAGTAATCCTGTTCTTCGGCGCGATCAAGCCCTACAAGGGTCTTGAATATCTGGTCGCGGCGTTTCAGCGGCTTGCCACCACACGGGGAAGTTACAGGCTGATCGTCGCGGGCGAGCGCAAAAAGGGGTATGAGGAGTATTTTGACAGCATCCGAGCCACGATGGACCGCGATCCGAGTTCCGCCGACATTATTCAGAGGATCGAGTTCATACCTGATGAGGCGACCGAGCTGTACTTCAAGGCCGCGGACGTGGCCGCGTTGCCGTACACAGAGATTTTTCAAAGCGGCATACTATTTCTGGCTTTGAGTTTTGGCTTGCCGGTGATCGCGACAGATGTCGGATCGTTCCGCGACGATGTGATCGAGGGGAAAACCGGGTTTGTCTGCAAGGCGTGCGACGCGGAGGATTTAGCGGCTAGCCTCCGGAGATACTTCGAAAGTGATCTCTTCCGTCGGTTGCCGGAGAAGCGCGCGCAAATACGACAGTGCGTGCACTCCCAGCATTCTTGGGATACGGTGGGAAGCATCACTCGGAACGTGTATTTGGAATTGACAGGAGACCGTTAACCGCAGGCCAACCGTGAGGAATATGCATTCTTTGCCTGTGGGAGCAGTTCGAAGTGGGCCAGTGCTGTCGGGTTCAGGCTCATCGGCACCTTAACCGCGAATGAACTAGTCGAATGAATCCAACAGTTGCCAGCCTGATCTGTGCCTGCGCTATCGCCGGGCTACTGTACCTCGACCGAGAGAGAACGACCCGCACGTCCTGCGCTCTCTGGCTACCTGGCATCTGGATAGGATTAGTCGCATCAAGGCCCTTATCAGCATGGCTCGGTCTCGGTCCCTCCACCAACATGCAGCTGGATGGCAGCCCGGTTGATGCTGCTTCATTCGGCGTCTTGCTGGCCGCCGCCATTGTGATCTTGATCCTTCGCAAGAGTCGAGCGCGAACCTTGTTGCTAAGCAACTGGGCGATCTTGCTTTACTTCTTGTATTGCCTTATCAGCGTTACCTGGTCCTATCATCCGGATGTCTCATTCAAGCGCTGGATCAAAGCCATTGGCGACCTCGCGATGGTCTTGATCATAGCTACCGACGCACAGCCAGTAGCCGCTATAAGGCATTTGGTATCCCGTATTGGTTTCCTTTTGTTTCCCACCTCGGTGCTCTTT
This sequence comes from Acidobacteriaceae bacterium, assembly GCA_025352065.1. Taxonomy (GTDB): domain Bacteria; phylum Acidobacteriota; class Terriglobia; order Terriglobales; family Acidobacteriaceae; genus JANXUC01. Next base: position 900 of record JANXUC010000025.1, on the reverse strand, counting down.
ATCAAGTACTACAGCGACCTCGGGCGAGCGTACACAGCGGATGGGTTGCTAATGAATACCGGTGTGGCAACAGACAAGAACATGCTCGGCCTTACGGTGCTGGTAGTGTCCCTGATTGTGTTCTGGAACGTGCGCTATCTCCTTATTCACAAGGACGAACCCAATCGAGGCAGACACCTGGTGGCTCAAGGTACCCTGCTCGCACTGGGTCTGTCCCTATTCTTGATGGCCAACTGCTCAACCTGCAAAGCGTGCTTTGTCCTCGGCAGTTTTCTGATTGTCGCGTCCAACCTCCGTGCAATCGGAAGGCGGCCCGCCCGAGTCCATGCGCTCTGCTTGGTAGTCTTAGTCGTCGCTGGGATCGCGTTGCTTGGCGGCGAAGCAGAAGTTGCCGGTGCTTTGGGCAGGGAGTCCAATATGAGCGGGCGCACCGACATCTGGGCGGCGGTGATTCCCGCTGCACCCCATTCGCTCATTGGTGCTGGATTCGAGGGTTTCTGGTTCAGTCCTAGGGTGTTCATATTTCAGCGAAGGCTCTTACAATTAGGCTGGGACCCGCGCATAGCATTAGGCCTCAACGAAGCACACAATGGTTATATTGAGGTCTATCTGAACCTGGGCTGGATTGGGGTATGCTTGCTCGCTCTTGTCTTAATTAGCGGCTACAGGCAAGCCGTCAAGACTTTCCGGCGTGACCCCGAACTTGGGGGCTTGTTCCTTGCCTGCATAGCTGCGGCGGTTTTCTATAGCTTAACCGAGGTAGGCTTCCGGATGTTGTGAAATATTTTATTTTTTTTCATCGCTATGTTTAACACTCAAAATTTCTACATCGTATAAGATAGGGGATTGCGGTGGAATTTTTTTAGAATCTCCCATTAAGCCATGCGCCAAATGGGAAGG
>JANXUC010000018.1 GCA_025352065.1 Acidobacteriaceae bacterium | reverse complement strand
CGTAGCCTATCTTGACCGAGACGGGCACGATGGCGCGGTTTTTTTAGGCGTTCCGGTCGTCTGGTCAGCGGACAGCTATACGAACTTCAAGGCTCAGTATGCACATGAGTGGGAACACTCCAAAACATTCTTCACCAATATTTCCATAACCGAATCCGAAAGGCGCGCATTTGCTGCAGAGATAGGCGTGTATCAAAAGCGAGCTACAGAATTGAAGGCTAAACAAAAGGCGGCCAAGCTGACTTCAAAGGAAGCTGCCGAACTCAAAAATATTGTGGAGGATTATTTACCGCAAGCGCAAACCCTCGCGATCACTGAAAATGCGCGCCAGTACGTGCGCTTCACAAACCCAAACGCGAACCCGGACCAAAGCATTTGGCAAAACCTTGGGAATTCGATATCGAAACAGGCAACAGTTACGACCAACCAAATAGATAACTTTTTTTTACCACCACCGCCGCCACCATCACCACCGCCGCCGCCTTCAAGGGCGGCGGATGATCTTCATGAGAGACTCAAAAAGGATCCAGTCTTCCCACAATGAATTGCCATCCCAACAAAGGAGGTGTTCCGGTGAGTATTCGATTTGTATTTCTGCTAGCTGTGGTCGAGATCTTGTTAGCACTCGCTTGCTGGACTAATTCCGTACCGGAAACAAAAGCTTTAACCCAAGCAGTAGCAATCTACCAACGGGACCCATCTGCGAACAACCTCGACCGGATTGTAAGCGAGAAAAAGAAAGCAGAGAGTCTAGGGAAAAACATACAGATCGCATTCTGTGTGGTTATTGGAACAATCGGCTTCATTGTAGTCATGCGATTTAGGAAAGCCTCCACTGTTTACGATTGATGGCGGACAAATACGGGGACGCGGAATACTGAGACGAATACTGAGACAGACGGGACGTAACCGGTATTTTTAGAGCAGCGCTTTCGCCCTCGTCGAGGTTACCTTGAAAGGCATTCACCCCAGTTAAACTGGACACGGAAGTTCGATTCATTTGGCAATGGTTCTTTGCAGTGATCGGCGGAGCGTGCCCAATAGTTGGCATTTGTGGTACAAAATGTCCTCGCGCGAAAACCCCCATCCGCCAAATCCACAATCTATTCGATGAATCCTCCCGAATGTAGTATGCTTTCCGTGTTTCTCGGCCAAGTTTGATTTGCGCACGCGCCGACAGCTTAAAGATGTCTATGAGGCCGTGGTTGATGCAGGCAAAGAGCTTAAGCCTTCATTTCAGGAATATCCCGTCATTCCGTGGGACAGAATCAACCTTAAGCCATTTAACTTGATTCCCAAAATGGCATCGGGCTGGCTGTCCAAGGTCGTGGCGGCCGGGGTCGTTTCGAATTGTTCCAATGGAGATTGGGGCCGGGTGGACCAGCCTTTGATCATAATGATCAGCGCTATAGCCGGCATAGAAATTTCACGAAATACCAACGAGCTGAGCCAGCGCCTGCCAATGCCTCGGATGCGGCTGGAAACCCTGACGAATTCGCCCCGCGTACCAGCGCGATACGCCGATTCGTTTTGCAATCAGCGAGCTGGACGAATGGGCGATCCGAGGTTGAATTTTTTCCAAATACACGTGAGCAGTTAACCATGCTGGTTGGCTGGAGGGCGTCCAAGATCTTCGAGCTTTCGCGTGCCGACGTTGGGTGTTTGATTCTTTGGCGAGCGCTTCCGGAGTATGACCAGCGACTCGTCCAGACCGGGCAGCGTCGACGAGGCGTTCGGTCGCGCCACTGACGGCACACTTGACGCAGTTGGTTCTTCCATTCCTTATCTTTTTGCCACAGCCTCGGCAAACGTGATCTGCCTTCGGCGGTTCAACGGCGTTGGTCCAAACTTTTCCCTTGGCCTCAGTCCGCCGTTGCTGAGTCAGACGGGTGGGAGGAACCGATATTCGTGAGCGATGCGATCCCGCTAGATTCACAGAAAGAGCGCGCGTTACATACTCTGCCCACGGAGACACCAGCTTTCCCCAGACCGGAGCAGTTCCGCCCAACTGAGCGCACATCTGGGACCGCAATCGACAATTCCCTGTTTCAGTCTCGAAGAAGTCAGCCCGACACAAACCCTCTTTCTTAACCCACTCTAGAACCCAGATTTCGATCTCTGGCCGGATCGGCTCGAGGACGTCCAACGCCAGCGAGTCCCGGTCGGCAGTATCAGTATGCAGGCCTACACCCAATCCGGGATCAAGTCCCAAAGACGAAAGCGCTAGCCTCGTCTCGGCCTCCAACAGGGCAAAGCAATAGTTGATGATGGCATGAACCGGTGTCACTGCGAGACGGGGACCCCCGGAAAGAGGAGATTGTCTACTCCCGACGAATTGCCAGTGGCCCGGTATTCGCGGGAGATCCGCCTTCGGCCAACTCACAGGAATATCCCGCCACTCACGGAAGTATGCGGACGCAGCACTCGCTTCCAGGCTGCGAATCGCTTCGAAACTATCCACTCCTGTGAGCCTATCGCGAAAGCGTGCGATTGCTTCAGCCGTCGTGTGGCGTCCGAGACTCTCTCGCGCCACCTGCTCCTGAGCCCGCAACTTCGCGCCGATCAACGTGCGAGAGATTTCGAGCCCGACACCGTTTCCCTCTGCCAGAGCTTGAGCCCGCCTTAGTTTGGCGTCGGATGGCCGAACCGGACCTGTGACGCACTGCACTTTGCCGCTGCGTTCGAGCATCACGAAAGCGATTCGCTGGCTGGCCAACCACTCCAAGGCTGCCAAGGTCACGAACCCATCAGAGCCAATAAGCACGAGTCGCTTGAGCCCGTGCCCGACACGTGGAACCCTGAACTTCCTTCGCTCCAGCCCCACGCCATCTTCGATTTCGAGGTGGCCGGACTGCATGCGGACCTTGATGCCAAAACCAGTCAAGGTGAGAACGCCAGTCTTACCGAACGAAGATTTGCGGGTTGCGTGGGATTGCGGTAGGTTGCTTAAACCTGTCATTGGAGACTCTACCTCCGTGGCAGTTAGGGCCTGTTCGGCTGCGACGAACAGTCACGCAGGCCCGCTTAACTTTCATCTCTATTATCTCATTTGATATCAATAAGATGGGGCCTTTGCGCTTGCGAGAGCGGCGCGGGATTGACAACCGGCAAGGATTCAGCGCATACTCGTTTCAATTCGGGATCCTAGTAGAAAAGCCTACGGGTTAGTCACATACTGACCCCGACGGGTACATACCGGAGTAGACCGAGTTCCTACGATGACGATCGTAAGATCAAGCATCGAGTCTTACTAAGTAGACCGCGAACATCTATCATCGTGTTGCGGACGCAAAAGGTACGATTGGAACGAGGACGCAAAACGGTCCGAGGCCCAGGCCAGAGCAAAAGGAACCGACAGATGACATTCCAAGCTCGGAGTGTCTCATGTCAGGTTCGCGCTCCAAAACCAAGAAAATTCCGAAGTCCCGTTTCTCTAAAAAGCCATCAACTTACGACCTTTCCCTGCAAGTTTTCCGGGACATGTGCCGAAACCCGTCCCTCGCCTTCACCCAAGCAGCTCGTAACAGGGGCGTCGATCCACGCACGGTGCGGAAGCACATTGGTTCTGCTCTCAAGCGCAATTCCTCTGGTCGTATCAAGGCGCGCTCTACCGATCGCCTTCGGCAAACTCTGCACATTCCGGGGACTGAACCTGACAAGAAGATTCCCGTTCCTACGCGCAATCGCTCGGAACGGCGACTGCTTGGCCGCTGGATGTCAGCACTCAACGCAGCCGGACGTGGAAACTTTTCGAAAATCCATAAATTCCCACGCAGCCAATCTGTAGGCGGCGTAAAACTTCCCACCGGCGATTCCGAACTTCAACAAATTCTCGTCGCTCTTGCAGAGACGGAATCTCCCTTCGAAGGTCTATACCGGACGATCGCGAGGCAGTCATGAAAAGACCGCGGATCGGTTCTTTCAAGTGCCTTTGCGGTAGTAGCAAAAACGTGGAATTACATCACGTCTGTGGGCGGAACCACGTCGTTTGGTTCCTCGTCCCATTGTGTCGTGAACACCACGTCAAGCTGACGTTGATGATTGAACAGGCTGGTGTAGACATGCGATTCACCTCAGACCCAGCTGATCGGATGCGACGTGCACGCCTAGCGACCTATATTTTCCTGTGGTTCGTCGATAAGGTCCTGTACGAAGCGGAAGGAAAGAATTGAGATGAGCGAAACTCACGATATTTTCCTGCGCGCTCACACGGTTGTCCTCCGAGAGCCACAAACAGGCGGCGAGCCAACGCCCCAGAAAAAGCGGCCAGTCTTCCGCGGCAAGAAGAAGCGCGGGAAGTGGCCCAACGACATTCTGGTGTTTGATTGCGAGTCCCGGATCGATACTGGCCAGCAATTAACGTTCGGGTTCTATCGCATCTTGAAATTGGTTGGAGATCGATACGAACTCGCGGATGAAGGAGCATTCTTCGACGACGACCTGCCAGCAGAGGAGCGGCAAGTTTTGGAGGCATACACTAGCGCCGTCGATACGGAAGTAAAAGCTTTTCCGCCGCGCTTCCCGTTGTACTCCCGTTCCGAATTTGTGAAAGCTGTGTTCTACAAAATGGCGCGCAAGGGCGCGATGATCGTTGGCTTCAATCTCTGTTTCGATCTGACTCGGCTGGCACGCAAATGGCCTGAAGGGGACAAGAACGAATGGTCGCTCATTCTCTCGGAGTATGCGGACGGAAACGAGCGCCTGCTTTATCCGCGGGTCCTGATTGAACCCATTGACTCCAAAAAGTCGTTCATTAGCTTTCGAAAAGAATGGATTCCGAAAAAGGGAAAGGTCAAACCCACGAAGATCAGAGATGCGCGATTCCTCGACCTGCGCACCTTGCTGTGGGCACTGTTCAACCAACCGTTATCCCTCAAGCGGGCCTGCGAGCTTGATGCATTCGCGAAGTACGATTTGCCGAAGAAGATCGATCACAAACCGACCGGCAGAGTCACTGCCAAAGAAATCACGTATGGCCGGCGAGACGTGAAATGCACTGCTGAACTACTTAACGCGGCAAAGAAGGAATTCGATTTGCACCCGATTGCACTTTCTCCTGATCAGGCCTACTCGCCCGCCAGCATCGCGAAATCCTATCTCGACGCGATGAAAATCAAGCAGCCCGAGCACAAATTCGACGTGCCCTTCAAGGTCCTGGGAATCGCCATGGAGAGTTACATGGGCGGTAGATCTGAGACGCGGGTGCGCCTCGAGGAATTGCCAGTAGTGCCCGTCGATTTCACGTCCGAATATCCCACCATATGCGCATTGCTGAACCTTTGGGAAATCGTTACCGCCGAGACCTTGTCGTTCGAGGATGCAACCGAGGAGGTGCGCGGGCTGTTGCGGCGAGCAACTCTCGATGAATGCTTTAAGCCTGAGCTGTGGCCCGAGTTTCGCTTTTTTGCTCTGCTCAAACCGAACGAGGACATTCTTCCGGTGCGCACACCGTACAACGGTAGCACTATGAACATCGGCAACAACTACCTGACCTCTAAAACGTTAACCTGGATCGCAGGACCAGACCTGATCGCCTCGGCAATCCAGACCGGCAGAATTCCTCAAATCGAGAAGGCCATTCGAGTCGTTCCCCACGGCAAGCAGTGGGGTATGAAATCTGTGAATCTGCGCGGAATGGTCGAGATCAATCCCTACGAGGATGACCTGTTCAAGCGCGCGATCGAACAGCGGAAGCTGCACAAATCGAATAAGGAGCTGTACTACTGGCTGAAAATATTTGCGAACTCGATTTATGGCTTTTTCGTCGAGATCAATCCTGCGATCACCCCCGAACGCAAACCGGTATCGGTCCGGGTCTATTCCGGCGAAGACTCGTACAGTCCGAAAAAGCGCTTTCACATAAGAGAAAATCAGGGGCATTGGTATGCGCCTTATCTCGCGTCCCTGATCACCTCCGGCGGTCGCTTGCTTCTAGCGATGCTAGAGAAATCTGTCGGCAACGCTGGGGGTATCCACGCCTGGGCGGATACTGATGCGTTAGCCATCGTCAGTTCGCGAGAAGGGGGATCTCTGTACCACGTCCCTGGATGCGAGAATGCCAGAGCTCTACCGTGGAAAACAGTCCAGTCGATCGTTGACCGGTTTGAGTCTCTGAATCCCTACGACCGCAAGGCCATCCCCGGCTCCATCCTGAACTTGGTCGACGCAAACTACGTGGGCTGCGATCCGCGCCAACCGAGGTGGCAACTCTTCGGTTTCTCGATCTCCGCGAAGCGCTACACGCTTTACCTACGCAGTGGCGAAAAGATTGTCATCGTCGAGCCTAAAGCCCACGGACTCGGCTATCTTTATCCGCCGATGAACTCGCCGAAGGGCTGGGACGACGAGCACGATGCACCCAAATGGATCTACGAATTTTGGGAGTGTCTGCTGAGAATCTCGCTGAAGCTCAAACGAAACAATCCTCCCTGGCTTAAGCGACCGCAGATGATGCGCATGGCGGTCACCACCCAGAATGTCCTGAGGAGTCTGCGGGAGTGGGAAGGATTTCGACCCTACAACTTCTTCTTATTGCCGATTCTGTCCGATTCCGGATATCCAGTGGGTATCGACCCCAAGCGCTTCAGGCTTGTCGCTCCATTCGAAACGGTTCAGGGGAAATGGCCTGCGCTGGAATGCATCAACATCGGCAATCCGGACGATCAGCACAAATACAAACTCACAACATCCTTCACAACGCCAGAGTTCGGAGAACGAGCTGTCCTCAGCACGTTCGAGGATCTGCTCCATCGATACCTCAGGCATCCAGAGGCGAAGAGTCTCGCCCCGGACGGTGGTCCTTGCAAACCTGAAACACAAGGCCTGTTGCAACGTGCCCATATCGTCGCAGGCAGGCACCGCAGGATTGGGAAGGAACATGACCGGAAATGGGAAGAAGGCGATGATCTCGAATCTCTCATATATGAACCCATTGAGTACGAGAGCCCCGATTCGCCAAGGGTTTTAGCAGACCATGCTCTGGCCAGCGAGAAATTGATTCGGAAGATCAAGAAAGTTGGAATCCGTCAGCTAGTGAGGCTGGGATTCGGACGCCGGATTTTGGAAAAGACCTGCCGAGGTGAGCCGGTGCGGAGTTCCACCCTGAGAGAGTATGAAGAGTTTATTCTAGAATTTGATCTCTAGGGCACATTGTCTGGGTGGATTAAGAACACTGGGGTCCGCAGCGAAGAAGATGTGAAAGACATTCGGACCGCGCGGACACCTCGTTCTCACTGCTAACGCTCTTCCCTGCAAATCGGCAGTAAAATGGAGTGTGCTTACCGCGTGGTCGTCTTGAGCCAGTTTCGCAACGCCGAGCGAGTAAATCCCCAGAGGTCGTAATACTGTTGGCGTTTTTTTTTTTGAAACCCGGCGGGGTCCATCCCATGATCGGAATCTCCCGGTCCAACTCAACCAAGTGCTCTCCATGGACAAGGTCTGAGCGGAGGTCGTACATATCGTCGCGGTCTTTCGCGAGCGTAGCGCCAAGGGCATATGTTGCCAAGAAATCCTTGAACAGCTTCGTTGGGCCTGGAACTCGATGATCAGTGACTCCACTGCAAACGGGACAGGTAAATTGATGAACCTCGCCGCTTGAGGTAAGGGATTCGATTGCGGAGACGAGAGCGGCAAATGCTGCCGTGATGGAAACATCACACATACGCCGAGAAGCGCTGAACCAGAAGGAGGCACGATCAAACTTTTCTCGATTTGAACCTGAGAGTGCATCGTACGAGCAAATCGACCGATCTAGATCAGAAGGGACACGAAGTCCCACTCCATCATCGCGAGCATCTTTTCGCACTCTTCTGGCTTCAATTCCTCGAGTTGAGTTGTCGCTGGCACTGACAAGGCGTCGGTAATGTATTGGTTCAGCGTGGGAGAAAACCATTGCTGAGCCCATTCTGTTCCGGCCCAACAATGAGTAGATCGTCCCATCCCTTTTACTCCACCCACCAATAAGATGTTGCGAAGAAGCATCAGATCACGGTGCTTCCGTAACCGTGTGTGGTTGGTCAGTAGGTCTAAATGGGGCCTCATGAGCGGGAATTCCAAAATGAATGGGTGATCACCGGATTCTGTCGGGACACTCGGAAGGTCCCTAGGCGGCGGAAGAATCTGAACCCCGGAACGTTGTCCTCGCCACGACCCTATTACCCGACGACCGCTGAAACTATATTCACGACCAATGCCAGACGGTCCTTTTAACACCGAATCCTCAATCTCCTTGCCGATCTGGTCCCACTGCATTTTGTCGAATGCTTTGGCCCGGTTCAATCGCGACGATCTTGGGACCGTCAAATTTGAGCATGACCCGACACGTTGGCCAAACCTCGGGATGTAGAGCTTGCTTGGTTTTCTTACCGAGATATCGCCCTGCCATGCCCCGCCCATGTGCTCGTGGAGGAGGATCATTAACTCGGTGGTTTGAAGGTGCGGCCATCGAAGAAGGTAGCAAGACATTTGGGAACTAGCTATTCCTTGAAGTACATTATCGCCGTGTTGTTTGCTAAATCTTTGGGCGTACTTCCATAGGGTTTGATGTCTTTAAATTCGAGTTGCGTCCTCTCATAGAAGTGGTACGGCTCCAACTCGCGTGCTGTTAACAGGATCACGCGACGCCGGTATTGATCATTGAGCGTTTTGGCCAACCTAATCTCTTCGGCGGTGAATGGGCAGAGCTTCGCCAACACGATGTACGTGGAAAATCGCTTTCGCGGCAACGCGTCGGCAACGCGCCGTAGATGGTCGACGTCTTCGGCATCAATCGTACCCTTCCTTTTACCGGCCTCATTTCGACTACCTTGATCCTTGCACTCTCCGATCACCACGACGGTTCTATCGGGGAACGGCTCAGGTATGACCCAGACAAAGTCCACCTCGCATTTCGGTAGGTCCCTGCCTGGTTTAGGAACCAAGTCCAATGACGGCGAATACACGCCTTGACGTAAGGAACTTAAGTTCACTTTGAACTGCTGAAGTGTCAGCACGACAGGAATTGCGCCCTGTGCGTTCCGTTCCGCACCGAGCACTCCGGACCGACGATAATGCCACACCCCGTCGACCAATTGGCGGGTCGCGTCGAATTCACGCCCGCACATTTCACAGACCAGTCTTTGTTTCAGCACATCCAGCGCCGTCCAACTGCTTAGACGGCAATTGGGACAACTCAGTTCCGCCCCCAAGCGGAACAGCCCTTTCTGGACCAAGTATGAAAAAACTCCACTTGGCTCCAGCTTCGCGTCCGGTAGCCGTGGTTCAATGTAGAGATTCTCATAATCCTTGAATGAAGCGGTCGGATTGTCCGGGTCCTTTCCTCCGATGAGTTCGAGGGCACTTTTCTTCGTAAATGCATCCATTGGTCCATGCGCCTTCAACAATCGGCGCACGCCCGGAATCTTGAACGCTCTTGCATCGACCCCTCCAAGTTGCGTTATCAGCTGCCGAGCAATAAGGCCACCGGCGCTCAGGCTGGCGTCGAATCCAGCTAGCTCGAATATCCTCTTCATAAGACCGTTAACCGGTAGAGCATGAATAGTTGCGTCTTTGTCGCAAGCATCGATTACTAACCCAATACGGTCGGACTCGCTACGCAATTTGTCATACTGGAAGTGCATCGTGCGCGCGTAAAACTCATTGAGTTCGGGCACAAAGGGCGGCACCAAGGTATGTTCTTCCTCCCCGTGCAGTCCGCCGATGAATGACAAGGATGCGACCAAGTTCTGGGTGTGAAACCATGCTTCGTCGCTGAAGGGTTTCCCGTCAAGGGAAAATGAGATCCTGGGTTTTGACGAATCTCCACCCATGACGCCTAGAGTCGAAGCCTCTCCGAAGTACATCATCGGAGGATGAACGTTTAAGTCTCCATCTCGGATTATGCAAACATTTGTCACCTGCCCTCCGAATGGCTTGGTGATCTCTCCCATTGCCTTCTGTATGTCCTTATCGAGGCTCTCTTCGCGGGCCCACACTGCGACCCTTCGATCAAAATCATGGCGTCGGTGAGAAACCATGTTGAGCATAACTTTGCCCCAGGCGGCGACTGTGCCGCCATATCGTTCCAGTTGCTTAACGTCTACGAACAACAGAGGAATGTCCGCCGCTCGAAGATTCCAACAGCAGACCAAGTCGTCGAAATTGCTCGCATCACCGGAAAAGAACCCTGGGGTATCCCATCCTCCCCGTATGTTGTAGTGTCGTTCCACGCCGAAACGAGAGATGTAAGAGATACTGCGATGGTCTAGGAGGTCTGCAGGAAGCGGCGCCGCGGCATCGATGGTGATCTCCTCCGCGTCAGTCACATTCTTGAAAAGCCTTAGGTAGTCGATATGGATACTTTCGGCGCTGGGATATTCGCCAAACTGCATTAGGAAGACATCGGCGAGCGGATCATCTGCCGCCCACTTGTAAAGACGTAGTCCCCGTTCCTTCACGGATTTCCACTCGGGCTTGTCCTGCAGATGCATCAAACCGTTGTAGATATCAAGCACGTGAGACCACGCGCCGCCCTCGCCGTCGGCGACGAATACGTTGTCCTGAAAGAACGGTGTGATGAGGTGCGGAAATTTCTTGGGAAATTGCTTCACTTGCTCTGAATCGCCGAGTGGAAGGATCAAATCGACCCGAAACACCTCAATCAGCTTTTCTGCCTGTTCTTGCTGCTCGACAACAACGATTGGATTGAAACGCCCGCCCCATAGCGCAAACGAAATGCGCGCAGCAGTGCGAAACGCATCCATGTCACCTGCGCTGATAGCCCAGCAAATTCGGAGAGGGCGATAGCAGATATCGACGCGGACAGTTTCCAACCGGGGTACGCTCCTCTAACTGTTGCAATTCTAGCGCCCCCATGACAATTGACGAAAAATTGTCATCACACTCAGAGCACGGGGACCGTTCCTGTTGACCCTAGCCAAGAGCCCGGAACGTGCATTAGAGGTGTGTACATCTCGGCATCCGCCACACACTATCCCGTCAAACCCAGCCTGGGAGCGTACCCTCCGAGGGGATTTTGCTACACCCCTAGCCGGAATACCGAAATCCAACCGAGGACGAGGCCCGACGCCGTCTCGGTGAGGATCATGAATTGTCCACCCAAATCAGCCGGGCCGCTATCAAAACAAGACGTCCGGTTGGAGCCGATCTTAATCTATTGTGGTCGCATAGCCCATGATTTGGCTGAATTTTTCAGCCGTCAGAACTTTGCACGGGTCATGGGCTGTGGTGGCCGCAAAGACCGACGGAACCATGGACGCCGCCGAAATGACTGCTGCACACACGACAAAAGCGAGTTTGAACAAACGCCACGACGATGCCTTGCGCGTCGCCCCTTGCCTAGTTCGGCGCAGCCTCACCCCTCGCCACGAGCGAGCGGGGGAACTAGCCGACGCCATGCTCCATAGTTCGGGCTCCACGCCACCTCCGGACTGTGGACTGATAAGTGGCGCATATAGGCAGGGAACCGCAATTTTTTCCGTCTCCATCAGGTCAAAGGATCAGGCCAAGTTGCCAGGCACTCGTCGCCGAAATAAAACGCAACCTACAGTGACCTGACTCAGGCGAGCCGGAAGAATCGGGTATGCTTGGCTTGCCAACTAGCGCTACTTGGCGACACGTTTCCCCCCGCGCGGAGAGGTAGCCGCTAGCCACATCGATTGCTTCCGGATTAGCGACGATATACTCGGAATTCGTCTTTCTCCTCCCGACAAGTCCTTCAAGCCTACGCGATTTTGAATAGTTTCAGGCTCAGTGAAATGCAACATCATAGGCAACCCTGTTTCACTCTGGAAATCGCATGGACCTTAGTATTGCCTGAAAGCGTGGGTCCGAGCGCAGAGCGTCGTAACTCGGATCCACTCTCAGCCAAATCATCCAGTGGGCGCGGTTGTCATAGGCCTTTGTGAGCCAATTGATCGCTTCCTTCTTGTCCCCAAGCGCGACGCACAGGCGAGCCATCGAGCCTGGGTCGGAGGATTGCTTTGCGCTCTCTAGCTGGTTCAGTAATTTGCGCGCCGCACTCGGGTGGCCTTCTCTCGCCTGGAGCACAGCCAAGGACAGCGAATCACTTTGTTTTCGGTATTCAGCAGCAGCGGCGACGCGATCTCCTTTTTGCTCGTAAGCCGCTCCGAGCCTGCCATTCCCCAATGGAAAGTTGGGATCGCTCTCGCGGTTTTCCCGATATTGCGTTAGAGCCTCGTCGGGCCGCCGTGCGTAGTAGTAAGCATTTCCCAGATCAACGTTTAAAAGAGGGTTGAACGGATCAAGTCGCTGCCCGCGCTTGAGAACTGCAATCGCAGAATCGGTGTCACCCCGGATTTCGAACCAGTACGCCCGAAGACAGAGCTCAGGACTGCGCGGGTTCAGTTGCTCGCTCCGGGTTAGTTCGCGGTCGGCGGCGACCCAGTCCCAGTCATAAAAAATGTGTACTGCGGCCATACTCTCGTGAGCCTCGGTAAGCGATTCGTCGAGATCGAGCGCTTGTTGCGCGGCTCCTTTGGCTTTCAGATAATCGTCGGCTGTCTGGCTGTATAGATTCGCTCGGACTACATAAGCAGCCGCCAGCGCTGCATAGGCTGGCGCGTAGTTCGGGTCTTTTTCGAGTGCCCGTTTGTAATAGTCAATGGATTTGTTCAGTGAATCCAGCCGGAACTGATACCAGAAGTGGCGCCCCTTCAAGTAATCTTCGTAAGCCTCCGGATCGACGGTCTCGCGTCTTGCCAGCTCCACTTTCCGCTGGGGACCGAGTTGTACCTGAACCTGTTCGGCGATGGCCGACCCAAGCTCGTTCTGAAACACCAGTAGATCATGCAGTTCCCGATCATAGTTGTGCGCCCATACATGGGTTTGGTCCCTTACCCGAATCAGTTGCGCGCTGACGCGAACTTTGCCAGCGTCTCGGCGTACGCTGCCTTCGAGTACATAATCCACGCCCAGCTCTTGCCCGACTTGGCCAATGGTCTTGCTGGTTTGCTTGTAGGCCATTGCCGAGGTCCGGGCAATGACGCCCAGCTTCTCGGGAGACAACTGTCCGAGATCGGTGATGGTTTCCTCCGTAAGACCATCGTTCAGGTATTCCTGTTGCGAGTCGCCGCTCAGATTCTGGAAAGGAAGCACGGCCAGCATGATTCTGCCAGCGGGCGGCGAGGGTTTCGGCCGGAAATGCAGGAGGCCAATTCCGGCCAGCACCACAGCAGTTGCGCAAATCGCGACCCAGTACCAAATCTGCGGGCGCTTGCCGACGTTAGGAGAAGGAGTAGTCGCAACATCAGCTCTGGATTCCTGAGTCTCAGACCTTGCCGCAGCGCCATTCGCACGTCTTTCGATGGCTGCAACGAACCGGTATCCGCGCCCTGGGACAGGTTCTACGTATTGAGGATGATCGGGATCGTCGTCCAAGGCCCGGCGATCAACCGAGCGGTTCGCCTCGGGGAGAGGCGCTTCCAATGGCGTTGCCGCCACATTAATCTTCCCAATAAAGCGATAGCCCAGCCGGGGCAAGGTCTCGATATAGCGTGGCGTATCGGCGGAGTCGTTCAGTGCGTCACGAATGCGACTGATGGAATTGTTCAGCCCGTGGTCGAAATCTACAAACGTATCTGCCGGCCACAAAGCCTGGCGTAGGTCATCACGGCTCACCAACTCTCCCGGGCGCTCCAGAAGCATCCGCAGAATCTGAAACGATTGTTGGGGCAACTTCACCCGCACTCCCTGCTTACGCAGTTCTTGGGTGCGAAAATCGGCGTCAAAGACCCCGAAGCGCACCATCTGGGCAGGCCTCTCCATCACATCCACATCCTTCCCGCTTTAGCCGCGAGTTTATCACGCATCTCCGGCAGCAGAGGAGGGCTGCTATCTGCTTTAAATTCAGTTACTTGCTCTGTGAGCCACAAGTGAGGCTCATGGGAGAGTGCTGGGATTGAGGCCAATCTGATTTTCGGCGAAAACTTAGGGTCATCGCGGCGAACTCTGGCTGCAAAAATCTTTCGAAGGAGAAAAGTCATGAATACGCAAACCGTTAGCGCCCTGACTGGAGCGCAGGCGCTTGGCACCGCTCCCGCACGATGCTCATGACCTTACCCCCTCTATCCAGGTTCGCTGCTTGCGGTGGCATCATTTGCTCCCGGCATCGCGACTTACAAATTCAACCGGCTTGAAGGAGAACAACCGTGAAAAAATTCAGCAAGATTCTAACGATAGTTTTGAGTTTGATTTGCGCTCTGGGCACGGCAGCATTTGCCCAGCAAGACACAACCGTCACCTCGGAGGCCATCGGCCCATTGAGTGGCAGTGTATTGGTAATTCCCCCCCCCGGCCCCTCCACCTGCGTATCCCCAGACACAGTAAACTTCACCGGCAACGTGCATGTTGTGGCCCAAGTGGATACTGTTGCGAATACCGTGGACGTCCACATCAACTTGATGACCGTCAAGGGCACGGGCCAAAACGGAAAATATATTGGCAACGGTGCAACGTCGATATTAAGTTTGCCAGCCGGGATTAGCCCCGGACCGATAAATTTCGCGGCGGACCTCCACCCGCCTAACCCATGCCGGGCAGGGTTTACATCGCAAGGAGCGCTGCAGATCACGGTGAGGCTGACCTTCGCCGCCGATAATACTTTGGCTACAGTGTCCGCCGTCGCTGGGACGGCTGGCAACTAGAGACATCGAGTTTTCGTTGGGCTACTCGCCAGATAACTACTTAAGGAGAAACGATGAACGATTCAAATTCAGTCCGCCTTCCAAGCATCCGTTGGATGTTTGTGCTTGTTTTCATGGTTCTTCCCCAGTTCGCGCACGCGCAATGGCAAGCTAGTTTCGGAGCCCAGAGTAAATCCATGGCTCATCAGGCTCTGGCTTTTCTTCCAAATGAGCTGTGGATACACGTAGGGGACAGCGTCACCTGGACATCAAATGCAGATGAGATCCACACGGTGACTTTTCTAACCGTCGGGCAGGTACGCCTGCCTTTCCAGG